>NZ_BAABIC010000023.1:0-114052 GCF_039542425.1 Pseudonocardia yuanmonensis
CCTCCGGGGTCCGAGCTGTGGTTCCTCGACAGCTCCACACCTCGCCCGGAGGTCCTCCCTACATCAAGATCATAAGCCTCGGCGTGTCACGTCGCCCGCCGTGTCACCAACCTCCGTAGGTGGGACAGCTAGACCGTCAGTCGCCCCGGGGCAGGTCGAGCGCCTGGCGCAGCACCGCGACCCGCTCGGCGGCCTCCCGCTTCGAGATCGTGGCGTCCTCGATCAGCGACGACCCGTGGAAGGTCCCGGGGAACAGGTGCAGCTCCACCGGCACGCCGGCGGCCTGCAGGGCCAGCGCATAGGCGATGCCCTCGTCGCGAAGGGGGTCGAAGGCCATCACCGAGACGTAGGCGGGCGGGAGGCCGGCCAGGTCGGTGGCCCGGGCGGGCGCGGCGTAGGGCGACACCTCGTTCGTGCCGCGGACGCCCTCGCCCAGGTAGGAGTCCCAGCTGACGACGGCGTTCGGCCGGTTCCAGATCGGTGTGTCGGTGAAGGCGCGCATGCTCGGCGTCTCCAGCCGGTCGTCGACCTCCGGGACGCCCAGGTACTGGAAGGCGATCGCCGGGCCGCCGCGGTCCCGGGCCAGCAGCGCGAGCGCGGCGCACAGGCCCCCGCCCGCGCTGATCCCGTGGATCGCGATCCGGTCGGGGTCCACGCCGTACTCCTCGGCGTGCTCGGCGAACCAGACGAGCCCGGCGTAGCAGTCCTCGAGACCCGCCGGGAACCGGTGCTCGGGCGCCAGCCGGTAGTCCACGGTGACCAGCACGGCCCCGACGCTCCGGGCGATCGCGACGTTGGCGGCGTGGCTGCCGTCGAGGTCGCCCATGATGAAGCCGCCGCCGTGCACGTCGTAGATCCCGACGGGGCCCGCGGGCACGTCCGGCCGGTAGATCCGCAGCGGCACGTCGGGCGCGCCCTCGGGACCCGGTACGCGCACCTCGGTGACCGTCACGCCCGTCTCGTCCGGCGCGGGCAGCTGGTCGCGCAGCTCGGTCAGCGTGGCACGCGCGGCCGGCAGGTCGCTGACGTCGAGGACGGGCAGTACGGGGATGGCGGCGGCGAGCTCGGGGTCGAAGTCGTACTCGACGGTCGTCACGGGTCGGACCTCCCACGGCATCGGAGTCGGTGGCCCGATCATCGTCCGTGATGCGGTCGCCTGCATCCGCCGGAAGCCTGAACGATCGCTCGTCAGGCTCTCAGGCGAAGGCCCTTCGGCGTGACGCGGAAGCCCGCCTCCGTGAGCACCTCGGCCAGCTCCGAGCCCAGCGCGCCGCCCCCGTCGGCCCGCTCCACCGCGAGCGTGCCCAGCCAGCCCTCGTGCACCGCGCCCGCGAGCGCCTGCGCGGCCGCGGACAGCTCCTCGTACCCGGTGGTGAAGGACAGCAGGGACTTGCCGCCGCGCTCGACGTAGAGCGTCGGCGCCCCCTCCACGAGCACCACGAGCGCCCCCGCCTTGCGGCCCGGGCGGTGCTTCGAGTCGCCGACGGTCGCCGGCCAGGGCAGGGCCGCGCCGTAGGGCTGCGCGGGATCGGCCGCCGCCAGGACGACGCGCGACAGCCCGGAGCCGCTGCCCGCGTCGTGCGGGGCACGGCCGGCGCCGGCGAAGTGCCGCCCGTCGAGATGGTCGGTCGGCTCGTACCCGCCCGCAACGCCCTCGGGGAGGTCGGCCGAGAAGTCCTCGAACCCGTCGGACTGCCGCCGCCCGCCCGGCCCGGACCCGCTCGTTGCCGACCCGCCCGCCGCGGCGGTGCCCGCCGCCGAGGTGCCGGGCGCCGAACCGCTCCCCCCGAGGCTGCCGTCGGGGCTGGACAGGGCCCGGATCCGGTCGATGGCCCCGGGCACGGCGAACTGCGCCGCCCCGAGCCCCTCGACCACGTACCCGCGCCGCACCCGCCCGGAGTCCTCCATGGCCCGCAGGACCTTGTAGACGGCCGCGAAACCGCCGGTCACCCGCTCGGTGCCCAACGCACCGCGGGTGAGCACACCGTGCCGCTCGAGGAACGCCTCGGCCCGTGCGTGCGCCCGGCGTGTGGGATCGGGCTCGCGGTCCACCGCGAGCGCCCACCGGCCGCCCACGGACGGCGGACCGGTCCGGCTCGGCATCGGTGGGCGCCCGGCGCGCAGCTGCGCGTACCGCCCGCGGGAGGCGGTGCGCCGGGTCCGGTGCGCGGGGCCGCCGCGGCTGCCGGAGCCGCGGCCGCCCCCGCCGAGCCGGGCGCGTAGCGGGCCGAGGGTGTCGTTGGTGAGCAGCCCAGCCCAGACGAGGTCCCAGATCGCGGTGACCGTCGCCTCGTCCGTCGGGGCCTCCTCGCCCTGCGCGACGAGCGCGCGCCCGGCCTGGTCGGCGAGCTGCCGGAAGAACAGGGCGCCGCCGCCGACCGCCGGCTCGCCGAGCTCGGGCAGGCCGAGCGCGGCGAGCAGGGCGCGGTGCAGCGGGGTGGCCGCGATCTCGAGGTCCGGCTCGGGCAGCAGCAGGTCCGCGACGTCCGCCGGGGCGACCGCCAGCCAGCCGTCGCTGCCGGCCAGCGGCCCGCACCCGGTCCAGGTCACCTCGCCGGCCGCGGTGAGCTCGTCGAGCAGGGCGGGGGTGTAGCCCGGCAGCCGGGCGGGCAGGATCAGCGACTCCAGCGCGCTCGCCGGCAGCGGGGCGCCGGCCAGCTGCTCGACCACCCCGAGCACGTCCTCCGCGCCCGGGGCCCGGCGCATGCGGCCGCGCCGCTCGCCGCCCGCGTTCGTGCGGACGCCCTGCCACGCGGGCAGGAACCGGCCGAGCGCACGCTGCTCCACCGGCTCGACCTCGGCGCGCAGCCGCGCGAGCGAGGCCCGGCGCAGCCGGCGCAGGACCTCGGCGTCGCAGTACTCGACCGAGCCCTCGCCGCCACCGGCGGCCTGCGGGCGCAGCTCGCCCCGGACCAGCCGCCCGACCCCGGTCAACCGGTCCAGCACACCGGCCACCACGGCGACGCCGAGCCCGAACCGCGCTGCGCACTCCGCGGCCGTGAACGGGCCGTGCGTGCGCGCGTACCGCAGCACGAGGTCGCCGAGCGGGTCCGGCACCGGCTCGGTGAAGGTCTCCGGGACGCCGACGGGCAGCGGCGCGCCGAGCGCGTCCCGGATGCGCCCGGCGTCCTCGATCGCGACGAACCGCTCCTCGCCCGCGATCCGCACCCGGATCGCCCGGCGCTGCGCCTCCAGCTCGGCGAACCAGGCCGGATCGACGCCGCGGGCCCGGCCGTCGGCCTCGGACAGGTCGCCGACGAAGCGCAGCAGGTCGGCCGCGCCCTCGACGTCCCGCGCGTGCCGGTCCTCCGCGGTGCGCTGCAGCGACGCCCCGACCTCGGCCAGCACCTCGGGGTCGAGCAGCTCGCGGATGGCCTCCGACCCCAGCAGCTCGGCGAGCAGCGTGGAGTCGAGCGAGAGGGCGGCGGCGCGGCGCTCGGCCAGCGGCGCGTCCATCTCGTACAGGAACATCCCGATGTAGCCGAAGAGCAGGCTCCGCGCGAAGGGCGAGGGCTGCGGGGTGGCCACCTCGACCACCTTGACCCGGCGCGACTCCACGTCGGACATCAGCTCGCGCAGGCCCGGCAGGTCGTAGACGTCCTGCACGCACTCGCGCATCGCCTCGAGCGTGATCGGGAACTGCTCGAACTTCCCGGCGACGGCCAGCAGCTGCGCCGAGCGCTGCCGCTGCTGCCACAGTGGGCTGCGCCGCTTCGGGTCGCGGCGCGGGAGCAGCAGCGCCCGGGCCGCGCACTCGCGGAACCGCGAGGCGAACAGCGACGAGTTGCCGAGCTCGGCCACCACGATCTGCTCGACCTCGCCCGGGTCGAGCAGCACGTCCTCCGCGGTCGGCACGACCTCGCCGCCGCTGTCGTCGAGCGCGTCGGGCAGCCGGAGGACGATCCCGTCGTCCGCGCCCGCGGCGTGCACCTCGACCCCGCGCTTCTCCCGCATCCGGGCCGCGATCGCGAGCGCCCACGGCCCGTTGACCTGCGAGCCGAAGGGCGAGTGCACGACGAGCCGCCAGTCGCCCAGCTCGTCCCGGAACCGCTCGACCAGGACCGTGCGGTCGCTCGGCACGTGCCGGGTGGCCTCGCGCTGTTCCCGCAGATAGGACAGCAGGTTGTCGGTGGCCCACTCGTCCAGCCCGGCCGCGGCGGCCCGGGCGCGGGCCTCCTCGTCCTCCAGGCCGGCCATCTCCCGGACGAACTTCCCCACCGCCCGGCCCAGCTCCAGCGGCCGGCCGATCGACTCGCCCTTCCAGAACGGCATGCGCGCCGGCTCGCCGGGCGCGGGCGTGACGATCACGCGGTCGTGCGTGATGTCCTCGACCCGCCAGCTCGAGGTCCCGAGCAGGAACGTGTCGCCGACCCGGGATTCGTAGACCATCTCCTCGTCGAGCTCGCCGACCCGCGAGCCCGCCCCGTCCGCCCCGCCCGGCGTCATGACGGTGAACAGGCCGCGGTCGGGGATCGTGCCGCCGGAGGTGACGGCCAGGCGTTGGGCACCGGGGCGGCCGCGCAGCTCGTCCGTGACCCGGTCCCAGGTGATCCGCGCGCGCAGCTCGCCGAACTCCTCGGACGGGTACCGCCCGGCGAGCATGTCCAGGACCGAGTGCAACGCCGAGTCCGGCAGGGCGGCGAAGGGGGCGGCGCGGCGGACGACGGCGGCCAGCTCGCCGAGGGTCCACGGGTCCATCGCGACCATGGCGACGACCTGCTGGGCCAGCACGTCGAGCGGGTTGCGCGGGTAGCGCATCGACTCGATCGCCCCGCCGCTCATCCGCTCGGCCACCACCGCGCAGGACACCAGGTCGCCGCGGAACTTCGGGAACACCACGCCCTGCGACACCGCGCCGACCTGGTGCCCGGCCCGGCCGACGCGCTGCAGCCCGGACGCGACGCTCGGCGGCGCCTCGACCTGCACCACGAGGTCGACGGCGCCCATGTCGATGCCCAGCTCGAGGCTCGACGTCGCCACCACACAGGGCAGCCGCCCGCTCTTGAGCTCCTCCTCGACCAGGGTCCGCTGCTCGCGGGACATCGACCCGTGGTGCGCCTTGGCCACCACCGGGGCCGCCCCGCCGCCCACCCCGGACTCGCCGATCGCCTCGGCCGGGAACCGGTCGAGCTCCACGGCCTCGCCCGCCTCTTCCGCGGCCAGCTCGTTGAGCTTCGCGGTGAGCCGCTCGGCCAGCCGCCGCGAGTTGGCGAACACGATGGTGGACCGGTGCTCCCGCACCAGGTCGAGCAGGCGCTTCTCCACCGCGGGCCAGATCGAGGGCCGCTGCGCGCCGCCGGCGGCGGAGCCGATGACCTCCTCGTCCGCGCTGCCCGGCGCCGGGCGCTCGTCCAGCGCGGCCAGGTCCGGCACGGGGACCTCGACCCGCACCTCGATCGTCTTGGGCGTCCGCGGGTGGACGACCTCGACCGGCCGCGCCCCGGACAGGAAGGTCGACACCTCGTCCAGCGGGCGGACGGTGGCCGACAGGCCGATCCGCTGGGCCGGCTTCTCCAGCAGCTCGTCGAGCCGTTCGAGGGACAGCGCGAGGTGCGCGCCGCGCTTGGTGGCCGCGACCGCGTGCACCTCGTCCAGGATCACCGTCTCCACGCCGCGCAGCGACTCCCGCGCGGCCGAGGTGAGCAGCAGGAACAGCGACTCCGGGGTGGTGACCAGCACGTCCGGCGGGGTGCGGGCGAACTGGCGCCGCTCGTCCGCCGGGGTGTCCCCGGTGCGCATGCCGACCGTGATGTCGGGAACGGGGTCGCCGCGCCGCTGCGCCTCCTGCCGCATGCCGGTGAGCGGGGCCCGCAGGTTGCGCTGGACGTCCACCGCCAGGGCCTTCAGCGGCGACACGTACAGGACCCGGCAGCGGCGGGTGCGCTCCTCGGGCACGGGTTCCGACGCCAGCCGGTCCAGCGCCCAGAGGAACGCGGCGAGGGTCTTACCGGACCCCGTGGGCGCCACGACCAGCGCGTTCCGGCCCGCCTGGGCGGCGCTCCACGCGCCCTCCTGGGCGGCCGTGGGCGCCGCGAAGGCGCCCCGGAACCAGTCCCGGGTGGCGGGGGAGAAACCGTCCAACGAGCTCACGGTCCCCATGATGCGCCGGGACACCGACAGTTTCGCGCCGACCGGTGTCGCGGCGCCCGGTCCCGCCCCGGCCGGTCCCGCCCCCGGCGAGCGCGAGCCACACGCCGACCGCGCACAGCGCGATGCCCGGCAGGGCCAGCAGGACCGGGACATCGCCGAACATCAGGAAGGCCCAGACCATCGTCGTGGGCGGGGTCAGGTAGAGCAGGGCGGACACCCGGGTGGCCCCGCTGCGCCGCAGCACCACCAGGTACGAGCCGTAGCCGCCGAACGAGGACAGGACCACCACCCAGGCCACCGCGCCCCAGAACCCCGGCTCTGCCGGCGGCTGCAGGCTCCCGGCCAGGGCGGCCACCGCGGTGAACAGCACCGCCGCCGTCGTCGACTGGAGGGCCATCGCGGTGAGCGGGCCCTCCGGCGGCCGCATCCGGCGCTCCAGCACGGTCCCCGCCGACAGCGCCAGCATCCCGCCCACGGGCAGGAGGAACGCCCACGCCGGCGCGGTGCCCGGGCCGAGGTCGCCGGCCACCACCAGCGCCACCCCGGCCAGCCCGACCGCGAGCCCGACCCGCTGCCGGCGCGTGGTGCGTTCGCCGAGGAGCCGGCCCGCCGCCGTCGCGACGACCAGCGGCTGCAGGGCGGCCACCAGCGCGGCGGTTCCCGCGGGGACCCCGAGCCCGACACCCGTGACCACGCCGCCCAGGTAGAGCACCTGGGACAGGGTGCCGAGCAGGGCCTGGCGGCCGACGGCGCCGCGCGGCAGTGGAGGCCGGCGCACCGCCACGACCAGCCACAACACGGCGGCGGCGAGCACGTACCGCCACGCCAGCAAGGTGTCGGCGCCGGTGTACCCGGTGCCGAGCTCCGCCCCGACGAACCCCGAGCTCCAGAACAGCACGAGTGCCGCGCCCGCGACCGCATCCCGCCTCATGGACTCGACGTAACCACACCGGTCGGTATACTCGCAGTGTATGGACACCCTGACCCCCGCCGGGGAGAAGCTCGTCGCCGCGGCGAGCCGCCTCTTCTACCGGCACGGCATCCGCGCGGTCGGCGTCGACCTCATCGCCGAGACCGCGGGCACCACGAAGAAGACGCTCTACGACCGCTTCGGCTCCAAGGACGCGCTGGTCGCGCTGTACCTGGAGCGGCGCGCGGAGTACTGGCGGTCGTTCCTGCTCGAGCACATGCGCGGGCGGTCCGTCGCCGGGGTCTTCGACGTCCTCGCGCTGTGGCTGCGGGACCAGGACCGCGGCTGCGCCTTCGTCAACGCCTACGCCGAGATCGGCGGCACGGATCATCCCGCCGAGCGGGTGATCCGGGAGGAGAAGGCGTGGATGCGCGAGTACTTCGTCGGGCTGGCGCGCGAGGCCGGCCTCCCGCCGGAGCTCGGCGTGGAGCTGCACCTGCTCTACGAGGGCGCGACCGTGCTGGCCACGGCGGGGGGCGTCCCGGAGGCGCCGGCGCAGGCCCGCGCGGCGGCGGAGCGGGCGCTCAGCGCCTGCGGTTCTGCACCCACCACCGGATCAGCAGGGTGAGCGAGGCCAGCAGCATCAGCAGGACCACCGCCTGCCCCAGCGGCGACGACAGGCCGGTGGGATCGGACATACCGGTCAGGGTAGCCACGCCGGCCGGGCGCCGCCGTACTCCGCGGGCGAGGGCCAGTGCAGCGGCCGACCGTCGACCGTGCCGGGCGGCGACGCGATCGTGAACGGGCCGAGCTCCTCCAGGTAAGGCGCCGGATCGACCTCCTCGGCGGCGGGCTCGGTGCGCGGCAGCGTCTGGAGGAAGGCCGCGGTGCCCGCCAGGGCGAGCCGGACGTGGTGGGTCCCGCCCCCGCGGCGTTGCGCGGCGAGCGCCAGCAGGGCCCCGGCCGCACCGAGGTAGCCGGTCGCGTGGTCCAGGACCTGCGCGGGCAGTGTGCCGGGCGGGCCGTCGGGCGAGGTGCGCTCGGTCTCGCCGATCCCGCACGCGGACTGCACGAGGCTGTCGAAGCCCCGCCGCCGCGCCCACGGCCCGGTGTGTCCCCAGGCGGACAGCGTGACGACGACGAGACCGGGGTGCCGCGCCGCCAGCTCCTCGGGGGCCAGCCCGAAGCGGTCGAGGGCCCCGGGGCGGTACCCGGTCACGACGACGTCCGCGCCCGCGAGCAGGTCCTCCACCGGCAGCTCGGCGATCGCGGACCGTTTGCCGGGCAGGGTGTCCCAGGCCTGGGCGGGGAGCTCCGGACGGTGCGGCGGATCGATCCTCAGCACGTCCGCGCCGTGCGCCGCGAGGAACCGGGTGGCGACCGGGCCCGCGATCACCCGCGTCAGGTCCAGCACCCGGGCCCGCCGGGCCGGTCGCGGCGCGGCCTCGCCGAGCAGCCGTCGGTCGACCAGGGGCAGGGCCCGGGCGGTCCGCCCGGCCTCCGTCGCGGTCCACTCCTCCTCGGTCCGGGTGGCCGCGGCGACGCCGCCCGCCTCGTGCAGCGCGGACTCCAGCGCGACCTTCGGCCATCCCGCGATCGCGGCCCGCACCTCCTCGAGGCCGGCGTCGGCGGACAGGTGCAGGACCCGTCGGGCCGCTGCGGCGTGCCAGGGGTAGTTCGCGTGCAGCCGCAGCCAGCCGTCCGCGGTGGGGTGGAAGGCCGACAGGGGGTCGAAGGGGTTGCCGGGGCTCACCCCCTCCCGCCGCAGGTACCGCTGGCTGCGCAGCGCAACCGCGACCTGCCGGGTGTCGATCCCGACGGGCCGGCCCCGGCCCGCCCGGCCGTCGTCGAGCGTCGCCGCGAGCAGCGCGGCACCGATCGTCGCCGTGCCGAAGGCCGTCACCGGGAACCGGCCGGCCAGGGTGTGCGCGGGCCCGCTCGTCGTCAGCCGGGGGAGTTCCGCCGGGTCGCCGCCGAGCGCGGTCCAGACCTGCTCGATCAGGTGCTCGCTCACGGCCGTGATCCTGCCCGGGCCTCGATCAGCCGTGCCACACCGTCGAGAATCCGCTCGAGCCCGAACCGGAACTGCGCGTCCCGGTCCTCCGCCGGGTCCGGGCCCGCCGCGAAGGCGCCCTTCCCGAACGCCTCGATCAGGGCGGGAAAGCGCGCGGGGTCGAGGAACCGGGTGAAGAGGCTCTCGTAGGCCGACTCCGGGGTGTCCGCCGCCTCGGCCTCGTGGAAGGTCAGGTCGCCGAAGGTGTGTGCGTTGAGCATCAGCATCACGTACAGCTTCTCCGGCTCGCTCAGCGGCGTCGGGCGCAACGTCCGCAGCCCGTACTCCAGCCAGGTGAGCTGGTTCGGCGTGGCCGGCGGGCCCAGCATCGGGAGCGTCTGCAGGATCCACGGGTGGGCGCGCATGCAGCGCACCGTCGCCCAGGCCCAGCGCTCCACGCCCTCGCGCCAGTCCGCGCCGGGTGCCGGGTCGAGCTCGGCCGGCGGCGGCCCGACTGCGACGTCCTGCATGTGCAGGACCAGCTCCTCCTTGCTGCCCACGTGCCGGTAGAGCGACATCGGCGTGAACCCGAGGGCCTTCGCGACCCGGCTCATCGACACCGCGTCGAGGCCCTCCGCGTCGGCGAGCTCGATCGCCGCGGCCACGATCCGGGCGAGCGAGAGCCCCTCGCGGCCGGCGGGGCCGGGCCCGGCATTCCAGACCGCCTCCAGCGGTGACAGCGCGTCCATCGGGCTTGATCCTACGACGTGTTTACGACATATACTATGTGTATGGCATACACAGTCGAGGTCGAGGGCCTCCGGAAGTCGTTCGGGACGCGACCCGTGCTCGACGGGATCGACCTGCGCGTCGAGCGGGGGAGCGTCGCGGCGCTGCTCGGACCGAACGGCGCGGGCAAGACCACCACGGTCAAGGTGCTCTCGACCCTGCTGCGGCCCGACGCGGGACGCGTCGTCGTCGCCGGGCGGGACGTGCTCGTCGAGCCGGTGGCGGTCCGCCGGGCGATCAGCCTGACCGGCCAGCACGCCACGGTCGACGAGGTGCTCACCGGGCGCGAGAACCTCGTGATGACGGGCCGGCTGCGGCACCTGACGAAGGCGGCCGCACGGGAGCGGGCGGCCGCGCTGCTGGAGCGGTTCGACCTGGTGGAGGCGGCGGACCGGCGCGTCTCGACCTACTCCGGCGGCATGACCCGCCGGCTCGACATCGCGCTCGGCCTGGTCGACGACCCCGAGGTCCTCTTCCTCGACGAGCCGACCACCGGGCTGGACCCGCGCAGCCGCCGGGACGTCTGGGACTCCGTCGCCGAGCTGGCCGCGTCCGGAGTCACGGTCCTGCTGACCACCCAGTACCTCGAGGAGGCGGACCGGCTCGCCGACCGCATCGCCGTGCTCGCCGCCGGCCGGGTCGCCGCCGAGGGCACGGCGGACGAGCTGAAGTCCCTCATCGGCGGGGAGACGGTGCAGCTGGTGCTGCCCGACGTCGCCACGCTGGCCGCCGCCACCGGCGTCGCCGAGGCGCGCGGGTACGTGGCGCGGGTGGACGCGGACGGCCTCTCCCTGCACGTCCCGACGGACGGCACGGCCGCCGGGGTCCGGGAGCTGCTGGAGGTCGTGGCCGGGCTGCCCGTCCTGCGGGTCTCGGTGCACCGGCCGACGCTCGACGAGGTGTTCCTGGCCCTCACCGAGGCGCCGGCGGTGGTCCGATGAGCACGGCGGTGTCCTCCCCGGTGTCCCCGGCCTCCCGGACGCCCGGCGTGCTGCTCGACGTCGGCACCTTCGTCGGGCGCAGCCTGCGGCACTCGGCGCGCAGTGTCGACGCCACGGTCGTCGCCGTCGTGCTGCCGGTGCTCATCCTGCTGGTCTTCGTCTACGTGTTCGGCGGGGCGATGGACACGGGCACCGAGTACCTGACCTACGTCGTGCCCGGGGTGATCGTGCTCTGCGCCGCGCACGGATCGGCGCAGGCGGCGGTCGGGGTCAACCAGGACATGACGACGGGCGTGATCGACCGGGTGCGCTCGCTGCCGGTCGTCGGGTCCGCGGTCCTGGCCGGCCACGTCGTGGCGGGTGTGGTGCGCAACCTCGTCTCGACGGCGGTGGTGGTCGCCGTCGCCCTGCTGCTCGGGTTCCGGCCGGTCGCCACGCCGCTCGACTGGCTGGCCGCGGCGGGGCTGCTGGCGTTGCTGATGGCCGGGGTGTCGGCGCTCGCGGCGGCGTTCGGCCTGCTGGTGACGAGCGCCGAGGCGGCGGGGGCGCTGTCGTTCGTGCTGCTCTTCCTGCCCTACGTCTCGAGCGGGTTCGTGCCGCCCGACACGATGCCCGCGGTGCTCCGCGGGTTCGCCGAGCACCAGCCCGTCACGCCGCTGATCGAGGCGGTGCGGGGGCTGCTGCTCGGCACGCCGGTCGGCGCGGCGCCGCTCCTCGCGGTCGCCTGGTGGGGCGGGCTGGCCGCGCTCGGCGTGCTGGCCTGCGGCCTGCTGTTCCGGCGGCGGGCCGCCCGGTGAGCGCACTACCCTCGGCCGGGTGCGACTGAGCCACTTCCGGACCCTGATGCACGACGAGTTCGGCGAGATGCGGGCGGCCTCGCTGGCGCGCGACCACGTGTTCGCCGAGCTCGGCGGGCGCAGCGCGGAGCAGGCCATCGAGGCCGGGATCGACCCGAAGCGGGTGTGGCAGGTGATCTGCGAGGCCTACGACGTGCCGGAGGGCCGCCGGCTGGGGCGCGACGACTGAGCCGTCGCTCGTGGTCCCACCCGGGTGGTCCCGCCCCGGTCCGGCGGGAGGGGCGCCGCTCGGCGCGGCAGGGTAGCCGATCGGCGTGTCGGGCTCGGCCTCGAACACGTGTTCGTATAGCGTGGTGTCCACACCCGGCCCCGGTTGTCCACAGCGGGGGCGCGAGTACCGGAACTGTCGGTGGGACCGAATACGGTTCCCCCGTGGCTCCCCGGAAGTCGTCGAACACAGCGAACACAGGCCCGTCCCGCACCGAGCGAGGTAGTCAGATGAGCACTCCCGACCGCGAGAAGGCGCTCCAGCTCGCCCTCGCCCAGATCGAGAAGAACCACGGCAAGGGTTCGGTGATGCGCCTGGGGGACGACACGCGCCCGCCGATCGGCGTGATCCCCACCGGGTCGATCGCGCTCGACGTGGCGCTCGGCGTCGGCGGCCTGCCGCGCGGCCGGGTCGTGGAGATCTACGGCCCGGAGTCCAGCGGTAAGACCACCGTCGCGCTGCACGCGGTGGCCAACGCGCAGGCCGCGGGCGGCACGGCCGCGTTCATCGACGCGGAGCACGCGCTGGACCCGGAGTACGCCAAGGCGCTCGGCGTGAACACGGACGAGCTGCTGGTCTCGCAGCCGGACACCGGTGAGCAGGCGCTGGAGATCGCGGACATGCTGATCCGCTCCGGCGCGCTGGACGTCATCGTCATCGACTCGGTGGCCGCGCTCGTGCCGCGCGCCGAGATCGAGGGCGAGATGGGCGACAGCCACGTCGGTCTGCAGGCCCGCCTCATGAGCCAGGCGCTGCGGAAGATCACCGGTGCGCTCAGCGCCTCGGGCACCACCGCGATCTTCATCAACCAGCTGCGCGAGAAGATCGGCGTGATGTTCGGGTCCCCCGAGACCACGACCGGTGGCAAGGCGCTGAAGTTCTACGCCTCCGTCCGGCTGGACATCCGGCGCATCGAGACCCTCAAGGACGGCACCGACATGGTCGGCAGCCGGACCCGGGTCAAGGTCGTGAAGAACAAGGTGGCCCCGCCGTTCAAGCAGGCGGAGTTCGACGTGCTGTACGGCGTCGGCATCAGCCGCGAGGGCTCGCTGATCGACGTGGGCGTCGAGCAGGGGATCATCCGCAAGTCCGGCGCCTGGTACACGTACGAGGGCGACCAGATGGGGCAGGGCAAGGAGAACGCCCGCAAGTTCCTCAAGGAGAACCCCGACATCGCCGCGGAGATCGAGAAGCGGATCAAGGAGAAGCTCGGGATCGGCGCGGTGCTCGACGCCGACGCCGAGCAGGTCGAGCCGCTGCCCGCGCCCGTCGACTTCTGATCATGGCGAGCTCCGGCGAGGATCGGGGCGGGCCGCCGCTCCGGTCCGGACCCGCCGGGCGCCGGATGTCGCCCGAGGATCTCGAGCCGGCACCGCGGGAGGCGGTCCCGGTCGTCTCCTTCGACGACCTCGAACCCGGCTCGCCCGCCGCTCACGAGGCTGTCGAGCTCGGGGAGCTCGGGGCACCGGCGGAGCGGGCCACGATCCTCTCGATCGAGGACCTGCGGATCCGCCGGGACAGGCGGAAGGGCGCTCCGGGCCGCCGCGGACCGGGCAGTGGGGCGACGGGCCCCGCGCCTGCCGAGGGCGACGCCGCGGCCGGCACCCGAGCGCGCCGCCGCGGCGTGTCGCGCGGGAGCGAGGCCGCGGAGGCCGGACCCGCGCAGGACGAGCGGACCCCGGAGGAGCAGGAGGCGGCGGCCAAGGAGATCTGCCTGCGCCTGCTCACCGACCGCGCCCGCTCGAAGCACGAGCTCGCCACCGCGCTCCGGAAGAAGGGCGTCGCCGGCGAGATCTCGGAGAAGGTCCTCGAACGTTTCGACGAGGTCGGCCTCATCGACGACCAGGCCTTCGCCGACGCCTGGGTCCGCTCGCGACACCGGGCGCGGGGCCTGGGCCGCCGGGCGATCGCGCAGGAGCTGCGGCGCAAGGGCGTCGCCAAGGAGGTCGCCGACACCGCACTCACCGAGGTCGACGACGCCGCCGAGGAGCAGCGCGCCCGCGAGCTCGTCGACCGCCGCCTCCGCGGTGTGACCGTGTCCGGACCGGAGGACCGCCAGAAGGCCGGCCGCCGCCTGCTCGGCATGCTCGCCCGCAAGGGCTACCCGCCCCCGATCGCCTACCGGGTCGTGCGCACCGCCCTCGCCGAGCACGGGGCCGACGAGGACGAGCTCGGCCCCGCCGACCTCGACTGAACCCCGGCGGCCGGGCCTGCCCGGCTCGACCGGACCGCCGGCGGCCCGGCCTGCCCGGCCGAGCAGCCGGGCCGGGACCGTTCAGCCGAGCAGGCGGGCCAGGTCGTCGAGCACGAGGTTCGCGCCGGTCGGGCCGAGCCCGAGGAACCACACGCTGTCGTCGACCTCCTGGGCGCGTCCCGCCTGCACCGCGGGGATGCGGGACCACAGGTCGCCGTTGACCACGGCGTCCTTCCCGGTGGTCGTCGGGTCGCCGTAGCTGGAGTAGAAGATCCGGTCGCCCGCGGCCTGGTCGATCCGCTCCTCCGAGATCTCCGTGGCGAGCTCCTCGATGTCCTGCACCGGCGGCCGCGGGAGGCCGACGTCGTGCAGGATCACGCCGATGAAGGAGAGGTTGCCGTAGAGCCGGAGCCTGCCGGGCATGAAGCGGACCAGCGAGATCGTGGGCGGATCGCCCGCCAGCGCGGCGCGGACCTCGTCGGCCCGGCGCTGGTAGCCGTTGAGCAGGTCGACCGCCTTCTGCTCCTCGCCGAGCGCGGCGGCCGCGAGCCGCAGGTTCTCCTTCCACGGGAAGCCGGGGCGGATGCTCAGCACGGTGGGGGCGATGGTCGAGAGCCGGTCGTAGAGCTGGTCCACGCGCAGCTGGCTGCCGAGGATCAGGTCCGGCTCCAGCGCCGCGACCGCCTCCAGGTTCAGCGGGTCGAGCGTGCCGAGCCGGGCGGCGTCGCCGACCTTCGACTCCAGATAGGTGGGCACCTTCCCGTCCGGGCTGGCCAGGCCGACCGGGGCCACCCCGAGGGCGAGGACGTCGTCGAGCTCACCGGTGTCCAGGACGACCACCCGGGTGGGCCTGGCCTCGATCCGCGTGGTCCCGCGGGCGTGCGTGACCGTGCGGGGGAACACGCCGGGCCCGACGTCGGCACCCAGCGCCGCGGTGGCGGCGTCGGCGGTGGAGAAGCGGGCACCGCCCGTGGCGACCTCGGCGTTGCCGGAGCCGGTCGGCGAGGGCACGGGCTGTGCGCACGCCGCGACGAGCCCGAGCAGGAGCACCGGCAGCAGCGCGCGGCGCAGGGTGAAGCGGGACATGGAACCTCTCCGTGGTGCGGGGGAGGTGGTGGGTGGTGGTGTCAGCCGGGACGTCGGGGAGGAGCCGTGGCGAGGTGCTCAGCCGGCGCCCGGCCGGGCGGCGAGAAACCCGACGGTCGTCATGTCGTGGACACTACAGTGGCGCGAGCAGTCGATGTAGTGGCTACTACAGGGGGCGGTGCGATGCCGGACTCGCTCGAGGCGCGGATGCGGCGGGTGCGGCTCACGGACGCCGAGCAGCGCGTCGTCGACTACCTGCTGGCCCATCCGCGCCAGGCGATCCTCGCGACCGCCGAGCAGATCGCGGGGGGTGCGGGCACCAGCGACGCGACGGTGGTCCGGACGGCCCGGACGCTCGGCTTCGCGGGGCTGCCGGAGCTGCGGCAGAGCCTCACGGACCGGGTGGTCGACGCGACGGGTCCCGCCGCACAGGTCCGGCGGGTGGCGGCGGACTCCTCGGCGGGCCTGCTCGAACGCGTCTTCGCCGAGGCCGTGGAGCGTCTGGCGCGCACCGCCGCGGCGATCGACGGGGAGGCCTTCTCCGCCGCGGTGGCCCTGCTCGCCGCCGCGGGTGAGGTGGTCGGTTACGGGATCGGGCCGTCCGAGCTCGTCGCACGGGCGCTCGCGCTGCGGCTGACCCGCCTCGGCCGTCGGGCCCGGGCCACCGGCGCGGTCGGGTTCCGGCTGGCCGACGACCTGGTGGGCCTCGGGCCGGACGCGGTGGTGGTGCTCTACCTCCCGGCCCGCCGCACCACCGACGCGGAGGTGGTGCTCGGCCACGTCCGCGCCGTCGGCGCCCGCTCTGTGCTGGTGACGGACACGCTGGGGCCGGCGCTGGGGGATCGCGCGGACGTCGTGCTCGACGCGGTGCACGGTCTGGGCGAGCTGACGGGGGAGGGGCTGACCGCCGCGGTCCTCACGGACGCGCTGTGCCTCGCCGTCGCGGCGGAGGACGAGCCCTCCGTGGTCGCGGCCGACGAGACGCTGACCCGGCTGCGTGCCGAGCTGAACCGGGACGCGTCCCGGCGGAGCCGCTGACCGGGCCTCTCACTCCTCCGCCCGGCGCAGCACCTGGACGTCGGCGGAGAGGCCGCCCGTCGCGGCGACCGATCCGATGTAGGCGAGCAGGGTGTCGATGAAGGCCTGGGCCGCGTGGGTGGGGGCGATGTCGGTCCGGCGGGCGAGCGCGACCGTCCGGTACAGCGGCGGGGTCAGCACCGTGCGGCGCAGCCGGGGGCGACCGGCGAACACCAGGTCCGGCACCACCGCGACCCCGGTGCCGGCCTCGACGAGCCGGAGGACGGCGTCCATCTCGCCGCCCTCGACCGCGAACTTGGGCGTGACGCCGGCGGCGCGGTAGGCGTCGAGTGTGACCTCGCGGAGGTCGTAGCCCTGCCGCACCATGACCAGCGAGCGCCGGGACAGTTCGGCCACCGTCATCGACCCGCGGGAGGACGGCGGGCGGCCGGAGCGCGGCGAGGCGACGGAGAGCCGTTCGCGCAGGAGGGGCAGCGTGTGCAGCGCGGGATCGACGCCGGAGGGCGGCACGATGACCAGCGCGACGTCGAGGGCGCCGCGGGCGAGGTCGCGCACCAGGGACTGCGAGCCGTTCTCGGCCAGCTCGAGGTGGACCTCCGGGTGCCGCTCGTGGAAGAGGCGCAGCACGTCGGCGAGCAGGCCGATGCACATCGAGGGGGTCGCGCCGACCCGCACCCGGCCCGTCCGCAATCCGACGAGCTCGGCGACCGAGGTCCGCGCCAGGTCCATGTCGGCGAGCATGCGGCGGGCGAGCGGCAGCACCGCCTCCCCCGCGGGGGTCAGCGTGACGTCCTTCCCGCGGTTCACCAGGGGTGCCCCCAGATCGTCCTCCAGGGCCCTGAGCTGCCGGGAGAGTGTGGGCTGCGCTACACCGACGAGATCGGCCGCCCGAGTGAAGCTGCGCACGTCGGCGACCGCCACGAAGTACGCCAGCTGCTGAAGTGTCACGTGTATAGCGTACGTGCATAGATCATGCCGACTCCATGCATTGGACGCTCGGACTCCTGAGTAGTGCACTGGCCGCGTGGCGACACAGGTGTCTAACAGGGGCTCGGCAGGCAAGAAGGCCCCGGCAAACTCCGCGGCGGCGCCCGCGCGGTCGAGGAAGCCGCGCATCCCCGCCGTCCTGCTCAAGTTCGTGATCGCGGTCAGCTCGGTCCTGCTGGTGCTCTACCTCGTCGTGCACATGCTCGGCAACCTGCAGATCTTCTTCGGGCCCGAGAACATCGACGGCTACGCGGTCTGGATCCGGACGATCCTCGAGCCCCTGCTGGGCAACGAGGGCTTTGTCTGGGTGATCCGGGTCGTCCTCACGCTGGCGGTCGTCGGGCACATCTGGGCCGCGACGGTGCTGGCGCTGCGGGCGAAGAAGGCGCGCCCGGTGAAGTACGTGGCCGGCAACAAGGTGAAGGGCAACTACACGACCCGCACCATGCGGTGGGGCGGCGTGATCATCCTGCTCTTCGTCGTCTACCACATCCTCGACCTGACGACCGGGACGCTGAACCCCAACGGCGAGCACCTGGCCGTGTGGGACAACGTGCACGCGGACTTCGCCCCGAGCCGCTGGTACGTGACGGTCTGGTACCTCGTCGCCCTGATCGCGCTGTTCCTCCACCTGCGCCACGGGCTGTGGAGCGCCGTCCAGACCTTCGGCTGGAACAGCAACAAGCGCGAGCCGATCCTGAAGGCGATCGCCACGGGTTTCGCCGGCGTGCTGATCGTGGGCTTCATGATCGTCCCGATCTCCGTCACCCTCGGATGGATCTGATATGAGCTTCTCCGACTACACCGTCGGCGCTCCCGTCGTCGACAAGGCCGCTCCCGACGGTCCGATCGAGACGCGGTGGGAGCGCCGCAAGTTCGGCGTCAAGCTGGTCAACCCGGCCAACAAGCGGAAGGTCCACATCATCGTCGTGGGCACCGGCCTGGCCGGCGGCGCCGCGGCGGCGACCCTGGGCGAGGCCGGCTACCAGGTCACCTCGTTCTGCTACCAGGACAGCCCGCGGCGGGCGCACTCGATCGCCGCGCAGGGCGGCATCAACGCGGCGAAGAACTACCGCAACGACGGCGACAGCGTCTACCGGCTGTTCTACGACACGGTGAAGGGCGGCGACTTCCGCGCCCGCGAGTCGAACGTGCACCGGCTGGCGGAGATCAGCCGGCAGATCATCGACCAGTGCGTGGCCCAGGGCGTCCCGTTCGCCCGTGAGTACAGCGGCCTGCTGGACACCCGCTCGTTCGGTGGTGTGCAGGTCTCCCGCACGTTCTACGCCCGCGGCCAGACGGGCCAGCAGCTGCTGCTCGGCGCCTACCAGGCGATGGAGCGGCAGGTGAACGCCGGCACCGTCACCGTCCACTCGCGCCACGAGATGCTCGAGCTGATCGTGGTCGAGGGCCGGGCGCGTGGCGTCGTCGTGCGTGACATGGTCACCGGCGAGATCGAGAGCCACCTCGCCGATGCGGTCGTGCTGGCCACCGGCGGCTACGGCAACGTCTTCTACCTGTCGACGAACGCCAAGGGCTCGAACGTCACCGCCACGTGGCGGGCGCACCGCAAGGGCGCGCTGTTCGCCAACCCCTGCTTCACCCAGATCCACCCGACCTGCATCCCGGTCTCCGGCGACCACCAGTCGAAGCTGACCCTGATGTCCGAGTCGCTGCGCAACGACGGCCGCGTGTGGGTCCCGAAGCAGATCGGCGACACCCGCGACCCGCGGGAGATCCCGCACGAGGAGCGCGACTACTTCCTGGAGCGGAAGTACCCGTCGTTCGGCAACCTGGTCCCGCGTGACATCGCGTCGCGTGCGGCGAAGGAGGTCTGCGACGAGAAGCGCGGCGTCGGTCCCACCGGCCTGGGCGTCTACCTCGACTTCGACGACGCGATCCAGCGGCTCGGGCGCAAGGCCGTCGAGGCCAAGTACGGCAACCTCTTCGAGATGTACGAGCGCATCACCGGGGAGAACCCGTACGAGGTGCCGATGCGCATCTTCCCCGCGGTGCACTACACGATGGGCGGGCTGTGGGTCGACTACGACCTGCAGAGCACCATCCCGGGCCTGTACGTGGCGGGCGAGGCGAACTTCTCCGACCACGGAGCCAACCGGCTCGGCGCGTCCGCGCTGATGCAGGGCCTGTCCGACGGCTACTTCGTCCTGCCGGTCACGATCGGCGACTACCTGGCGTCGAACAAGCTGGCGCCGGTGGCACCGGACGACCCGGCGGTCGTCGAGGCGGAGACCGAGGTGCGCGAGCGCATCGAGAGGCTGCTGTCGATCAACGGCACCCGGACCGTCGACTCCTTCCACCGCGAGCTGGGCCACATCATGTGGGACTACTGCGGCATGGAGCGCACCGAGGACGGGCTGCGCAAGGCGCTCGAGCTCATCCCCGAGCTGCGGCGCGAGTTCTGGAACAACGTCAAGATCCCGGGCACCGGCCAGGAGCTCAACCAGAGCCTGGAGAAGGCCGGCCGCGTGGCCGACTTCCTCGAGCTCGGTGAGCTCATGTGCCTGGACGCCCTGCACCGCAGGGAGTCCTGCGGCGGCCACTTCCGCGGCGAGAGCCAGACCGAGGACGGCGAGGCGCAGCGCGACGACGAGAACTTCTCGTACGCGGCCGCGTGGGAGTACACCGGTCGGGGCTCGGCCCCGGTGCTGCACAAGGAAGAGCTCGAGTTCGAGTACGTCCACCCGACCCAGCGGAGCTACAAGTGAAGGTCAACCTGCGTGTCTGGCGGCAGCGCGACGCCGTCGACAAGGGCCGCATGGTCGAGTACGTCGTCGAGGACGCGACCGAGGACATGTCGTTCCTCGAGCTGCTCGACGTGCTGAACGAGAAGCTGATCCTCTCGGGCGAGGAGCCCGTCGCGTTCGACCACGACTGCCGCGAGGGCATCTGCGGCTCGTGCAGCATGGTCGTCGACGGGCACCCGCACGGCCCCGAGAAGGCCACCACCGTCTGCCAGCTGCACATGCGGAAGTTCCACGACGGGTCCACCATCACCGTCGAGCCGTGGCGGGCCGGCGCGTTCCCGGTGATCAAGGACCTGGTCGTCGACCGCAGCGCGTTCGACAAGATCATCCAGGCCGGCGGCTACATCTCGGTCAACACCGGCTCGGCCCCGGAGGCGCACGCCACTCCGGTGCCGAAGGCCAACGCGGACCGCTCGTTCGCCGCGGCGAACTGCATCCAGTGCGGCGCCTGCGTGGCGGCCTGCCCCAACGGTTCCGCCTCGCTGTTCCTCGGCGCGAAGCTGACCCACCTCGGCGAGCTGCCGCAGGGTCAGCCGGAGCGCTGGGAGCGCGTGGTCAACATGGTCGAGACGCACGACGACGCCGGCTTCGGCGGCTGCACCAACACCGGTGCCTGCGCCACGGCGTGCCCGAAGGAGATCCCGCTCGACGTGATCTCCCAGCTGAACCACGACTACCTGAAGGCGACCGTCGGCGGGCGGCGCAAGAAGGCCTGACGGCCCGCTCCGGCGGCCCGACAACCGAACACGGACGAGCCCGATTCCCCAGGTGGGGGTCGGGCTCGTCGTGCTGCGTGAGGGCGCCGCCACGGAGTGTGACGTCCGTCTCGACTACCCATTTGTTCCCGACCTGACACTTCCCGCGTGTGACCCACGTCGTACCCTCCGTGTGATCCGCACTGCAGGCAATGACGCCGGAGAAGACGGGGACAACGACGACGTGTCATCCACCACTGACATCGCCGATCAGCGGGGCGCGGGCCGGGCCCGGATCGCGGCGCGGACGCTCCGCACCGACCGCTGGTGGCTCCCACCGTTGCTCAACGTGGTCGGGCTCGGGGCGTGGGTCCTCTACGCGACCGTCCGGGCCTTCATGCAGGAGTGGTACTTCGTCGCGGAGTACAACTACCTGACGCCGTTCTACTCGCCCTGCGTGTCCTACGGCTGCGTCGAGCAGGCGGCGCACTTCGGCCGGTTCGTAGCGGACGTGCCGTGGCTGCCGTACGCCTTGATCAGCCTGCCGTTCCTGCTGCTGTTCCGGCTGACCTGCTACTACTACCGCAAGGCCTACTACCGGGCGTTCTGGGCGAGCCCGCCGGCCTGTGCGGTCGCCGAGCCGCACGGCAAGTACACGGGCGAGACCCGCTTCCCGCTGATCCTGCAGAACCTGCACCGCTACTTCTTCTACATCGCGGCCCTGATCTCGGTCGTCAACACCTACGACGCGATCCTGGCGTTCATCAAGGCGGACGGGAGCTTCGGGCTGGGCCTGGGCAACATCATCCTGCTCGCCAACGTGATCCTGCTGTGGGCGTACACGGTGTCCTGCCACTCCTGCCGCAGCATCGTCGGCGGCCGGCTCAACCACTTCTCCCGGCACCCGCTGCGGTACCGGGCCTGGACCTTCGTCACCAAGCTCAACGGCAAGCACATGCAGCTGGCGTGGATCACGCTGGCCAGCCTCGCGATCACGGACGCCTACGTCATGTGCGTCTCCGCGGGCTGGATTCCCGACCTGCGGATCGTGGGGTGAGACCGATGACCGACCAGACCGACCGCACAGTCGAGCAGCACGCGTACGACGTCGTCGTCATCGGCGCCGGGGGCGCCGGCCTGCGCGCGGCGATCGAGGCGAGGTTGCAGGGCAAGCGGGTCGCGATCATCTCGAAGTCGCTGTTCGGCAAGGCCCACACGGTGATGGCCGAGGGCGGCTGCGCCGCGGCGATGGGCAACGCGAACCCGAACGACAACTGGCAGGTCCACTACCGCGACACCATGCGCGGCGGGAAGTTCCTGAACAACTGGCGGATGGCCGAGCTGCACGCCAAGGAGGCGCCCGAGCGCGTCTGGGAGCTGGAGACCTACGGCGCGCTGTTCGACCGCACCAAGGACGGCAAGATCAGCCAGCGGAACTTCGGCGGGCACACCTACCCGCGGCTGGCGCACGTCGGCGACCGCACCGGGCTCGAGCTGATCCGCACCCTGCAGCAGAAGATCGTGTCGCTGCAGCAGGACGACCACAAGGTGACCGGGGACTACGAGTCCCACCTGCGCGTCTTCCACGAGTGCACGATCACGGAGCTCTTCACGACCCCGGACGGCCGCATCGCCGGCTGCTTCGGCTACTTCCGCAACGACGGCCGGTTCGTTCGGTTCGACGCCCCGGCGATCGTCATGGCGACGGGCGGCGTCGGCAAGAGCTACCAGGTCACCTCGAACTCCTGGGAGTACACCGGCGACGGCCACGCGCTGGCCCTGCGCGCCGGCGCGACGCTGATCAACATGGAGTTCCTGCAGTTCCACCCGACGGGCATGGTCTGGCCGCCCTCGGTGAAGGGCATCCTCGTCACCGAGTCGGTCCGCGGCGACGGCGGCGTGCTCCGGAACTCCGAGGGCAAGCGGTTCATGTTCGAGTACGTGCCGGACGTGTTCAAGGAGCAGTACGCCACCACCGAGGAGGAGGCGGACCGCTGGTACACCGACCCGGACAACAACCGCCGGCCGCCCGAGCTGCTGCCGCGCGACGAGGTCGCCCGGGCGATCAACTCCGAGGTCAAGGCCGGGCGCGGCAGCCCGCACGGCGGCGTCTTCCTCGACATCGCCTCGCGACTCAAGCCCGAGGAGATCCTCAAGCGGCTGCCGTCCATGCACCACCAGTTCAAGGAGCTGGCGGACGTCGACATCACCAAGGAGCCGATGGAGGTCGGCCCCACCTGCCACTACGTGATGGGTGGGATCGAGGTCGACCCGGACACCGGGATGAGCTCGGTGCCGGGCCTGTTCGCGGCGGGCGAGTGCTCCGGCGGCATGCACGGGTCCAACCGGCTCGGCGGCAACTCGCTGTCCGACCTGCTCGTCTTCGGGCGGCGGTGCGGGCTCGGCGCGGCGCAGTACGCGGACGCGCTCGGTACCGTCCCGCAGGTCGCGCCCGGGGACGTCGAGGCGGCGATCGACCGGGCCCTGCTGCCCTTCTCCAGCGCGACGGACGGCGGCGAGAACCCGTTCGTGGTGCAGCTGGAGCTGCAGAAGACCATGCACGAGCTCGTCGGGATCATCCGCAAGGCCGACGAGATGGAGATGGCGCTCAAGAAGCTCGAGGACATCGCCACGCGCACCCGCACCGTCAGCGTGGAGGGGCACCGGGAGTTCAACCCGGGCTGGCACCTCGCCCTGGACCTGCGGAACATGCTGCTGGTGTCGCTGTGCGTGGCCAAGGCGGCGCTGGAGCGGCAGGAGAGCCGCGGCGGGCACACCCGGGACGACTTCCCGGTGATGGACTCCGACTGGCGGCACGTCCTGCTGGTCTGCTCGGCGCTCGGCGAGGACAACATCGAGCTGACCCGCAAGGAGCAGATCCCGATGCGGCCCGAGCTGTTCGACCTGTTCGAGCTCGACGAGCTGAAGAAGTACTACACCGGCGAGGAGCTCGGCGGGCACCGCGCCGACCAGGGGGAGAAGGCGTGAGCACGCACTGGCACCACTTCCGGGTCTGGCGCGGGGACGCCGAGGGCGGCGACCTCGTCGACTACCCGGTCGAGGTCAACGACGGCGAGGTCGTCCTCGACATCATCCACCGGCTGCAGCAGACCGAGGCGGGCGATCTCGCCGTGCGGTGGAACTGCAAGGCGGGCAAGTGCGGCTCGTGCTCGGCGGAGATCAACGGCCGGCCGCGGCTGATGTGCATGACCCGCATGTCGACCTTCGCCGACGACGAGGTCGTCACCGTGACCCCGCTGCGCACCTTCCCGGTGATCCGCGACCTGGTCACGGACGTGGAGTTCAACTACGTCAAGGCGCGCGAGGTGCCGGCCTTCGCGCCGCCGGCCGGGGTGGCGCCCGGCGAGTACCGGATGCAGCAGGTCGACGTGGAGCGGAGCCAGGAGTTCCGCAAGTGCATCGAGTGCTACCTGTGCCAGAACACCTGCCACGCGGTGCGCGACCACGAGGAGAACAAGGAGGCCTTCTCCGGCCCGCGCTACCTCATGCGCATCGCCGAGCTGGACATGCACCCGCTCGACGCCGCCGACCGCCGCGACACCGCGCAGGAGGACCACGGCCTGGGCTACTGCAACATCACGAAGTGCTGCACCGAGGTCTGCCCCGAGCACATCAAGATCACCGACAACGCGCTGATCCCGATGAAGGAGCGGGTCGTGGACCGCAAGTACGACCCGATCGTCTGGCTGGGCAACAAGCTCTTCCGCCGCTGACATGAACGAACGGCGCTCTCGCTCACTAGATGTGAGCGAGAGCGCCGTTCGTTCAGGATTTCGTGGAGGTCAGAGGCCCATGGACCGGCGGATCTCCTCGAGCTTGTCCTTGGCCTTGCGTTCCCGGTCGGCGAACTGCTCGTCGGCGGTGCGGGCGGCCTCGGTGTCGCCGGCCAGCTCCTGCCAGCCCGCGGCCGTGGCGGCGCGGCCCTCGATCTTGTCCCGGACGTAGTCCAGCGTGGGCACGCCCTCGTCGGTGTAACCGGTGGCGGGCGGGGTGCCGGGGGCGGGCGGGGCGGCGGGCACCGGCGTCGTCTCCTCGACGATCTCGGCGTCGATCGGCTCGGCGTCGCTCGACTCGGCACCGGCGGCCGGGGTGAGCCGGTTCGGGTCCGCGTCGACCGGCTCGGGCGTCGCGTCGTCGGCGGGGCGTGGGTCGTCGGGCCGGCTCATGTCGGTGCCTCCTGTCCGCGCGGTCGCCCCCACGCTACGCGGCCCCGCACCTCCCGGGATCGGGGTCGACCCCGGCTCTCGGCGCCCGGACCCCGACGGGAATCCTTCGCCCGTGACGCGTGTGCGGGAACTCGTGGTGGTCTACGACGTCGCCTGCCCGCACTGTTCGCGCATCGCCCGGGAGCTCCCGGACTGCGTCACGGTGCAGGTGCGTGTGCGCGCCTGCACCGAGCCGCGGCTCGCCGAGATCTACCCCAACCTGCCGGCGGCCGTCGCGGGCTGCCGCACGCCCGCCGTCGGCGTCCTGCGCACGGACGGGCAGGTGCGCTGGTGGACCGGCCTGTCCGGCGCCGTCGGGATCCTGCCCGTGCTGCGGCCGGGGGAGTTCCGCCGCGCCGCCGGGTTGCTGCGCACCGCGGCCCGGGTGCGCCGCCGGCCACCGGCGGCGTGACGGCACCACCCGACACCACGCGGCACCGTCACGACCCCACCCCCTACGGCACCACCCGGCACCACCGCGGCGCTGCCACGACCCCACCCCGCCACCGCGCCGCACGGCACCACCGCGCCGTTCGCGGCGGGTGATCGCGGAGTGTCGGTGGCGGGCACTAGCGTTGCGGCGTGACCTCCGCGCACACCGCTCCCTCCACCCCGGGTCGGGACGACCCGGCCGCCGTGCTGCCCTTCGGCTCCTGGCCGACCCCGATCACGTCCGAGCTCGTCGTCGAGGCCTCGGTGCGGTTGTCCGGCGCGCGGACGGACGGGGACGCGGTGATCTGGGCCGAGGCGCGGCCCACCGAGGGCGGGCGCACCCAGCTGGTCCGCCGCACGCCCGACGGGGCCACCACGGACCTGCTGCCCGAGGGGTTCGACGCGCGCACCGGCGTCCACGAGTACGGCGGCGGCGCCTGGTGGGTGCGGGAGGGGGTCGTCTGGTTCGCCAACTGGACCGACCAGCGGCTGTACCGGCTCGCGCCCGGCGGGGCACCCGAACCGCTCACCCCGGAGCCGGCCTTCCCCCGGGCGGACCGCTACGCCGACGGGTTCGTCACGCGGGAGGGCTCCGCGATCCTCGCCGTCCGCGAGCGCCACGCGTCCGAGGGCGGCGCCGCGGCCGTGCGCAACGAGATCGTCCGGCTGGCCGCGGACCGGCCGTCGGAGCCGGAGGTGCTGGTCAGCGGGCCGGACTTCGTGACCAGCCCGCGGCTGTCGCCGGACGGGGTGCGCCTGGTCTGGATCCAGTGGGACCACCCGTCGATGCCGTGGGACGACACGGTGCTGATGGGGCGCAACCTGCAGACCGGGGACGAGGCGGTCATCGCCGGCGGGCCGGGGGAGTCGGTCTCGGAGCCGTCCTGGCAGCCGGACGGCTCGCTCTGGTTCCTCTCCGACCGCACCGGCTGGTGGAACCTCTACCGCTGGCGGCCGGGGCACGACATCGAGCCCGTCGTGGTGCTCGACGCGGAGATCGGCGTCCCGGGCTGGCAGCTGGGCAGCTCGCGCTACGCGGTGCTGCCGGGCGGGCGGGTCGTGTTCGCGCGCTGGAGCAAGGGCTACGACGGGCTGGCGGTCCGCGAGCCGGACGGCGGGTTCACCGAGCTGGACCTGCCCTTCTCGGCCGTCGCCTCGGTCGTTCCGTACGGCGTCGGCAGTGTGCTCGTCGTCGCCGGGACGCCCACGGAGGAGCCCGGCGTGCACGTCGTGAGCGTCGACGGCGACCTGGAGACCCTGCGTGCGCCGCGCGAGCTCGGCATCGACGACGGTTTCCTGTCCGTGCCCGAGGCGGTCTCCTTCCCGTCGGTCGACGGCGGGGGCACACCGCGCACCGCGCACGCGCTGTACTACCCGCCCGCCAACCCGGGGTTCCGGGGGCCGGAGGGCGCCCTGCCGCCGCTGCTCGTCGTGATCCACGGAGGGCCCACCGCGGCGGCGTTGCCGGTGCTGTCGGTCGGGGTGCAGTACTGGACCAGCCGTGGCTTCGGCGTCGTCGACGTCAACTACGGCGGCTCCACCGGCTTCGGGCGGGCCTACCGGGAGCAGCTCAAGGGCGCGTGGGGCATCGTCGACGTCGCGGACTGCCTGGCCGCGGCCCGGTACCTGGCGACGACGGGGCGGGTCGACGGCGCGCGGCTGGCGATCCGCGGCGGCTCGGCCGGCGGGTACACCACCCTGGCCGCGCTGGCACGCGAGGACACCCCCTTCTCCGCAGGGGCGGACCACTTCGGGGTTGCCGACCTGGAGGCGCTGGCCGCGGACACGCACAAGTTCGAGAGCCGCTACCTCGACGGGCTGGTGGGGCCGTACCCGGCGGCCCGGGAGGTGTACCGCGAGCGCTCGCCGATCCACCACGTCGAGCTGTTCCGCACCCCGCTGATCGTGCTGCAGGGCGCGGAGGATGCGATCGTGCCGCCGAACCAGTCCGAGGCGATCGTCGACGCGCTCCGCGCCCGGGGGGTGCCCGTGGCGTACCTGCTGTTCCCGGGCGAGCAGCACGGCTTCCGGCGCTCGGAGAACATCCGCCGCGCCCTCGACGCCGAGCTGAGCTTCTACGCCCAGGTGTTCGGCTTCGCGCTGCCCGAGGCCGAGGGGATCGAGCCGGTGCGGGTCGAGAACCTCCGGTAGGGCTGCTCGGGGGCGTCCTACAGGGTCGCCGCGAACTCCTCCTCGCGCTCCGCCTCGCGGGCCTGCGCCTCGCCGCCCCGCGGGCTCCGGCGCAGCCGCCTCTCCAGCAGCTTGGACAGCCCCGACAGGATCAGGCACATCGCGATGTAGATGACCGCGACCACCATCGCGACCTGCAGGATCGGGGCGCCGAGCTGGCCCTGGCTGCCGAGGAAGCGCGCCTGGTAGAGCAGCTCCTGGTACAGGATGATGAAGCCGAGCGCGGTGTCCTTGAGCACCACGACGAGCTGGCTGAGGATCGTCGGCAGCATCGCGCGCAGCGCCTGCGGCAGCAGCACGTTCGTCATGACCTGGGTCTTGCGCAGGCCCAGCGCGTAGGCCGCCTCGGACTGCCCGCGCGGCAGCGCCCGCACCCCCGCCCGGAACACCTCGGCGAGCACCGAGCCGTTGTAGAGCATCAGGCCCAGCACCACGGCCCAGTACGCCGAGATGTTCACGCCGAGCCCGCGCGAGACGCCGAAGAACAGGATGAAGATCAGCACCAGCAAGGGGACGGCGCGGAAGAACTCCACGACCACCGTCGACACGCGACTGATCCAGACGTGGTCGGACAGCCGGCCCGCGGCGAACACCGCGCCGAACAGCAGCGCCAGCACCGCGGCCGCCGCGAACGCCTTCAGCGTGTTCCCCAGCGCGCCGAGCAGCAGGTACTGGATGTTGACGTAGGTGATCCAGCTCCACAGCCGCGGCTCGAACTGCCCGGTCACCGCGAAGCGGTAGATCACGAAGCCGACGAGCCCCAGCACGACGAGGGTGCCGACGACACCGAGCAGCGTGTTGCGCGCCCGGGCCCGGGGGCCGGGGATGTCGTAGAGGACGGCGGTCACGAGGCGCTCCCGGGGTGCGGCACGGACGGGGCGGGACGGTTCCGGACGGAGTGCGTCGCGCGGGCCCGGAGGGTGCTCGTCGCGCGGGCGTGAGCGGCGCTCATCGCGCTGTGCCGACGGGCGCTCGTCGCGCGGTGTCGACGGGCGCTCATCGCGCGGTGCTCCAGCGCCGGTCCAGGTTGCGCTGCAGCAGCGTCAGCGGCACGACCAGGATGAGGAAGCCGATCGCGACCCAGACCAGCCCGACGAAGACGTTGGCGCCGCGCTCCGACAGCGCCTGGTAGATCCCGCCGGCCTCGGTGACCGAGAAGCCGGCGGCGATCGTGGTGTTCTTGAGCAGCGCGATCTGCACGTTGGCCAGCGGCGGGACGACGTTGCGGACCGCCTGCGGGAGCACGACCTGGGAGAGCGTCTGGGTGAAGGTGAAGCCTAGGGCCCGCGAGGCTTCGGCCTGGCCGACCGGCACCGTGTTCACCCCGGACCGGATCACCTCGCAGACGAAGGCGGCCGTGTAGAGGATCAGGCCGATGCAGGCGCGGGTGAAGAAGGAGAGATCGGCGATCTCCAGCCGCGGGTACGCGAACGCGAAGAAGAAGATGACCAGCGTGAGCGGCGTGTTCCGCAGGATGTTGACGTAGACCGTGCCGAACGCCCGCAGGATCGGCACGGGGCTGACGCGCATCGCCGCCAGGATGGCGCCGAGGACCAGCGAGCCGACCGCGGACACGACGAACAGCTGGATCGTGCCGAGGAAGCCCCGGGCGTAGAGGTCGATGTTGTCCAGCAGGACGTTCACGGCGGGTCCCACCCTTCCGGCGGAGCGCTCGAACGGACACGGCCCGGGGCGGGCCCCGCTGAGTCGATCAGCGGGGCCCGCCCCGGCGCGGTCGGTGTCGGATCACTTGGGGACCACTCGCGGATCCTCACGGATCCGGTCGGGTCCCGGTGCGGATCAGTACCGCTGCAGCGCCGGCGGCGAGGCCGGCGAGCCGGACTTGCCGAGGGTCTCGTCGTAGATCCTCTGCCAGGTGCCGTCGTCGTAGGCGGCCTGCAGGATGTCGTTGATCTTGCCGCGCAGCGCGGCGTCGTCGCGGTTCAGGCCGATGCCGTAGGGCTCGCTGGAGAAGGTCTCGCCGACGACCTTGAGCCTGTCGGGCTGCTGCGCGGCGTAGCCCTTGAGGATCGCGTCGTCCGTGGTGACGGCGTCGACCTGGTTGGACAGCAGCTGGTCCACGCACTGGGTGTAGGTCTGGAACTCGACGATGTTGGTCGGCTCGGTCAGGCCCTGGTCGCGCACCCGCTGGATCGGCGTCGAGCCGGTCACCGAGCAGACCTTCTTGCCCTTGAGGGTGTCCTTGCCGGTGATCGCGGTCTCGTCGGCGCGCACGAGCAGGCTCTGCCCGGCGACGAAGTACGGGCCGGCGAACGACACGCGCTGCTTGCGGTTGTCGTTGATCGTGTACGTGCCGACGTAGTAGTCGACCTCGCCGCGGGAGATCGTGTCCTCGCGGGCCGCGGACGGCACCGTCTTGTAGTCGATCTTGTCCGTGCCGTAGCCGAGCTTCGCGGCGACGAGCCGCGCCATCTCGATGTCGAAGCCGGAGTACTCGTTGGTGGTCGCGTCCTTGAAGCCCAGGCCGGGCTGGTCGTCCTTGACGCCGATCACCACGCGGCCGCGCTGCTGGATGGCCGCGAAGGTCGCCGAACCGGGGACCTGCACGTCGGCCGCCGGGGCCTCGGAGACCACGGGGCCGGTGGAGCCGCCGGGGCTCCCCGACTGGCCGCAGGCGGTCAGGGTGAGGGCGGCCGCGGCCAGCCCCACCACGAGGGCACGCAACTTCATCGGAACTCCTGTCGGTTCGAGGGGAGCGGCGTCAGTGGGTGAGGATCTTCCCGAGGAAGTCCTTGGCGCGATCGCTCGACGGGTTGGTGAAGAAGTCGTCCGGCGTCGAGTCCTCGACGATCTCGCCGTCGGCCATGAAGACGACCCGGTTCGCGGCGCGGCGGGCGAAGCCCATCTCGTGGGTGACCACGAGCATCGTCATGCCCTCCTTGGCGAGGGTGGTCATGACGTCGAGCACCTCCTGGACCATCTCGGGGTCCAGTGCGGACGTCGGCTCGTCGAAGAGCATGACCTTCGGGTCCATCGCCAGCGCGCGGGCGATCGCCACGCGCTGCTGCTGGCCGCCGGAGAGCTGGGCGGGGTACTTGTCCTTCTGGTTCGCGATGCCGACGCGCTCGAGCAGCCGGACCGCGTTCTTCTCGGCTGCCGGCTTGTCCTGCCGGCGCACCTTGACCGGCGCGAGCATCACGTTCTCGAGCACGGTCTTGTGGGCGAACAGGTTGAAGCTCTGGAAGACCATCCCGACGTCGGCCCGCAGCCCCGCCAGCGCCTTGCCCTCGGCGGGCAGCGCGCGGCCGTCGACCTCGATCGTGCCGGAGTCGATCGGCTCCAGCCGGTTGATCGTGCGGCACAGCGTGGACTTGCCCGAGCCCGAGGGCCCCAGCACGACCACGACCTGCCCCCGCTCGACCTCGAGGTTGATGTCCTTCAGCACGTGCAGCTCGCCGAAGTGCTTGTCCACCGCGGCCATGCGGATCATGGGGGTGTCGGTCACGGTCGGCCTCCAGGCATGGCGGGACGCTAGGACGATTCGGACAGGCGAGTCCACCACCTTGGGCAAGCTTTAGGGTTTCTATCGAATAACAACCTCGGAGGGACCCGCGTGCACATTCTGCTCGTGGAGGACGACGACCGGGTGGCGGCGGCGCTGCGCCCCGCCCTGCACCGGCACGGCATGACCACCACGCGGCTCGAACACGGCCGCGGCGCGGTCGACCACCTCGCCGGTGTCGACGTCGTCCTGCTCGACCTCGGGCTGCCCGACGCGGACGGTGTCGACGTCTGCCGGGCGATCCGGCAGACGAGCGACGTCCCCGTCATCGTGGTGACCGCGCGCGGGGACGTCGAGGACCGGATCGTCGGCCTGCACTCCGGGGCGGACGACTACGTGGTCAAGCCCTACGACGTCGGCGAGCTGGTCGCGCGGATCCACGCCGTGCAGCGCCGCCGCGGCCCGAGCGAGGGGGAGCAGGCCGACCGGGTCGTCACGACGGAGGACGGCGTCGCCATCGACCTCGGCCGGCACACCGTGACGGTCGACGGTGCCGAGGTCACGCTCACCCGTAAGGAGTTCCAGGTCCTGGCGCTGCTCGCGGCCGCCCGCGGCACGGTGTGCACCCGCACCCGGATCGTCGCCGAGGTGTGGGGGCGGAGCTGGCCCGGCGCGAACCGGACGCTCGACGTGCACGTGGCCACGCTGCGCACCAAGCTCGGCCGTCCGGAGCTGGTGCAGACCGTGCGCGGCGTCGGGTACCGGCTCGGCGGCTGAGCGGGGCGAGGCGTGCGCACCCGGCTGCTCGTCATCGTCTGCGTGCTGGTCGGGCTGCTCGCCCTGGGGCTCGGTGTCCCGCTGGCGGTGTCGAACTCGCGGGCGACGCAGCAGGAGCTGTTCATCGACCGGCTCACCGACACCATCTACTTCGCCTCGCGCGCGCAGCGGCCGATCACCGAGGACACCGCGTCCGGCCTGCGCGAGGAGATCGCCCGCTACGACGAGGTCTACGGCGTGGCGGTCACCGTCGTCGACCGGGCCGGGCGGGTCGTCGCGGCCTCGCGGGCCGCGCCGCCCGAGCTCGACGCCGACGGCCGCGAACGACTGCAGGTCGCCCTGGCCAGCCGTCGCTCGGCCGCCCCGCCGCTGATCATGCCGTGGGACACGCGGCCGCTGGTGCTCGCCGAACCCGTGCTGGTCGACGGCGAGGTGCGCGGGGCGGCGATCACGGTGTCCCCGACGGACGCCCTGCGCGCCGCCGAGATCCGGGTCTGGTCGCTGGTGGCGGCGCTGGTGCTCGCGGCGCTCGCGCTCGGCGTGCTGGTCGCGGTGCCCGTGACCCGCTGGATCCTGCGGCCGGTCCGCCGGCTCGACGAGGGCACCGGCCGCGTGACGCGCGCGGTGCTGGCCGGGCGCCCGGCCGAGCCGGTGTCCGACGGGTCCGGCCCGCCCGAGCTGCGCCGGCTCACCCTCTCCTTCGACCGCATGGCCGAGTCGGTCGGCCAGGCGCTGTCGACCCAGCGCGCGTTCGTCGCCGACGCGAGCCACCAGCTGCGCAACCCGCTCACCGCGCTGCGCCTGCGGCTGTCCAACTTGGACGGACGCGTCGGGGGCGCCGCCGCGGAGGAGCACGTCGCCGCGATGGAGGAGGCCGAGCGGCTCTCCGGGGTGCTCGACGGGCTGCTGGCCCTGGCCCGCGCGGAGCGCGACGCCGGCGTGGACCGGGAGGTCGACACGCCGGTCGACCCCGCCGTCGAGGACCGCCTCGACGCCTGGCGGCCGCTCGCCGAGCACACCGGTCTGCGGCTGCTGCGCGGCGGCGTGCGCGGGCTGCGGGTGCGCATCGCGCCCGGCGGCATCGAGACCGTGCTCGACGCCCTGCTGGACAACGCCGTGAAGTTCACCCCGTCCGGCGGCACCGTGACCGTCACGGTCCGCCCGGTGCGCGGCTCGGAGCCGCCGCTGGTCGACGTCGCCGTGCTGGACACCGGCCCGGGGATCCCGCCCGAGGAGCTGGAGCGGGCCACGGACCGGTTCTGGCGCTCACCGGGGCAGAACAACGTCGAGGGCTCCGGGCTGGGCCTCGCCATCGCCGCCCGGACCGTCGAGCTGGCGGGCGGCTCGCTGGTGCTGGAGCTGCCGCCCCGCGGGGGTTTGAAGGTGGCGGCGCGACTGCGGCGGGCCCCGGGACCGGAAGCGTGACGAATCCTGTCCTTCCGGACTATTGCCAAGGTCAGGCTCACCACATCTGATGTGAGTATGACCGAAACGCCGGGGTTCGCCGGAGCCCTCGCGCGCCACGGCGGGCGGCCGGCGGTGCTCGTACCGGGCGGGGAGAGCCTGAGCTACCGGGAGCTGGCGGCGCGTGCCGACGCGCGGGCGGCGGAGCTCGGGGGCGGACGGAAGCTCGTCGCGGTGGTGGCGGGCCCCGGGATCGAGCCGGTCGTCACCTACCTGGCCGCCCTGCGGGCCGGTCACGTCGCGCTGCTGGTCGGTGACGACCCCGTGCGCACCGAGCCGCTGCTCGCGGCGCACGACGTCGCGGTCATGGTGCGGTCGGAGGGGGACGGCGTGCGGATCGAGGAGCGCGGGCCCGGCCCGGTGCTGCACCCCGACCTCGCGCTGCTGCTGCCGACCTCGGGCTCCACCGGCTCGCCGAAGCTGGTCCGGCTGTCCGCGCGCAACCTCGCCGCGAACGCCGAGTCCATCGCCGGGTACCTGCCGATCCGGCCCGGCGACCGGGCGCCGCTCACCCTGCCGCTGCAGTACTGCTACGGGCTCTCGGTGGTGAACAGCAACCTCGCGCGCGGGGCCACGGTGGTGCTGCCGGACCGGTCCGTCGCCGACCCGGCCTTCTGGACCGAGTTCGAGGAGCTCGGCCTCACCAGCCTGCACGGCGTCCCGTACACGTTCGACCTGCTCGACGCGACGGGCTTCGCCGAACGGGCGCTGCCGTCGCTGCGGTACGTCACGCAGGCCGGCGGGCGGTGGGACCCCGCCGCGGTCACCCGGTACGCCGCGCTCGGCGCGGCGCGCGGCTGGTCGCTCTACGTCATGTACGGCCAGACCGAGGCGACCGCGCGGATGGCCTACCTGCCGCCGGAACGTGCCGCAACGGCGCCGTCCGCGGTCGGGCTGCCGGTGCCCGGCGGTGCGTTCAGCATCGAGGGACCGGGCCCCGACGGCGTCGGCGACCTGGTCTACCGGGGCGAGAACGTGATGCTCGGCTACGCCCGCAGCGGCGCGGACCTCGCGCTCGGGCGCACCGTCGACCACCTGGAGACCGGTGACCGGGCCCGGCTGCGACCCGACGGTCTCCTCGAGATCACCGGGCGGGCGGCGCGGTTCGTCAAGCCGTTCGGGCTGCGGGTGGACCTCGACGAGGTGGAGCGGATCATCGCCGGGCAGGGGACGCAGGCGGCGGCGACCGGCGACGACCGCGGCCTGTCCGTCGCGGTCGTCCGCGGCGACCCGGCGGCGGTGGCCGACCTGCTCGCCGAGCGGCTCGGGCTGCCGCCGACCGCCGTCCGGGTCGCCGCGGTCGACGCGATCCCGCGGCTGCCCAACGGCAAGGTCGATCTCGCCGCTGTCGCCGCGGCGGCCCGGGAGCACCCGGCGCCGGCGGCGGAGCGGCCGGCCGCGGGGCCGGACCCGGTCCGGCGGGCCTTCGTGGCGGTCTTCCCGGGCCGCACGATCGCCGACACGGACACCTTCGTCGGGCTCGGCGGCGACTCGCTGCGCTACGTCCAGACCGCACTGCGGCTGCAGCGTACGGTCGGGGCGCTGCCACCGGACTGGCCGGAGCGCACGGTCGCGGAGCTGGCCGCGCCGGCCCGGGCGGCCGGCGCGCGGCCGGTGCCCCGGCGGTGGCTGCCGGTGGAGACCCCCGTCGTCCTGCGGACCGTCGCGATCGTCCTGATCGTGGGCTCGCACGTCGGGCTGTTCCGGATCCTCGGCGGCTCGCACGTGCTGCTGGCCGCGGCGGGCTGGGCGTTCGCGCGGTTCGCCCTGGCGCCGCCCCGGCCGTCGCGCACGATCCTGCGCACCGCAGGCCGGATCGCCGTGCCGAGCGCGCTGTGGGTGGCCTGGCGGGCGACCGTCGCCGAGGACGTCGACTGGTACAACGCGCTGCTGCTGAACTACGTGATCGACCCGGAGGCCTGGGGGTACTGGTTCGTCGAGACGCTGCCGCAGATCCTGCTGCTGATGGCGCTGCTCTTCGCCGTCCCCGCGGTGCGGGCGCTGGACCGGAGCAGGCCCTTCGCGCTGCCCGCGGCCGTGTACCTGGTGGGGCTGCTCGGCCAGTTCGTCGACGACGGCGGCAACGCCTTCTCCCTGCGGCAGATGAGCGTGCACACCGTGATCTGGCTGTTCGCGCTGGGCTGGGCCGCGCAGCGCGCCGGGACCGGCCCGCAGCGGGTCGCCGTGCTCGCCGGCCTCGCGGTCGCCGTGCCGATGATGTTCGCCCACGAGCCGCACCGGGCGGCGGTCGTGGCGGTCGGCACGGCCCTGCTGCTGGTCCCCACGCTCCCGGTGCCGAGGCCGCTCGTGCGGGTGTGCGGGCTGCTGGCGGGGGCGTCGCTGGCGATCTACCTGACCCACTACGCCGTCATGACGGCGCTGACCGGGCTGCCCACGGCCCTCGTCGTGCTCGCGTGCCTGGTCGCCGGGGTCGTCCTGCAGGAGCTCCTCGGCCGGGCTTGCGCCGCGGTGCGGGCGTCAGTCCGGGTAGAAGCGGACCGGTCCGTGCACCTCCAGGCCCACCGCGGTGCCCGGCTCCGGGGTCTCCGGTTCGGCCGTGCGGCAGCGCAGCGCCGTGCCGTCGAGGTCCACGAGCACGGTCGCGTCGTGCCCGTGGAAGATCACCTCCCGGACGCGCGCCGGCCCGCCGGGGCGTAGCCGCAGCTGCTCGGGCCGGACCAGGAGCCGGCCCGGGCCGTCCGCGGCCGCCACCGGCAGCGCGCCCAGCACGGTCTCCGCACAGCCGCCGCGGGCGACCGCGGGCAGGACCACCGCCTCGCCGACGAAGGTGCCCACCCCGAGATCGGCCGGTGCGCCGTAGATCTCCCGCGGCGGGGCGGCCTGGACGATCCGGCCCTCCCGCAGCAGGGCGACCAGGTCCGCGACGCCGAGCGCCTCCTGCTGGTCGTGGGTGACCAGGACGGCGGTCGTGCCGGCCGCCCGCAGCGCGTCCCGGACCTGCTCGCGGACCTCGGCCCGCAGCCCGGCGTCGAGGGCGCTGAACGGCTCGTCGAGCAGCACCAGCAGGGGGTCCGGGGCGAGCGCGCGGGCCAGCGCGACCCGCTGTTGCTGCCCGCCGGAGAGCTCCTGCGGCATCCGGTCGGCGAGGTCCGCCAGCCCGACCAGGTCCAGCAGCTCGCGCACCCGGTGGCCGCGGCGGGCGGCCCGGTCGAGCCCGAAACCGACGTTCGCGGCCACCGACAGGTGGGCGAACAGGGAGCCGTCCTGCGGGACCAGGCCGACGCGGCGGCGCTCGGGCGGGACGTCGACGCCCGGCCCGGCCACGACGCGCTCGCCGAACCGGATCTCGCCCGCGTCGAGCGGATGGAAGCCGGCCACGCAGCGCAGCAACGTCGTCTTTCCGCTGCCCGAGCCACCCAGCACCGCCACGAGCGCGCCGGCGGGCACCGTGAGGTCCACGCCGCGCAGGACGGACACGCCGGGGTGGCCCGCGTGCACGTCCGCGACCGTCAGACCGGCGTTCACCGGTGCACCGCCCGATCGAGCAGGGCGGCCGGGACGGCCGAGACCAGCACGAGGACCACGGCGTACGGGGCGGCGGCCGCGAACGCGCCCGCCCCCGTGTGGCTCCACAGCTGCACCGCCAGGGTCTCGGTGCCGGTCGGCCGCAGCATCAGCGTCACCGGCAGCTCCTTGACGACGGTGAGGAAGACGAGCGCGGCGCCGGCGACCGTGCCGGGCAGCGCGCGGGGAAGGGTGACGCGGGCGAACGCGGCCGCGCGCCCGCAGCCGAGCGAGCGCGCCACCTCCTCGTGCCCGACGGGCGCGGCCGCGACGGCGGTCCGGACGGCCCCGACCGCCAGGGGCAGGAACAGCACCGCGTACCCGACGACCAGCAGCGGCAGCTCCTGATACACCCCCGGCACCAGGCGGATCCCGACGAAGACCAGGGCGAGCCCGATCGTCACACCCGGCAGCGCGTGGCCGGCGTAGGCGGCGGTCTCGACGGCGGTGACCGTCCGGCCGCGGTATCGCGCCGCGAGGATCCCGACCGGCAGCGCGAGCAGGGTCGTCAGGGCCGCACCCAGCCCGGCGGCCTGCAGGCTCCCCAGCGCGGCGCTGCCCAGCGCCGGCCAGTCGACCCCGCCCGACGTGCCCGCCACGGTCCAGCGCACCAGGCTCACCGCGGGCACCCCGAGCGCCGCGCCGGCGACGGCGGCCACCGCGAGGAGCGCCGGCGGCCGCCAGGCGCCCAGCCGCACGGGTACCGGAGGTCGCGGGGTGCCGCGCCCGACCCATCCGGCCGCCCGCCCGCGTGCCCGGTACTCGCCCCAGGTCAGCAGCGCGGCGAGGGCCACGAGGACGCATCCGAGCACGGCGGCGGGCGTCCGGTCGAAGGTGGCCCGGTAGCTGGTGAAGATGCCGAGGGTGAAGGTCTCGTAGCGCATGAGCGAGACCGCGCCGAAGTCGCTGAGCACGTAGAGCGCGACGAGCAGGCTCGCGGCCGCGGCCGTCGGGCGGACCCGGCGCAGGGTCACCGCCAGCAGGACCTGGCCCGGGCCCCGGCCGAGGGAGCGGGCGACCTCCTCCAGCCCGCCGTCGGACACCCGGAGCGCCGCTGCGACCGGCAGCAGCACGTACGGGTAGCTGACCAGGGTGAGCACCAGGAAGGCGCCCGGGAAACCGGCCAGTCCCGGCCACTCGGCGATCCAGGTGAACCCGGCGACGTACGAGGGGACGGCCAGCGGCAGCGCCAGGACCACGGCCCACGCCCGACGCCCGGGCAGGTCGGTGCGGGACACGAGCCAGGCCAGCCCACAGCCCAGGACGAGGCAGGCCGCCGTGACCGTGCCGGCGAGCAGCACGCTGCGGACCAGCAGCTCGCCGGTCCGCGGCCGGGTCAGGACCGCGGCGACCGCGCCGGGACCCGCCTCCAGGGCGCGCACACCCAGGTAGAGCAGCGGGACGCAGGCCAGCACGCCCGTGACGACCGCGGCGCCGAGCAGGGCCCGGGGCGCCGCCCCCGATCGCGAGGACCGCGCCGGGGACGGTGCCGAGGAGGGTGCCGAGGAGGGTGCGGTCACGCCAGACCGGTCTCCTGCAGCAGCGTCAGCGACTGCTGCAGCGAGGCCAGGTCGGACAGGTCGATGTCCGGCGGCTGCAGCTGGTCGAGGGGCGGCAGGGTGTGCCGGGTGGACGTGACGCCCGCGCGGACCGGGTACTCGGCGGTCTCGTCGGCGAAGTACTGCTGGGCCTCGGGGGAGACCAGGAACTCGACCGCGCGGCGGGCCATCTCCTGCTGGGCGGTCCCGGCGACGACGCCGGCGCCGGCCACGTTGACCAGGCCGAGCGGGTCGCCGCCCGGCACGTAGTGCACGCGGGCGGGCACGGCCTGCTCACCGACCTCGGCCACCCGCTCGTACCAGTAGTAGTGGTTGGACAGCCCGAGGGCGATCTGCCCGGCGTTCACCGCGTCGAGGATCTGGACGTTGTTCTCGAACCGCACGGGCTGGTTCGCGGCGAAGGCCTGCAGCCAGGCCCGGGCGCCGTCCTCGCCGCGCAGCACCCGCACCCCGGTGACGAAGGCCTGCCAGGAGGCGTTCGTGGGCGCGTAGCCGATCCGGCCGCGCCACTTCGGGTCGGTCACGGCGTCGAGCGTCGCCGGGAGGTCCGCCTCGGACACCTGCCGCGGGTCGTAGAACAGCACGCGGGACCGGGCCGAGGTGGCGACCCAGCTGCCGTCGTCGGCGCGGTAGATCTCGGGCACGGCCTCGAGCGCCGCGGGCGGCAGCGGCTCGAGGCGGTTCGCCTCGTCGAGCGCCCCGAGGGCACCCGCGTCCTGGGAGAAGAAGACGTCCGCCTCGGTGCCGGTGCCCTCCTCCAGCAGCTGGGCGGCGAGCTCGGCACTGCCCCCGTAGCGCACCTCGACGCTCCCGCCGACCCGCTCCTCCAGCTTCTCGAGCAGCCCGCCCACGAGCTGCTCGTTGCGGCCCGAGTAGATGGTCAGGTCGGCGGAGCTCCCGCAGGCGGTCAGCGGGGCGAGGGCCGCCACCACGGCGACCGTCGCCGAGGCGATCCGGACACGTCGGGAAACGCGGGGGCGGGGCACGGGCGGCTCCTCGGTCGGCGGGCGGGTCGCCCGGGTGAGCGGAGCATAGCCTTGTTATGCCCGAGCATTGCCTGTCCTTTACCTCACCTCTCGGACGGTCCCGTCACGCGCCCTTGGCCTCGCGGTAGAACCGTTCGGCCCCGGGGTGCAGCGGGACGGGCTGGGTGCCGATGGCGGCCCGGGCGTCGATCGTCAGGGCGGAGGGACTGGTCGTCGCGAGCCGGGGCTGCTCCGCGAACACCGTGCCGACGAGGGCGCCGGCCAGGTCGTCGTCGAGCGCGGCGGGCACCAGCAGCAGGTTGCGCACGAACAGCGTGGCCACCGGCTCGCCGATGTCGTACGTGGAGGCCGGGACCGTGCCGGAGGAGTAGACGGGGTAGCGGGCCCGGACGGCCTCGAGCAGGTCGGACAGGTCCAGCAACCGGATCGGCGTGGCCGCGGCGAGCTCGGCGACGCCCGTGGTGGGCAGGCCGCCGAACCAGAAGAAGGCCTCGATCTCCCCGGCCTGCACCGCGTCGGCCGCGTCGGACAGACCGAGCTGCCGGGCGTCGACGTCCCGGTCCGGGTCCAGGCCGGCGCTCTCCAGCAGGCGCCGGGCCACGGCGTAGTACCCCGAGGTCGGGGTCCCGATCGACACGGCGCGGCCGCGCAGGTCGGCGATCCGCCGGACCGGCGAGTCCCGCCGGACCACGACGTGCAGCGCGTCGTCGTAGATGCGGGCGAGGGCGCGCAGCGCGCGGGGATCGCCCGGCGCGAGACCCGCGAGCCGCTCGGCCGCCGTGTCGACCTGGCTGAACGCGACGTCCGCGGTGCCGTCCGCGAGACGGTCGAGGTTCTCGACCGAGCCGGCCGTCGTCAGCACGGTGGGGGTCGCGGCCAGGCCGAGGTGCTCGCGCCACACCTCGGCGAGCGCCCCCGCGAGCCGGACGTAGACGCCGGAGGCCACGCCCGCGGCGATCGACAGCCGGCGTCCGGCGAAGTCGGCGCCGCAGGCCGGGAGGGCAGGGAGCACGGCGAGGGCGGCCAGGACGCGCAGCGCGGACCGGCGGTCCAGCCGGCGTCCGGGCTCCATCGCGGCATCGTGCCGGAGCCGGTGCCGCCGTGTCGTCCCCGGGCCCGTGGTGCCGGGCGGTGTGCGACGGCCGGCTCCGCCCGCTCGGCCCGCGTGTCGACGGTCGGCTCCGCCCGCTCCGCCTGCGGGGCATACCCTCGTGGCGTGACCCGCAGCTACACCATCCGCACCTACGGGTGCCAGATGAACGTGCACGACTCCGAGCGGGTGGCCGGTCTGCTGGAGTCCGCGGGCTATGCGCGCGCCGAGGACCCGGCGCAGGCGGACGTCGTCGTCTTCAACACCTGCGCGGTCCGGGAGAACGCGGACAACAAGCTCTACGGCAACCTCGGCCACCTGCGCCCGGCCAAGACCGCGAACCCCGACATGCAGATCGCCGTTGGCGGCTGCCTGGCCCAGAAGGACCGGGACACGATCACGAAGAGGGCCCCGTGGGTCGACGTCGTGTTCGGCACGCACAACGTCGGGTCGCTGCCCGCGCTGCTCGAGCGCGCCCGGCACAACCGCGCGGCCGAGGTGGAGATCCTCGAGTCGCTCGAGGTCTTCCCGTCGACGCTGCCGGCGCGCCGCGAGTCGGCCTACGCCGGATGGGTCTCGATCTCGGTCGGCTGCAACAACACCTGCACCTTCTGCATCGTGCCCTCGCTGCGCGGCAAGGAGCGCGACCGGCGACCGGGGGACATCCTCGCCGAGGTCGAGGCCCTCGCCGCGGACGGCGTGCTCGAGGTGACCCTGCTGGGGCAGAACGTCAACGCCTACGGATCGGAGTTCGGCGACCGCCAGGCCTTCGCGAAGCTCCTGCGGGCGTGCGGGACCGTGCCCGGGCTGGAGCGCGTGCGGTTCACCTCGCCCCACCCGCGGGACTTCACCTCGGACGTCATCGCCGCCATGGCCGAGACGCCGAACGTCTGCCCGCAGCTGCACATGCCGCTGCAGTCGGGATCGGACCGGGTGCTGCGGGCCATGCGCCGCTCGTACCGCTCGTCGCGCTTCTTGGGCATCCTCGACGAGGTGCGCGCCTCGATCCCCGACGCCGCGGTGTCCACCGACATCATCGTCGGGTTCCCGGGGGAGACCGAGGAGGACTTCGCGGAGACGCTCGAGGTCGTGCGCCGCGCGCGCTTCGCGCAGGCCTTCACCTTCCAGTACTCGCCCCGCCCGGGCACCCCGGCGGCCGAGCTGCCCGACCAGCTGCCCAAGGCCGTCGTCCAGGAGCGGTACGAGCGGCTGGTGGCGCTGCAGGAGCAGATCTCCTGGGAGGAGAACCGCGCGCTCGAGGGCCGCGAGGTCGAGGTGCTGGTGAGCACGGGGGAGGGCCGTAAGGACGGCGCCACCCGGCGGATGAGCGGGCGCGCCCGGGACGGGCGGCTGGTGCACTTCGCGCCCGGCCCCCGGGTCGACGCCGGCGGCATCCGGCCCGGCGACCTGGTGACGGTGCGGGTCGGCTACGGGGCGCCGCACCACCTCGTCGCCGACGACGGGGTGCTGGACCACCGGCGCACCCGCGCGGGCGACGCCCACGAGGCCGGGCAGCGGCCGGGCGGCGCACCGACGGGGCTGGGCCTGCCGGGCTTCGGTAGGCCGGCCCCCGAGCCGGTCGCCGCGGGGTGCGGGGCCCAGGGGTCGTGAACGAGGGACGGACGGAGCGGACGATGAGCGAGGAGCAGGGCTCCCGCCGGGAGCGCCGGGGACCGGACGGCGACCGGGCGCCGTGGGACCGCGAGGCCGACCCGACGCTGTCGGCGCTGGAGACGGAGCTCGCCGGGGTGGCCCGGCGGGTGGAACGGCGGATCGACCCCGGGGTGGCGGCGCTGGTCGCCGCGATCGGCACCCTGGCCGTCGTCGGGGCGCTGCTGCTGCCCTGGGTGGCGGGAGCCACGGGCTGGCAGCTGCTGGTCGGGGCGGAGTCGGCCGGGCCGCTGCCGCGGCTGTTCACCTTCACCGCCACCGCGTTCGGCGTCGTGGCGTCGGCGCTCGCGCTGACCACCCGGTACTGGGCGCTGGCCTGGATCTCCGCCGTCGGCTGCGGGATCTCGCTGGTCAACGGCGTGTGGGCGGTGTGGAGCCGGCAGACCGGGGCCCCCGAGGGCGTCGCGGGCCCCGGCCCGGGGCTGATCCTCGCGGTGCTCGGGGTGGCGCTGCTGACCTTCACCTGGGCCCGCATCTCCCTCCAGCGCCGCTAGACGGCTCTACGGCGCGCCCGTGATCCACGTCCGGGCAGCGGAACGCTCGGATTCCGGACGTCCCGCTGCCCGCGCGTGGATCATGGTCCGAGCGCGCGGCGGATCGCGGCGACCACGAGATCCGGATCGCCCGTGAGGTCGTGCCAGGTGAAGCGCAGGACGGTCCAGCCCGCCGCGACGAGGGCGTTCTGCTTCGCGCGGTCGGCGCGGAACCTGTCGACGTCCGAGTGCCAGGCCCAGCCGTCGGACTCGACCGCGAGCCGCGCGGCCGGGAAGGCCAGGTCCAGCGTCCAGCACCCGAACCGGCGTCCGCGGACCCAGCCCGTGATCCCGGCGACGCGCAGCAGCCGGAACAGAACCCGCTCGGCTGCCGAGTCGGCACGGTCCGCGGCGGCGACGAGCAGGGCGCGCATCCCCGCGGCACCGCGGCACCCCAGTGCGCGCCGATAGGCCCGCAGCACGTCCTCGAACCGGACGTATCGCTGGAGAGCACGGTCGAGGAAGGCGCCGCCGTCCGGCAGCACCGCGGCGGTCTCGAGCGCGGTGAGCGGCGGCGCGGTGAGCCGGACACCCGACGGCGGGTCAGATCCTCGGCAGCGAGGTCCCGCCGCCGTACGCGGATGCCCGGCGGCGGCATGGGCGCTCGCCGGCGCGGCACGGTCACCCGCACGCCGACGGGCGGACGGTCCAGCATGCCCAGCCACCACGCCGCCGCGGGCCCGGACACCGCCCCGTCGGGCAGCGTTCAGAGCGCGGCCACACGCAGCCGGACCACCGGGTCGTCCGCCGAGCCGTGGGCCAGGTAGACGCGCGGCGCCAGCTTCTGCCACGCACCGCCGGCCACCCGGCGTCGCACGGCCTGCCCGGAGATGCCGAGAGCGGCGGCCTGCTGCAGCGTGATCAGGCCGCCCTGGCTCGCCAGCAGGCGGGTGAGGGATGTCGGGGGCACGGCGCGAGAGTGCGGTTCCGACCCCCGGTCCCGGCGCGCTTCCGCTGCCTCGTTCGCACCTGTGAAGCCATGATCCGCGTCCGGGCAGCGGAACGGTCGATATCCGATCGTTCCGCTGCCCGGCCGTGGATCGTCGGCCGTCGCGCTGCCGGCTCAGCGGTCCTGGACGGACTGCTCCGCGGTCTCCAGCCACTCCCGCCACTGCGCGGCCTGCTGCTCCGCCTGCTGGGCGCGACGGTTGTCGCCGGAGGCGCGGGCCTTCTCGGCCTGCGCCTCGAACTGGGCGACGCGGTCGCGGAACTGGGCGACGCGGGCCTCGGCCTCGGGGTCGGTGCGCCGCCACTGCCGGTCGGCGGCCTCGCGCACGGCCTCCTCGACGGCGCGCAGCCGCTGCTCCAACGGTCGCATGTCCTCGCGCGGGACCTTGCCGATCTCCTCCCAGCGCTCCTGGATGCCGCGCAGGGCGATCCGGGCGGCGTCGGGATCGGAGGTGTCGATCTTCTCGGCCTCGTCGAGCAGCGCGCGCTTGGCCTGGGCGTTGGCCGCGAACTCGGAGTCGCGCTCGGCGAACACGGCCGAGCGGCGCGCGAAGAAGGCGTCCTGGGCGCTCCGGAAGCGGTGCCAGAGGGCGTCGTCGGCGTCCTTCTGCGCGCGGCCGGCCGCCTTCCACTCCGCCATGAGGTCGCGGTAGCGGGCGGCGGTGGGCCCCCAGTCGTCCGACTCGGCGAGGGCCTCGGCCTCGGCGACCAGCTCCTCCTTGCGCGCCTTGGCCCCCGCGCGCTGGCGGTCGAGGTCGGCGAAGTGCGAGCCGCGGCGCCGGTTGAAGGCCTCACGGGCGCGGGAGAAGCGCTTCCACAGGGCCTCGTCCGTCTTGCGGTCGATGCCCTTGATCGCGCGCCACTCGTCGAGGATCGCCTTGTAGCGGTCGCCCGCCTGCTTCCACTGGGTGGACTCGGCGGCCATCTGCTCGGCCTCCGCGACCAGCGCCTCCTTGCGGGCGATCGCCGCGTGGCGCTGCTCGTCCCGGGCGCTGCGGGCGGTGGCGACGGCGTCCTCGGCCATCCCGACGAGCTCGTCGAGCCGCTTGCGCAGCCCGTCCAGGTCCCCGACGACGGCGGCCTCGTCGAGTCCGTCGCGCAGGGCCTTCGCGCTGGTCAACGCGTGCTTCGGGTCCCCGCCGCCGGCGGCGAGCCGGGCGACCAGCAGCTCGGCCTCGGCGAGCAGGTCGTCGAACCGGCGGGCGAAGTGGGCGAGGCCCTCGTCCGGGGCGCCGGCCTGCCAGGAGCCGACCCGGCGCTCACCCTCGGCGGTCCGCACGTAGACGGCGCCCTCCGGGTCCACCCGCCCCCAGCGGGACGGGTTCTCCGACGCCGTCGCGACGGGCGAGGGCTCGACGGGTGGGGCCACGGGCCGGGCCACCGGGGCCGGCTGGGCCGGAGGGGCCGGGCGGGCTCCCGGGGGCGGACCCGGTCGCGGACCGGGCCGGGCGCCGGGCGGGGGGCCGGGCTTGGGCGGGCCGGGTTTCGGGGGAGCGGGCTTCGGCGCCGCAGGCTTCTCGGCCGCAGGCGGCGCGGCGTGCTGCTCACCGGATGGCTGCGGGGCGCTCGGCCGGTCGCCGGAGGGCTGCGGAGCGGGGTGCTGCTCGGCGGAGGGCTGCGGGACGGCGTGCTGCTCGGCCGAGGGCCGCGGCGCGGCGTGCTGCTCGGCCGAGGGCCGCGGCGCTGCGTGCTGCTCGCCCGCAGCCTGCGCGACAGCCGAGTGCACGGTGACGGGTTCAGCGGTGGGCCGTCCCGCAGGTGGCTGCGCGGCGGGCTCCTCGGTGACGGCCTGCGGGGCCGCGACGTCCGGAACCCGTGGCGCCGGCTCGCTCGGTGTCGACTCGTCGGCCGCGGCGTGCTCGCCTCCCGACTCGGACGCCTCCGGGTCGTGCGGTGCGGGCGTGCTCGCGGCGGTGCCGGGCAGGTCCTCCCGCTGCGTCTCGTCCGTGTGCTCGTCCGACACCGTCGTCCTCCCTCGTTCGGGCCCGCCGCGGGGACGGGCGCCCCGCCGCCGGACGGCGGGGCCGTGCACGAACCGGCCCGTCGCGACGCGCGACCACCGGTCGGCGGAATTCAAACAGGTCGGGCGGGCGCACGGAACCGCAGCGACCCGGACGAGACCGCGGGCGGACGCCTGAGCGCGCCGAGTCGCCGTCGTCGCGACTCTCCGGCTGCGATCTGCGACGGAGGGTGACGACGGCCGGTCCGCGCAGTACCCACCGCCCGCCGGTGCGGTCGGCCGCGCCGCACTACTGTCGGTCGCGTGCTGTCGCTGGTCGTCGTGCTCCCGCACCCTCCGCTGCTCGTCCCGGAACTGGCCGCGGGAGCGGCGGCCGAGACGGCGGAGCTGCGCGCGGCGGTGCGGTCGGCCGCGGCCCGGCTCGCCGGGGCGGCCCCGGACTGGATCGCGGTGGGCGCCGATGCCGCCGGCCGCCGGACCGTCCCGCCCGCGACCGCCGGCACGTTCGCCGGCTTCGGCAGGGACATTCGGGTCGCGCTCGGGCCCGGCGCCGGTGAAACCGACCCCGATCTCCCGCTACCGCTCCTGGTCGCCGGGTGGGCCGCCGGCGAGACCGACGCGGAGCCGCGCATCCGGGGCGAGCTCGTCGCCGACGACGCGCCCACCGCCGACTGCCTGCAGCTCGGTCGCGAGCTGGCCGCGGAGGCCGAGGCCGCGCCCGGACCGGTGGGGCTCCTGATCGTGGGCGACGGCGCCGCCACCCACACCGACAAGGCCCCCGGCCATCTCGACGAGCGGGCCGCGCCGTTCGACGCCGGCGTCGCGAAGGCCCTCGAGCACGGCGACCCGGCCCCCCTGGCCGCGCTCGACCCGGACCTGGCCGCCGAGCTGTGGGCCGCCGGCCGCGCGCCGTGGCAGGTCCTCGCCGGGGCCGCGGAGGGCCGGGACTGGCGCGGCGAGCTGCTGTACTCGGCCGTCCCTTACGGCGTGGCGTACCACGTGGCCGTGTGGACACCGGCGTGACCAGGCTCGTCGCCGTCGTCGGGCCGACCGCGACGGGCAAGTCCGACCTGGGCCTCGACCTCGCCGAGGCGCTGGGCGGCGAGGTCGTCAACGCCGACGCCATGCAGCTCTACCGCGGCCTCGACATCGGCACGGCGAAGCTGCCGGTCGCCGAGCGCCGGGGGATCCCGCACCACCAGCTCGACGTCCTCGACGTCACGGAGACCGCGTCCGTCGCCGTCTACCAGCGGGAGGCGCGCGCGACGATCGAGGCGCTGCTCGCCGCCGGGCGCACGCCGGTGCTGGTCGGCGGCTCGGGGCTGTACGTCCAGGCCGTGGTCGACGAGCTGGAGTTCCCCGGCACCGATCCCGCCGTCCGCGGGCGCTGGGAGGCCGAGCTGGCCGCCGTCGGGGCCCCGGCGCTGCACCGCAGGCTGGCCGCGGTCGACCCCGCGGCGGCGGAGAGCGTCCTACCCAGCAACGGCCGGCGCATCGTCCGGGCGCTGGAGGTCATCGAGCTGACGGGGCGCCCCTTCCGCGCAACGCTCCCCGGGCAGCGGACGGCGCGCTACGACGCCGTACTGCTCGGCGTCGACCGGGACACCGCCGAGCTCGACGAGCGGATCGCCCGGCGCGTCGACCTGATGATGGAGCAGGGGCTGGTCGAGGAGACCCGGGGGCTGCTCGCGAAGGGTCTGCGGGAGGGGCGGACGGCGTCCCGGGCACTGGGCTACCAACAGGTGATCGCGGCCCTCGACGGCGAGTACGGCCTCGCGACGGCCGCGGCGGAGACCGTGCGGGCCACCCGCCGGTTCGTCCGCCGGCAGCGCTCCTGGTTCCGCCGCGACCCCCGCATCCACTGGTTCGACGGCGCCGACCCGGAACTGTCGGCGGCGGCTCGTAGGCTGGTCACGTGAGCGAGCGCCGGCGAGCGAACCATCCACACATCAGCGACGCGAGCCGTCGGCCGAGCGTCGGCGAGGGCGAGCTGTGAGCGACGGCATCCCCTTCTCGAAGGGCCACGGCACGCAGAACGACTTCGTCGTGCTGCCCGACCCCGACGGCGCCCTCGACCTCACGCCGGAGCGGGTCGCCGCGCTGTGCGACCGGCGGCGGGGGCTCGGGGCGGACGGGGTGCTGCGCGTGGTCCGGTCGGCCGCGCTCGGGGTCGAGGGCCCCGAGTGGTTCATGGACTACCGGAACGCGGACGGCTCGGTCGCCGAGATGTGCGGCAACGGCGTGCGCGTCTTCGCCCGGTACCTGCAGCACGCGGGCTGGTTCCGCAGCGGGGAGCTGCCGCTGGGCACCCGCGCGGGCGTCAAGCGGGTCACGCTCGAGGGGGACGGGGTGTCGGTCGAGATGGGCCGGGCGCTCGTCGGGCCCGAGAGCGTGGCGACGGTCGGTGGCCGGGAGTTCCCGGGCGTGGCGGTGGACGTGGGGAACCCGCACCTCGCGTGCGTCACCGACACGGACCTCGCGGCGCTGGACCTGACCGTCCCGCCGGGCCGGGACGAGGCACTGTTCCCGCACGGGGCGAACGTCGAGTTCGTCGCTCCCGCCCGCGGCGACGAGCCGGTCGCCATGCGGGTGCACGAGCGCGGCGTGGGGGAGACGCGGTCCTGCGGCACCGGCACGGTCGCCGCCGTCGTGGCCGCGCTGCGGGCGGCCGGGCGCGCCGAGGGCCGGCTGCCCGTCGACACCCCCGGCGGGCGGCTCGAGGTCACGGTCCGCGACGACGGGGCGTCGACGGTCCTGCACGGGCCCGCGGTCCTGGTCGCGCACGGTGAACTGGATCGATCGTGGTGGGAGTCCGCGGGATGACGCGCGGGTGAAACCGGCCGACACGGCGGCCCGAAACGTGGGACAATCGACCTCACGATGACTGAATCCCCCCTGCGCTACACGCCTGCCGACGATGCTCTCGACCCCTCGAGGGGTGAGTTGGAGCTGGAGGAGCGGTCCTCGCTCCGGCGGGTCGCGGGTCTGTCGACCGAGCTCACGGACGTCACCGAGGTCGAGTACCGGCGGCTGCGGCTCGAGCGGGTGGTGCTCGTCGGGGTCTGGACCGAGGGCACCTCCGAGCAGGCCAACGCCTCGCTCCTCGAGCTGGCCCGGCTCGCCGAGACCGCCGGCTCCCAGGTCATGGACGGCCTGGTGCAGCGGCGGAGCAAGCCCGACCCGGCCACCTTCATCGGCTCCGGCAAGGTCGACGAGCTGTCCCACGCCGTGCAGGCCGCCGGCGCCGACACCGTGATCTGCGACGGCGAGCTCTCGCCCGGCCAGCTGCGCCAGCTGGAGGACAGGCTCAAGGTCAAGGTGATCGACCGGACCGCCCTGATCCTCGACATCTTCGCCCAGCACGCCCGCTCGCGGGACGGCAAGGCCCAGGTCGAGCTGGCCCAGCTGTCCTACCTGCTGCCGCGGCTGCGCGGCTGGGGTGAGGCGCTGTCCCGGCAGGTCGGTGGCCGGGCCGCCGGCGGTGTCGGCATCGGTGGCCGCGGCCCCGGTGAGACGAAGATCGAGCTGGATCGCCGGCGCATCCGCCACCGCATGTCGAAGCTGCGGCGCGAGATCGCCGCGATGAGCCGCGTGCGCGACACCCAGCGCGGCTCCCGCCGCCGCAACGACGTGCCCAGCGTCGCGATCGTCGGCTACACCAACGCCGGCAAGTCCTCGCTGCTCAATGCGCTGACGGACGCGGGCGTCCTCGTCGAGGACGCGCTGTTCGCCACCCTGGACCCCACGACCCGCCGCGCGGAGACGCCGGACGGCCGGGTCTACACGCTCACCGACACGGTCGGCTTCGTGCGGCACCTGCCGCACCAGCTCGTCGAGGCGTTCCGCTCCACGTTGGAGGAGGCCGGCCAGGCCGACCTGCTGCTCCACGTGGTCGACGCATCCGACGCGCTGCCCGAGGACCAGATCGCCGCGGTGCGCAAGGTGCTGGTCGAGATCGGCGAGGAGCAGGGCGGGGCCATGCCCGAGGAGCTCCTCGTCGTGAACAAGACGGACGCGGCCGGCGACCTCGCGCTCGCCCGGCTGCGGCACCTGCTGCCCGACGCCGTGTTCGTCTCGGCCCGCCGGGGCGACGGGGTGGCGCGGCTCAAGGCCTGCGTCGCCGAGAAGCTGCCGCGGCCCGAGGTCGACCTCGAGCTGCTCGTGCCCTACACCGAGGGCGGGCTGGTCGCGCGGCTGCACTCGGACGGGGAGGTGCTCGCCTCCGAGCACACCCCGGAGGGCACGCGGCTGCACGTCCGGGTCGGGCCCGAGCTCGCCGTCGCGGCCGTGCCGTTCGCCGTCGGGGGGACCGGGTCGGCCCCCGCCGAGAGGGACGGGGCAGGCTCGCGCGGTGCGAACGGCGCAGCGAACGACTCGACGAACGGCTCGGCCGGCGGGTCCGGGAACGGATCGGTTGACCGGACCGCGAGCGGGACTGCGAAGGGGTCCGGGAACGGGTCCGTGCGCGCCGGTGCCGGGGCGCGCGTCGCTGCGCGCGGCTGAGCGCACCGGCGGCGTCGGGCTCGCGCTCGGGGCCGTCCTCCTGCTGACGCTGCTGCTCGCCGCCCCGGTGAGCGCGGCGCCCGCCGCCCTCGTGCCCCCCGCGCCCGAGGAGCGCTGCACGGTCACCGACCGTCGGCTCGTCGAGCTCTCCGGCCTCGCCGTCGCCCCCGACGGCGGGGTGTGGGCGATGAGCGACGGCGGCAGGCGGGTCGCGCTGCACCGGCTCGACCTCGACACGTGCGCGGTGGTCGGCACCCGGACCGCGCCGCTGGACCCGTACGACGCCGAAGACCTCGCCATCGCGCCCGACGGCGCGTTCTGGGTCGCCGACACGGGCGACAACGACCGGGTCCGGGACACCGTGGCGCTGCTCGTGCTCCCGCCCGACGGCGCTTCGCGGCTGCACCGGCTGACCTATCCCGACGGCCCGCACGACGCCGAGGCCCTCCTGATCGGCGCCGACGGCGTGCCCGTCGTCGTGACCAAGGAGGTCTCCGGCACCGCCGGGGTCTACCGGCCGGCGGGGCCGCTGGCCGAACCCGGTCCGACGCCGCTCGTGCGTGCCGGCTCGGCGGGCTTCCCGCGCTCGGAGACCCGGGGCGGCCCGATCGGCAGCCTCGGCGCCTTCACCGTGACCGGCGGGGCGACGAGCGCGGGCCACGAGGTCGTCGCCCTCCGGACGTACACGGACGCCTGGCTCTACCGCGTGCCGCCCTCCGGGGATCTCGTCGCGGCACTGCAGGGCATGCCGCTGCAGGTCCCGCTCGCGGACGAGCCCCAGGGCGAGGCGCTCGCGTTCCTCGCCGACGGCACCCTGCTCTCCGGCTCCGAGACCCGAGGTGTGGACCGCGGCGCGCTCCGTGCCGTGCCCCGTGCCGTCGAGGCGGCCCTCGCCGCCGCACCCGCGGAACCCACGGCCGCACCGCCGCCCGCGGCGACACCGCCGGAGCCCGCGCCGGACTGGCTGCCCGCCGTGATCGGGGGCGGGGTCGCCGTCGTCGTGCTGGGGCTCCTCGCAGGCGCGATGGCGATGCACGGGCGGCGCCGGTCCCGCGTGTGACGAGCCCGTTAAGGCTGCTCACGGCCCGCGTTCGGACGGCCCCGGTCCGCCTAGGCTGATCACGCCGGGAGGAGGGGGGGCCGCGGTGCCGATCGTGACCGCGTACGAGGACACGCCGGGCGGCCACGACGCCCTGGTCCTCGGCGCGCAGCTGGCCCGGTTGACCGGGCTGACGAACGTCGTCGCGACCGTGTACCCGACGGACGGGCTGGGCTACTCGGCGATGGCCCGCGACCCGCGGTGGCGGGAGAAGATCGAGGAGGTCGCGCGCCGGCGGTTCACCCGGGCGCGGGAGCTGATCGGCGGCTCGTCCGGGCCCGGCGAACCCGAGTTCGCCCCGCTGGGGCCCGGGCCCGCGGCAGTGGTCCTCGCCGACCACGCCGAGGAGATCGGGGCGGCGGTGCTGGTCGTCGGGTCGACGGGCGGGGGACTGCTCGGCCGGCTCGCCCCCGGCGGCACCGTCCAGCGGCTGCTGCCGTCCGCGCGCTGCCCGGTCGCGATCGCGCCCCGGGGTTACCGGCACACCGCCGCGAAGGGGATCACGGTCGTCACGGTGGCCTACGACGGCACCCCGGAGGCCGACCGCGCCGCGGTCCTGGCCGTGCACCTGGCCGGCCGCACCGGTGCGGCGTTGCGGTTCGTGGTGGTCGCGGGGGCCGAGGACGAGGTGCCCGCCGCGACCGAGACCGCGCAGAAGGGGCTGGCCCAGGCACCCGTGGAGATCGACGCGCTCTACGACGTCGTCCTCGGGCGCTCGGTCGCCGAGACCCTGGCCGACCTGCCCGAGCGCACGGACGTCCTGGTCGTCGGCTCGCGCGGCTACCCGCTCATGAAGCGGCTGCTGCTCGGCGGGGTCGCGGGCGTGCTGGTCCGCACCGCCCGCTACCCCGTGGTCGTGGTGCCGCCCCCGGAGCGGTGAGCAGGGGGCGTCCGGGCCCTCAGAGCCGCCGCAGGACGGCGACGACGCGGCCGAGGATGGTCGCCTCGTTGCCGTCGATCGGCTCGTAGGCCGGGTTGGCGGGCATCAGCCAGACCTGCCCGTCCGCGCGTCTGAAGGTCTTGACCGTGGCTTCGCCGTCGATCATGGCGGCGACGATCTCGCCCTGCTCGGCGACGGGCTGCTGGCGCACCACGACCCAGTCCCCGTCCGTGATGGCGGCCTCGATCATCGAGTCGCCCTTGACGTTGAGCAGGAAGAGGGTGCCCTCGCCGACGATCTCGCGCGGCAGCGGGAACACGCTCTCCACCGCCTGCTCGGCCAGGATCGGGCCACCGGCGGCGATGTTGCCGAGCAGCGGCACGAACGCCGGGGCCGGCCGCTCGGCCCGGACCTCGGCGGCCTCGGCGCCGTCCGACTCCTCCTCCGGGCTGCGCACGTCGACCGCGCGGGTCCGGTTGGGGTCGCGCCGCAGGTAGCCCTTGCGCTCCAACGTGCGCAGCTGGTGGTGCACCGACGAGGTGGAGGTCAACCCCACCGCGTCCCCGATCTCCCGGACGCTCGGCGGGTAGCCGAAGCGCTCCACCCAGTCCCGGATCACCTCGAGCACCTTGCGCTGCCGGGGGGTGAGGCCCACCGGGTCCGCCGGCGGATCCGGGAAGGCGCGCACCTGTCCGGGCTCCCGGCCGGCCTCGCCGGCGCCGCCGGACTCGTCCCGTGCCATCTGCCTGCCGCCTCCTCGTGTGCCTGTCTCGTGCTCCGTCGAGCCGGTCGTGCCGGCCCGTGCTCCGTGCCGCGCCGTCCCCGGGCCCGTTCCGCCCGCCCGGTCCCGCGCACTTCCGGTGCAGGTGTCCGGGACGCCGGTCGCGTGCCCGCTCCTGCGGGCCGTACTCCCGGGTGCCGGACGCGGGTGCGTGCCGGTGTCGGTCGCGGGCCCGGACGGCCCGCCCGGGCGCCCCGGGTGGTCCGTCGGCTTCGGACGGTAGCCCGGATCCGGCCGATCGCCAAACACATGTTCGAACGACACGCCGATCGTGTCGGCGCGGACCCGTGACGTCCCGTCGCGGCGGTGGTAGAAATTCGCACAGGCGTTCGATTCGAACATGTGTGCGAGATCCGGCTGCTGAGCGGCGCGGACTGGCTGGAGGGGGTCGCCGTGAACGGCGCGGGGATCGCGGAGGGCGTGGCGGACGGGCGGCGGGGCGGTGCCCTGAGCGGCGCGCGGATCGGCGGCGGCCGCGGCGTGTCGCGGGCACTCGGCGAGGGCGTGGGCGTGGTCGAGGGCGAGGGCGTGGTCGAGGGCGGGCAGGCACCTCCGGCCGGTGCGCGGGAGCGAGCGGTCGCGCTCGAGGCCCGCCGCGCCCGCGCAGGGACGCCCGTGGACGGGCGGGGTGAGGCGGGATTCGACCGTGGCCCGCGCCCGGTCCGCCCCGCCCGGACCTCCCGCCGGGCCCGGCGGGCCGCTTCGATGACCGCCCCGATGACCGCCCCGACGGCCGGCCCGCTCGCCGCGCCGACGCCGCGGTCCGCCCCGCCTGCCGTGGGGGCGCGGGCCCGGCCGGTGCGCTCGGGTCCGGGCGCCGCGGTGGTCGGCCCAGGGGTGCGACGGGGCGCAGACGTCGGACGCCCCGCCGTGCGCGTGCTGCCCCGGGCCGTGCCCGCGGCGCGATACCGCCTGCGGCGCGCGGTGGCGGTGGTGGCGATCGCGCTCGCCTCCGCGGCGGTCGTGGTCGTACTGGGGCTCCTGGCCGGGGTGGCAGGGGACGCCCACGCCCGCGCGGCCGTGCCGGCGGGCACCGCGCAGGCGGTGGTCGAGCCGGGGGAGTCGGTGTGGGACGTCGCCCGGCGGGTGGTCCCGCCCGACACCGCCCGGGCAGCGGGCACCGTGGCGGTCGTGGAGCGGATCGCGGCGGAGAACGACCTGCCGGTGGACGCGGCGCCGCTGCCCGCGGGGCTGGTCCTGCGCGTCCCCGCGTGAGGGAGCGGCTCGTCGTGACCCCGGTCACGGCGGGCACCGGTTTTTGTCGGTGGTGGTTGATAGGAATCGCACACGCGTTCGACCGGTGGCCCGGGCATCCGGCTCGGGTGGGGTCGGCGCGGTTGGGGGAGGTCGTCATGGACTCCAGGAGTGCAGCGCTGGCCGAGGTGCCGGGTGGCGCCCGGGCCGGCGCGGCGGGAGCGCCTGGTGGAGGTGCGCACGCGCGCCGTGGCGCGGTCGGCCAGGTCGAGCGGCGGGCCGAGGCGCGGCCGGGCGCTCACCGGCCGCGGCAGGCAGGCCCAGCGGGTCACGGGCACGTCCCGGCCCGTGGCTCCGGTGTGCCTCCGCACGGCGTCCGTGGCCGCTCCGGCGCGGCACCGGAGCGGGTCCTCGGCGCCTACGCGTCGGGAGCCCGGGCTCCGGGAGCCCGGGCTTCGGGGTCCCGGGCGTCGGGGTCTCTGGTGTCGGGATCCCGGGTGTCGGGATCCCGGGCGCCGGAGGTGCCGCCGTCGGGGGTCCGGGCGCGGCTGGTTCGCCCGACCGACGGTCCCGCCGTGGTGCCCGGGTGCCGGCCTGTCACCCGACCCCGCCCGGCCCTCGCGGACTCGCGCTGCGTGGCGCCCCGGCGCCCCCGGCTCTCGCCCCTCTCCCGGCTCTCGCGCTACGAGCGCACGGGTGGGGCCCGGCGGCTGGCCGGCGAGGCGCGCACCGGCGTGGTCGACCGCGCGTTGGCGGTCGTGGCCGTCGCGCTCGCCTCGGCCACGGTCGTGGTCGTGCTCGGACTGCTCGCCGACCTCGCCGCGCGATGAGCGCCGCCCGGAGCGGGCGGATCGCCGGGTCGCCCGGGGTGGGCGGAGCGACGGATCACCGCGCGGGTAGGGGGCCGCGGTCACCGTGGCCGTCCGGCGGATCGGCGAGTGGCCCCTCGAAGGGTCGGGGCGCAGAGGCGTCCGAAGTGGAAGAGGCGCCGACCGGGCACGCGGAACGGGTGGGGCTCGTGAGCGACCGTGTGAGTGGTGGGGGCAACTGGCCCGGCACGGTGCGTGTCGAGGTATCCCGACACGCCGATGATCACGACACGCCGCGAATGCGGTCGGGCGCGTTCCCCGCAGTTCACCCGCGTGTCGCCGATAGGGCGAACGGTCCCGGCGGCGTCCGTCCCCGTGGCGGCCCCTTCGGTGTCCGTCCGCGGGTTCGTCGGAGGCGGGCGTGACCTGCGGAGCGTCACGGGGTGTCGCGGCCCGGCCACCGGGGCACCCGGGGACGGGGCGGCCGCGCCCGGCGTGAGAGGTTCCCTCCCGATCGGGGGAAGTCCGCACGACCCGCTGCACGGAGATGGCGCGACCCCTAGATGTTGTGGTTACATCCGTGTCGTTCGCCCACAGATTGGGTTCGACCCAGGTCGGACCGTCGGGCGCGTCGAGTCGGGGGAGGTCCGCATGCGGTGCCCGTTCTGCCGTCACACGGACTGCAAGGTGATCGACTCCCGCGAGGTCGACGAGGGCGCGGCGACCCGTCGCCGCCGCTCCTGCCAGGGCTGTGGGAAGCGCTTCACCACCGTCGAGGAGCCCGTGCTCGCGGTGCTGAAGCGCAGTGGTGTCACGGAGCCGTTCAGCCGCGAGAAGGTCGTGAGCGGCGTGCGCCGGGCCTGCCAGGGCCGGCCGGTCGACGAGGACGCGTTGCAGAAGCTCGCGCACCGCGTCGAGGAGGCCGTCCGGGCGGGCGGGACCGCGGAGATCCCCAGCCACGAGGTGGGGCTGGCGATCCTCGGTCCGCTGAAGGAGCTCGACGAGGTGGCGTACCTGCGCTTCGCGAGCGTGTACCGCTCCTTCTCGTCCATCGAGGACTTCGAGAAGGAGATCGCCGATCTGCGGAGGGCGGCTGCCGGGGAAGCAGCCGACCGGCGGGATCGGGCCGGGCGGGGTGCGGGGCCGACCGGGTAGGGGGTCCGCGGGGACCAGTGGGGCCGACCCGGACTACGGAAGTCGAGCCGACCCCGATCTCGCACGCAGGACACCGTCCGTCGCCCCAGCCGGCGGAGGGTGCAGCACATGGTCGGATGCGAATGAGGGAGAGCATGACGGAGACCGTCGGGGCGGAGTCCGCCGGAAGCGCCGCGAGCGCCGGTGCCAAGGGCACGGGGGGCTCTGCGGGGGGAACGGGTCGTGGCCGGGCCGGTAAGCCCGGCAAGCAGGGCGTCAGGCGCGGTCTGACCGTCGAGCGGCTCCACACCACTCCGGGGGTGCACCCGTACGACGAGGTCACCTGGGAGCGTCGGGACGTCGTCATGACGAACTGGCGCGACGGCAGCGTGAACTTCGAGCAGCGGGGCGTCGAGTTCCCCGACTTCTGGTCGATCAACGCCACCAACATCGTGACCAGCAAGTACTTCCGCGGCGCCGTCGGCTCCCCGCAGCGCGAGTCCAGCCTGCGCACGCTGATCGACCGGGTCGTCGGGTCCTACCACCGCGCGGGCGTCGAGCACGGGTACTTCGCGACGGACTCCGACGCCGAGATCTTCGCCCAGGAGCTCACCTGGATGCTGCTGCACCAGGTGTTCAGCTTCAACTCGCCGGTGTGGTTCAACGTCGGCACCGCCTCGCCGCAGCAGGTCAGCGCCTGCTTCATCCTCTCGGTCGACGACACCATGGAGTCGATCCTGAACTGGTACCGGGAGGAGGGCCTGATCTTCAAGGGCGGCTCCGGTGCCGGCCTCAACCTCTCCCGCATCCGCTCCTCCAAGGAGCTGCTGTCCTCCGGCGGCACCGCCTCCGGCCCCGTCTCCTTCATGCGCGGTGCCGACGCGTCCGCCGGCACCATCAAGTCCGGCGGCGCCACCCGCCGGGCCGCGAAGATGGTCGTGCTGGACGTCGACCACCCGGACATCGAGGAGTTCGTCCAGACCAAGGCCAAGGAGGAGGCCAAGATCCGCGTCCTGCGGGACGCGGGCTTCGACATGGACCTGGGCGGCTCGGACATCACGTCGGTGCAGTACCAGAACGCCAACAACTCGGTCCGCGTCACGGACGAGTTCATGCAGGCGGTCGAGGTCGGCACCGACTTCGGGCTCCGCTCCCGAACCACCGGCGAGATCATCGAGCGCACGGACGCCCGGACGCTGTTCCGCGGCATCGCCCAGGCCGCCTGGGAGTGCGCCGACCCGGGCCTGCAGTACGACGACACGATCAACGACTGGCACACCTGCCCGGAGTCGGGCCGGATCAGCGCGTCGAACCCGTGCTCGGAGTACATGCACCTGGACAACTCCAGCTGCAACCTGGCCTCGCTGAACCTGCTCAAGTTCCTGGGCGAGGACGGCCGGTTCGACGGCCCGCGCTTCGCCCGCGCCGTCGAGCTGATCATCACCGCGATGGACATCTCGATCTGCTTCGCGGACTTCCCGACGGAGCCGATCGCCGACACCACGCGCAAGTTCCGGCAGCTGGGCATCGGCTATGCCAACCTCGGCGCGCTGCTCATGGCCACCGGCCACGCGTACGACTCCGAGGGCGGCCGGTCGCTCGCCGCCTCGATCACCTCGCTGATGACCGGCGCGGCCTACAAGCGCTCCGCCGAGCTCGCCGGCGTCGTCGGCCCGTACGAGGGCTACGCCCGCAACGCCGAGTCGCACCAGCGCGTCATGCGCAAGCACGCCGCGGCGAACGACGGCTACCGCACCTTCCCCGCCAGCACCGCGATCCAGAAGCTGGCCACGATCACGTGGAAGGAGGCGCTGGCCACCGGCGAGAAGAACGGCTGGCGCAACGCCCAGGCCTCCGTGCTGGCGCCCACCGGCACCATCGGCCTGATGATGGACTGCGACACGACCGGCATCGAGCCGGACCTGGCGCTGGTCAAGTTCAAGAAGCTGGTCGGCGGCGGCTCCATGCAGATCGTCAACCAGACCGTGCGCCGCGCACTCGACCAGCTCGGCTACCAGGCCGAGCAGGCCGAGGCGATCGTCGAGTACGTCGCCGAGCACGGGCACGTCGTCGACGCGCCGGGCCTGCGCCCGGAGCACTACGAGGTGTTCGACTGCGCCATGGGCGAGCGCTCCATCGCGCCGATGGGGCACGTGCGGATGATGGCGGCGGTCCAGCCGTTCCTCTCCGGCGCGATCTCCAAGACGGTCAACATGCCGGAGGCCGCGACGGTCGACGACGTCGAGAAGATCTACCTCGAGGGCTGGCGGCTCGGCCTCAAGGCGCTCGCGATCTACCGCGACAACTGCAAGGTCGGCCAGCCGCTGTCGGCGGGCAAGAAGGCCACGTCGTCCTCGCAGGCCGACAAGGCCGAGGCGGAGCCGCAGGTCGTCGTCGAGCAGCGGCCGGTCCGCAAGCGGCTGCCGAAGAAGCGCCCGAGCCAGACCGTGTCCTTCACGGTCGCGGGCGCCGAGGGCTACCTGACGGCCGGCAGCTACCCGGACGACGGGCTGGGCGAGATCTTCGTCAAGCTCGGCAAGCAGGGCTCGACCCTGGCGGGCGTCATGGACGCCTTCTCCATGTCGATCTCGGTCGGTCTGCAGTACGGCATCCCGCTGGAGTTCTACGTCTCGAAGTTCTCCAACCTGCGCTTCGAGCCGGCGGGCATGACGGACGACCCGGACGTCCGCATCGCCACCTCGGTGCTGGACTACCTGTTCCGTCGCCTGGCACTCGACTACCTGCCCTACGAGAAGCGCGCCCAGCTGGGCATCTTCTCGGCGGCGGAGCGGGCGTCCCAGGTGGAGCAGGACTACGGCCCGGCCGATGTGGACCTCGACGCGGTGCGGTCCAGCGTGGACGTCAACCCGGCCCCGATCGAGCCGGCCGGTGTGGATCCGGCGCCGGTCGAGGTCGGCAGCTCCACCGAGCTGCTGGAGCTGCGGCTGGGCAAGGCGGCCGACGCACCGCTCTGCCTCACCTGCGGTACCAAGATGCGCCCCGCGGGCTCCTGCTACCTCTGCGAGGGCTGCGGCTCCACCAGCGGCTGCAGCTGAGCCGGACCTGACGGACGGCCCCGCCCCGCGTCCCGGAGCGGGGCCGTGCCGCGGGTCAGGTCGCGGAGCGTTGGGCGGAGGGCTCGACCGAGGCGACCGTGTCCGGCGTGGCGCGCAGGAGCTGACGCCACTGCTCCGGGCTCCAGCGGGCGGGTTCGGTGCCGCCGAGGAACTCCTCGAGCAGCCCGACGAAACGCTGCGGGTCGGTGTGGAAGGGGAAGTGCCCGGCGTCGGGGAAGATCTCCAGCCGGCTGCCGGGCATGGCCTCGTGGGCGCGGTGCCCGTGCTCGACCGGCACGATCGCGTCGTGCGCGCCCCAGATCAGCAGCGTCGGCATGCCGCGGGTGAGGTAGCAGCGGTCGAGCATCGTGACGACCTGCCCGCGCCAGTCGACGACGGCACGCAGGGTGCGGATGAAGGCCGCGCGGGAGGTCGCGTCGGGCAGGGCGTCGACCACCCGGAGCATGTCGGGCGCGTCCCGGCCCAGGCCCGTGCCCAGCACCCGCAGGGCCTCGACGACCGCGCCCACCTGCCAGCGCATGGCCGGCAGCCGCAGCGCGTGCAAGGCCGCCGTCGCACCGGGCAGCGTCATGGCCCGCAGCACCGGGTTGACCTCGGGGCCCGCGCCGCCGCTGCCGACCAGCACCAGGCGCTCGGTGCGGTCGGGGAACTGGTAGGCGAACTGCATGGCGACGCCGCCGCCGAGCGAGTGCCCGACGAGGGTCGCGCGGCGGATCCCGAGCACGCCGAGCAGGTCGCGGACGCCGTTGGCGTAGGCGGCGACCGAGTAGTCCGCGCGCGGCTTGTCCGAGCGGCCGTGGCCGAGCAGGTCGGGCGCGATGACGAGGTGGCGGCGCGCGAGCGCCGGGATGACCGACTCCCAGGTCGTGGAGTTGTCGCCGATGCCGTGGATGAGCACGACCGCCGGCCCCGAGCCGGCGACGCGGAAGGCCCGCCGGTAGCCGTGGACGGTGCGGAAGCGCAGGTCGGCGTCCCGCGGCGGGACCGCGCCGAGCCGGCCGCCGGCCGAGCGGATGCGTGGGCGGGCCGAACCGGCCATGGGTGTCACCTCCCGCGCTCGCGTCGAGCGTGACGCTAGGCGCGGGTCGTTACCGCCGTGTTGCCCTGACGTGCAGTGACCGGATCCCGTGACGGGTGCGCGGGACCTACGGTGGATCGGTGACCCCGCGCTACCAGCTCGTGCCCGCCGCCTACGTCGTCCTGCGCCGCGATCCGGACGAGATCCTGCTGCAGCTGCGGCAGAACACCGGGTTCCGCGACGGCTTCTGGGCCACGGCGGCGGCCGGCCATGTCGAGAAGGGCGAGTCCGTGCTCGCGGCGGCGGTGCGGGAGGCACGGGAGGAGCTGGGGGTCGAGATCACACCGGGGGACCTGCAGCCGGTGACCGCGATGCACCGCACGGAGGCCACCGGCGACCCGATCGACGAGCGCGTCGACTTCTTCTTCACCTGCCGCCGCTGGACGGGCACGCCGCGGCTGCTGGAGACCGCCAAGGCCGCCGACCTGGGCTGGTTCCCGCTCGACGCCCTGCCCGATCCCGTCGTCCCGCACGAGCGGGCGGTGTTCGAGTCGCTGCGCGCCGGCGGACCGCCGGCGATCACGACGCACGGGTTCTGAGGGCCGATCCCGCGGGGACGCTCGACCCGGCGGCCCGGTGTTCGCCGGTCCCGTGCACCCAGGGCGGGGCGAGCGGCCGTCAGCGCACGCGATCAGCGGCCGCGACGGCCCCCGTCACCCCAACTGCACCACCGCGTCGGGATCCTCCTTGGGCAGCTCGTCGACCACGGCCATGACCTGCATCGACGTCAGCTCGACCACGCCGTGGTGGGTGGTGAGGAAGGCTGTGTCGGCGGCGTCGCGTCCCGTGTGGATGCGCAGCATCGAGGCCCGTGGGGCGAGCCCGGTCGCGTCGACCACGACCCACCGCGACCCCGTCCACGCCTCGACCACCGCGTGGAAGTCCATCGGGAAGAGCCCCGGCGCGTAGACGGCGACGAGCCGCGCGGGTACGTCGAGCGCCCGCAGCAGGGTGACGACGAGGTGCGCGTAGTCCCGGCAGACGCCCTCGCCGAGGAGGAGGGTGTCGACGGCGTCGTCCGTCGGCTTGCTCGACCCGCCGACGTAGGAGAGCCGGTTCCGCACCCATCCGGTCACGGCCGCGATCCGCGCCTCCGCCCCCTCGACCGACCCGAACTCGCGGCTCGCGGTGGCCAGCAGCCGGTCCGACGGGCAGTACCGGCTGGGCCGCAGCGCCACCAGCCGGTCCATCTCCTCGGCCAGGGGCGCGGCCGGGAACTCCTGCCGCCCCTCGACGGCGGCGACGTACTCCACCACCAGCTCGCCCGGCGCGCACTCGAGCACGTGCGTACGCCCGCCGTGCCCGGCGTCGAGCTCGCGTGGCGGGTCGAGCACGGTGTCGTCGAGGGTGAGGGTGAGCCGTTCCGAGCTCGCCCCTCCGGCGACGGCGATCTGCAGCGCCATCAGCGCGGGCTCGGAGACGGTCAGCTGCAGCCGGGCGGTCACGTCGCGTCGCATCGCGGGCAGTCTGTCAGGCCGGTGTGACGAGAACGTGTCGGCGGGTGCCCGTATCGTCGGGGTCGGGGGGTGGTCGCATGAGCAACATGACGGCGGAGCCGCGGGTCACGGTGTGCGAGTCGTGGGCGACCGGTGGCCCGGTGAGCGAGCTGATCGAGCCGCGCCGGGTGCAGCTGGGGGAGAGCACACAGGTCCGTCGGCTGCTGCCGAGCCTGGGCCGGCGGATGGTCGGGGCGTGGTGCTTCGTCGACCACTACGGGCCGGACGAGATCGCGGCCGAGCCGGGCATGCAGGTCGCCCCGCACCCGCACATCGGGCTGCAGACGGTGAGCTGGCTGCTCGACGGGGAGGTGCACCACCGCGACTCGCTGGGGAGCGACGCGCTGGTCCGCCCCGGTGAGCTCGGCCTGATGACCGCGGGCCGCGGCATCGCGCACTCCGAGCAGTCCCCGGACCCGCACTCGCCGCTGCTGCACGGCGCGCAGCTGTGGATCGCCCTGCCGGGGGAGGAGCGTGCGATCGGGCCCCGCTTCGAGCACCACACCGACCTGCCGCAGGTCACCGCGCACGGTCTGAGCGCCACCGTCCTGCTGGGCCGGCTGGGCGAGGCGGCCTCCCCGGGCCGGGTGCACAGCCCGCTCCTGGGGGTCGACGTCCGGTTGGCGCCCGGCGCGGCCGGCGCGCTGCCGCTGGAGCCGGACTTCGAGCACGCGGTCCTCACGGTGTCCGGTGCCCCGGAGGTCGACGGCCGCATCCTGGCCCCCGGCACCCTGCTCTACCTCGGCACCGGCCGGCGGGAAGTCCCGCTGCGCGCCGAGCCGGAGAGCCGGTTCCTGCTGCTCGGGGGCGTGCCCTTCGCGGACCAGCTGGTCATGTGGTGGAACTTCGTGGGGCGCAGCGGCGAGGAGGTCGCCGAGGCGCGGGCCCAGTGGCAGGCGGAGATCGCCGGGGGCGCCGACCACCGCTTCGGCGCCGTCACCGGGTACGAGGGCCTGCCCCTCGCCGCGCCCGAGCTGCCCCCGACCCCGCTCAGGCCGCGGGGCCGCGAGCGCTGAGTCGCCGAGGCGCGCTCACCCCGCCTCGTACCGGGCGGCCGCGATGAGCTCCTCCACCGCGCTCGTCTGCACCCGGAAGGAGCGGCCGAAGCGCACCGCCGGGAGCTCGCCGCTGTGCACGAGGCGGTACACGGTCATCTTGGACACGCGCATACGCTCCGCCACCTCGGCCACGGTGAGGAACGGAGCGCCGATCACGTCCGGGTGGTCCCGATCCCCTGTTGCCATGCCGTGCGCCCTCCGTGCCGTCGGCGCCGCGCCCTCGTCCGGGCCCGGCGCGCTCACCTGTGGTGTTCCCGTGCGGAACCCTAGACGACCCAGCGTCACCGTCCGGGTGGTTCCGAGTGTCCCGAACGAGTGGAAACGGTGCGTTCCGCAACGGATCGTCACCGATGATCGACGCAGGGTGCGCGCCGTGGCTCGTCACGAAGGGCGAGGACCGGGCGAGCGCCTACGCTGCGACGGGTGAGCACCGCCGCCGACGCCGCGAACGACGCCGCCGACCCCGTCCTGCCGGAGCACCTCGCCCCCGGCGGCTTCGTCGACTCCGACTCGCCGGAGGTCCGCGCCTTCGCCACCCGTGCCGCCGGCGCGGCCACCGATCCCGTCGAGGTGGCCTCGCGGCTGTTCGAGGCCGTCCGGGACGGGATCTGGTACGACCCGCACCACCTGTCCACCGATCCCGCCGACCACCGGGCGAGTGCGGTGGCCGAGGCCCCGAGCAACTGGTGCGTGCCGAAGGCGGTCCTGCTCGCGGCGGCCGCGCGGGCCCGCGGGATCCCGGCCCGGCTGGGCTTCGCCGACGTCCGCAACCACCTCACGACCCCGCGGCTGCGCGAGCGGATGGGCTCGGACGTCTTCGTCTTCCACGGCTACACGGACCTGCACGTCGACGGCCGCTGGGTGAAGGCCACCCCGGCGTTCAACGCGGAGCTGTGCGCCCGCTTCGGGGTCTCGCCCATCCCGTTCGACGGCCGCACGGACGCCCTCATGCACGAGTTCTCCGGCGACGGCAGCCGCTACATGGAGTACGTGCACCACCGGGGCGTGTTCACCGACCTGCCGCTCGACCTGATCCTCGGCACCTTCGACGAGTTCTACGGGCACGGCCGGATGACCGGCGGCGGCGTCGACGGTGCAGAGGGTGCGGAACCCGACACCTTCGTCCGCTAGAAATGAACGATCGTTCGACTAGTATTCGGCGGGTGGTAGCTCCGACCGTCACCGACGACGACCCGAGCCTCTCCGGCGGCGACTGGACCGAGTCCGGCGTGTTCCGCGTGGCGGAGGGCGTCTACCGGATCCCCCTCCCGCTCCCCAACGACGGCCTGCGCGCGGTCAACGTCTACGCCGTCGCCGACGAGCGCGGGGGCGACCCCGGCTGGACGCTGGTCGACTCCGGCTGGGCGCTCGAGGAGTCCCGCGCCCTGCTCGAGAAGGCCATGCGCGCGCTGGGCTCGGACCTGCGCGAGGTGCGCCGGTTCCTCGTCACGCACTCCCACCGCGACCACTACACGCAGGCGGTCACCGTCCGCCGCGAGTTCGGCGCCGAGGTGCTGATCGGGGCGGGCGAGCGGGTCAACCTGGAGCGCGTCGTCGACCCCGGCCACACCGAGACGGACAACTCCGTCCCGCGGCTGCGCCGGGCCGGCGCGCCGAAGCTCGCCGCCGCCTTCGAACGGGCCGGCCGCGACCACGTGCGCGACATGAGCGGCTGGCTCCTGCCGGACGGCTACCTCGAGGACCGCAGCACGGTCGTCGTCGGCGAGTCGCGCACCCTCGAGGTGATCGAGACGCCCGGGCACACGCGCGGGCACGTGGTGTTCGCCGACGACGCGAACGACCTCCTCTTCGCCGGTGACCACGTCCTGCCCCGGATCACCCCGTCGATCGGCCTGGAGCCGGTGCCGACCGCGAGCCCGCTGTCGGCCTTCCTGACCTCGCTGCAGCTGATCCGGGAACGGCCCGACGCGGCGCTGCTGCCGGCGCACGGTGCGGTCGGGCGACGGGTGCACGAGCGGGTCGACGAGCTGCTGGCGCACCACGGCGCCCGGCTCGACGCCTCGCTGGCCGCCGTGCGGGAGGGCCGGCACACGCCGTACCTGGTCGCGCAGGCGCTGCCGTGGACGCGGCGGAACCACGCGCTCGCCGACCTCGACCGGTGGAACGCCATGCTCGCGATCCTGGAGACCCAGCACCATCTCGAGGTGCTCGTCGAACGGGGCGCCCTCACTCGGACGGAGCAGGAGGGCGTTCTGCACTACGCCCTCCCCTGACCTCGGACGGCCCAGGACACGCCGGGGCCGTTGGGTCACCTGGCGTAATTCACCCCGTACTCTCCGTGCATGCTCTCGATCCGGGGCGTGCTCGGCGGGCTCGTGGCGACCTTGCTCGCCGTCGGCCTCGCCGTCGGCGCGGGAAGCGGGGGCGAGGCGGCCGCGCCGTCGCCGTCCCCCGTGCCGGTGTGCGCCGAGACCGGGCCGTACGCGCCCCCGCCGCCGGACAGCGTCGGCACGCCGGCGGGGCTGCGGCTCTGTCCCGTCCGCGCCGCCCTGGAGGTCCGGACGCCCGGGGCCGTGCTCGACGGGCTCGACCTCACCGGCGGCGTGGTGGTCGCCGCCCCCGGCGTGGTCGTCCGCCGCAGCCGCATCACCGGCGACGGCACCACCGCGGCCGGGATCCGGACGGTCGAGGGCGGCTCGGTCCGGATCGAGGACACCACGCTCACCGGAGAGTTCACCGACGTCGCCCTCGACGGGCCGGACTGGGTGGCCGAGCGCATCGAGATGACCGCGGTCCGGGTCGACGGCGCGCGGCTCGGCCCCGGCGCGACCCTGCGCAACAGCTGGCTGCACGACTTCGCGCCGCACCCCGGCCGCGCGGTCGACGCGATCACCCTCGCCGCCCCGGAGGGCGACGTGCTGGTCGAGGCGAACCGCGTCCGGCTCGGCATCGGGCCCGGCCTCGGCAGCGCCGTGCTGGTCGACCCCGTCGAGGCGGCGCGGCACGAGAGCGCCGGCGAGCGAAGGCCCGAGCGGCGGGGTCCGGTGGTCGTCCGCGACAACGAGCTGGGCGGCGGCGAGTACACGGTGCTGCGCGACGCGGCCGCGGCGCCGCTCGCGATCCTGCGGATCACCGGCAACCGGTTCCACCGGGACGCCGGCGCGGCGCCGCTGCGGGTCCGGGGCGCCGCGGAGCTCCGGGACAACGTCTTCGTCGACGGGGGAGAGGTGCGCCGATGAGCGTTCCGGCCACGAGGACGCGCCCGGGCGCGCGCCTACTCGATCGACACTCCCGGGAGCGTGCGACACGCCGCAGCCACCGTCCAGTGCTGGCAGACGGGAGCGGGATCGGGCAGAGTGATCACGCACAGTTCCATCCCGTCCGGGCCGGAGGACCCGGAACGCCGGCCGACGCCGACGACCGTGGACGTAGGGGAAGACGATCCACGTCTGTCAGAAGCGGAGGTCTGCAGTGAGCACACGCGGCGTGGTCCACGTCCACTCGTCGCCGACTGCGGTCTGCCCGCATGTCGAGTGGGCGGTGTCGGGCGTCCTCGGGACACGGGTGACGCTCCAGTGGAGTGCGCAGCCGGCCGTACCCGGTCAGCTGCGCGCGGAGTTCAGCTGGACGGGTCCGGTGGGCAGCGGCGGCGCCCTCGCCGGTGCACTGAGAGCGTGGCCGATGCTGCGCTTCGAGGTCACCGAGGAGCCCAGCACGGGTGTCGACGGTCAGCGGTTCTGCCATGTCCCGGGGCTGGGGCTGTGGACGGGCCGGATGAGCGCCAACGGCGACGTGCTCCTGGGCGAGGACCAGCTGCGCACGATCATCGCGGACGGCCCCGCGTCGATGCTCGCCTCGCGCATCTCCGACGCCCTGGGTGAGGCGTGGGACGCCGAGCTCGAGGCCTGCCGGTTCGCGGGGGACGGCGCGCCGGTCACCTGGTTGCACCAGGTCGGCTGATCCCGGTCGGCCCGTGTCTGCTCCGTCCGGAGCAGTGATCTCGGGCAGACTGTCCCCGTGCGGAATGCGGTGGCGGTCGCGACGGCGGGAGCGCTCGCGCTGGTGGTGGCCGCGGCGGCGGCCGCGGCCTGGCTCATCGGCGGGCGGGCCTTCGAGGCGGGGGCACCCACGGACGCACCCGCCGCGGTGCCGGAAACCGGCGCCGGCCCCGCGACCGTCGAACTGAGTCACGACGCCCTCATGCACCCGCAGCACCTCGCCGTGCGCGAGCGGCTGCAGGCCTACTTCGACGCGATCAACGCGCGCGACCACGCGGCCTGGGCGGCCACCGTGACCCCGGAGCGGGCCGCCGCGCAGCCCGCCGAGACCTGGCTGGCGGGGGTGCGCAGCACGCAGGACGGCACGATCCGCGTGGACCGGATCGAGCCGGCACCGGGCGGTGTCCTGGCGCTGGTGCGCTTCACGAGCACGCAGGACCCGGCCGACGCGCCGCCGGACCTGCGGGTGGACCGCATCTGCTGGCGCGCCGCCCTCCCGATGACCGGCGCCGCCCTCGCGATCGGCGCCGGCTCACCGGGGAGCACCCTCTCCCGGCCCTGTTGACCGGGCGGGTGCGGCTACTTCGTGAACAGCAGGCTGGCGTTGTGGCCGCCGAAGCCGAAGGAGTTGTTCACCGCGGCGGTGAGGTCCATCTTGCGCGGCTCGCCCGCCACGACGTCCAGGTCGACCTTCGGGTCCTTGTCCTCGAGGTTCAGCGTGGCCGGGATGATCCCGTCCCGCACGGAGAGGAGGGCGATCAGACCCTCGACCGCGCCCGCGCCGCCGACGAGGTGCCCCATCGAGGCCTTCGGCGCGGTGAGCACCGGGTGGTCGCCGAGCGCCTTCTTGATGGCGTTCGCCTCGCCCACGTCCCCGACCACGGTGGACGTCGCGTGGCAGTTCACGTGCCCGACGTCCGAGGGTTCCAGGCCCGCGGTCCGGACCGCGTTGAGCATCGCCCGGCCCTGCCCGCCGCCCTCGGGGTCCGGACCCGTGATGTGGTAGGCGTCCGAGGTCAGCCCGATGCCCGCGAGGGTGCCGTGGATCGTGGCGTTCCGGGCCTCGGCGAACTCGCGCCGCTCCAGGACCAGCACGCCCGCGCCCTCGCCGAGCACGAACCCGTCCCGCCCGGTGTCGAACGGCCGGGACGCCTCCTGCGGGGCGTCGTTGCGCTGCGACAGGGTCCGGGCCTGGACGAACCCGGCGACGGTGATCGGCGCGATGCAGGCCTCCGCCCCACCCGCGACCACGACGTCGACCTCGCCCGCCTTGAGCAGCCGCCACGCCCAGGCCATGGCCTCGGCGCCGGTCGCGCAGGCGGACGCGGGGGAGTGCACCCCGCCCCTCGCGCCGATCTCCAGCGAGATCAGCGCCGCGGGCCCGTTGGGCATCAGCATCGGCACGACCAGCGGCGAGACCTTGCGCAGGCCGTCGGCCTCCAGCAGGTCGTCCTGGTCCAGCAGGGTGGTCACGCCGCCGATGCCGGTGCCGACGACCACCGCCAGCCGGGTCGGGTCGACCTTCGGCTCCTCGCCCTTCTCGACGGCCAGGCCCGCGTGCGCCCACGCCTCCCGCGCCGCGATCACCGCGACCTGCTCGCAGCGGTCCATCCGGCGGGCCTGCACGCGGGACAGGACCTCGGTGGGCTCCACGGCGAGCTGCGCGGAGATCTTGACGGGCAGGTCGTGCTTGTCCACCCACTCACCCGTGGTGTGCCCCACGCCGGACTTGCCGGCGAGCAGGGCGTCCCAGGTGGAGGCGGCGTCCCCGCCGAGCGGGGTCGTCGCGCCGTAGCCGGTGACGACGACGTCGGTCATGGATGGCCTTTCTGGCGAGCGGGCGGGCGGCCGGAGGGGCCGCGGTGCGCAGCGGCGGACCCGGCGGTGCGGGTCCTCCGCGTTACTGGTTCTTCTCGATGTACGAGACGGCGTCGCCGACGGTCTTGAGCTCGGCGAGCTGGTCGTCCGGGATCTTCACGCCGAACTTGTCCTCGGCCTGCACGGCGATCTCGACCATGGACAGCGAGTCGATGTCGAGGTCGTCGACGAAGGACTTCTCGGCGGTGACCTCGGCGGTGTCGATGCCGGCGACCTCCTCGACGATCTCGGCGAGGCCGGACAGGATCTCGGCGGTGTCAGCCACGGGCGTGCTCCTTCTGGATGGGTGTGGATCGGTCAGGGGGACAGCTCAGGGGACGCGCACGACCTGGCCGGCGTACGACAGCCCCGCGCCGAAGCCTACGAGGAGGGCGATGTCGCCGGAACGCACGCTCCCCGCGGCGCGCATGTGGTCGAGTGCCATGGGGATCGACGCGGACGAGGTGTTGCCGGAATGGACGATGTCGTCGGCCACGCGCATGTCCTCGCGGGCGCCCTCCTTGCGGAGCTTCTTCGCCACGGCCTCGATGATCCGCAGGTTCGCCTGGTGGGGTATCAGTACGTCGATGTCGGCGGGGGTGAGCCCGGCCTTGGCGACCGCGTCGAGCGCGACCGGGGCGATCTGCGTGGTGGCCCACCGGAACACGGCTTGGCCGTGCTGCCAGAGCTTGTTGGTGCTCTCCTCGAGGATCCGGATCGTGGCCGCCTGGTCACCCGCCGAGCCCCAGGAGACGGGCCCCACGCCAATCTCCTCCGGGCTCCGCGCGCCGGTGACCACGGCCGCGCCGGCCCCGTCGGCGAAGATGATGCAGGTCGAGCGGTCGTCCCAGTCGACCCAGTCGGAGAGCTTCTCCGCACCGATGACCAGCACGGTGCGCGCGGAGCCCGCCCGGACCAGGTCGGCGGCGGCGCCCAGGCCGTAGCAGAACCCGGCGCAGGCGGCGTTGAGGTCGAAGGCGGCGGGCGCGCTGATCCCGATCCGGTCGGCGGTCTGCGCCGCGGCGTTCGGGATCGGGGCGGTCATGGTGCAGGTGGCCACGATGACCGTGTCGACGTCGGCGGTGGTCATCCCGGAGTCCTTCAGCGCCCGCGACCCGGCCTCGACGGCCATGTCCACGAGCGTGACGTCCTGGGCGACCCGGCGCTCGACGATGCCGACCCGGTCCCGGATCCACTGGTCGTCCGTCTCCACCCGCTGCGCGAGGTCGTCGTTGGTGACGACGTGCTCGGGCTGGCTGCTGCCCAGGCCGATGATGCGGGCACCGGGCACCGTCGGGGCGAGGCGGAAGGTACTCCCCGCACCGGTCGCAGGTTCGCTCACGCGTGCTCCTCGATGAGCGCGACGGCCTTGTCCAGGTCGTCGGGTGTCTTGAGCGCCAGGGTCTTGACGCCCTTGAGGTCCCGGCGGACCAACCCCACCAGGGTTCCCGCCGGAGGCAGTTCCAACACCGCCGTCACGCCCAGTTCGCCGAGCGTCGCCATGCAGGAGTCCCAGCGGACCGGTCGGGTCACCTGGGCCACGAGCAGGTCGAGCGCGGCGGCGCCGCCCTTGACCACCGAGCCGTCCGAGTTGGTGAGCAGCGGGCGGGTCGGGTCGGCCGGGCTCAGGTCGGCGGCCGCGGCCCGGACGGCGTCCTCGGCCGGGGCCATGAACCGGGTGTGGAAGGCGCCGGCGACGGGCAGCACGGCGGCGCGGCGGGCGCCCTCCGGCGGCTCCTTCTCCAGCTCTTCGATCGCGGCCTGGGGGCCGGCGGCGACGATCTGGCCGGCGCCGTTGCGGTTCGCCGGGTCCAGGCCGAGCGCCTCGAGCCGGGCCAGCACCACGGTCTCGTCGCCGCCCAGGACGGCGGCCATGCCGGTGGGCTCCAGGGCGCAGGCGTCGGCCATCGCGCGGCCGCGGATCGCGGCCAGCCGCACGGCGTCGTCGGGGCCGATCACGCCGGCCACCGCGGCCGCGGCGAGCTCGCCGACCGAGTGGCCGGCGGTGGCGGCGGAGGCGGGCAGGGCGTCGGCGAGCCGGGCGGCGGCGAGCAGGGCGTTGGCGACGACCAGCGGCTGGGTCACGGCCGTGTCCTTGATCTCGTCGGCGTCGGCGGTGGTGCCGAGGCGGGCGAGGTCGAGCCCGGTGGCCTCGGACCAGGCCGCCACGGTCTCGGCGGCGGCGGGGTCCTCCAGCCAGGGCGCGAGCATGCCGGGGGACTGCGACCCCTGACCGGGCGCGAGCAAGGCGATCACAACGCTACAGCCAACACTGCGGCGGCGGGGAACGGAACACCGCCACGCACCACGTTGGCCACCCCGATTTGTGGGTTTCCTCCAACGGGCGGCACGCTACCCACCGGTCGCTCCCGGGCACGTCGAGCGGGGTGTGGAGGGTTCTGCCAGGTCAGGACGGGGTGGCTGGGCCCGCGGGCCCGGCCAGGCGGCCCGCCAGCAGGGCCGTGCGGAGCACCAGCGCGTCCCGGGGATCCGAGGGCGAGCGCCCGGTGAGTTCACTCACGCGCCGCAGCCGGTACCGCACCGTGTTGGGGTGCACGAACAGGGCGCGGGCGCAGGCCTCGAGCGCGCTGCCGCCCTCCAGGTAGGTGGCGAGCGTGCGGAGCAGCTCCCCGCCGGCGGCCTCCAGCGGCGCCACCACGGCGTCCACGAGGAGGCGCAGCGCGGCGGGATCGCCGGAGACCGCGCGCTCGGGGAGGAGGTCGTCGGCGTCGACCGGCCGCGGCGCCGCGGGCCAGCCGGGCGCGGCCCGCAGCCCGGCGAGGGCGTCCCGGGCGGAGACGTGCGCGGCCTCCAGGCTCGGCGCCCGTGGCCCGACGACGACGGGCCCCGGCCCGAAGTCCCCCACCAGCGAGGCGATCGGGTGGGCGCCGTTCCGCGGCCGGTCGTCGGGCGCGATCCGGCCCCGCGGCTCGGTCAGCAGCAGCACCAGCCGGCTGCCCTGCACCCCGACCAGCACCGAGCGGCCGAGCCGGGTGGCGTGCCGGCGGATGCCGGAGAGGATCTCGGCCGCGTCGCCGCCGTCGGCCGCGGGCGGGCTGCCCACCAGCACCCGGACCGCGGCGGCCGGGTCCCAGCCGAGCGCGGCCGCGCGGGAGACCAGCGCGTCGTCCGCGTCGCCGCGGACCACGCCGTCGACGACGAGGGCCTCCTGCCGGGCGTCCCACGCCCCGCGGGTCTCGGCGGCGTTGGCGTAGACGGTGGCGGCGGCGAAGGCGATCTCGCGGCCGAACCGCAGCACGGCCTCGACGAGGATCCGGTACTCGGCCTCGTCGGCGGCCAGCGGCGGCAGCCGCTCCTCGAACACCTCGGTGGCGATCCGCACCAGGTCGACGGTCTGGCGCAGGGACAGCCTGCGGGCGAGGTCGCGCGGCGCGATCCGGAACGCCTCCGCGGTGAGCCGGATCGTCTCGTCCGGCTCGCCGAGCCAGGCGACGAAGTTGCTGACCCCGGTCTGCGTGACGAGCAGGACGCCCGCGCGCCGGTCGGCGGGCAGCCGCGCGAACCACGGCTGGCCGTCCTCCATCGCGGAGAGGCATGCCGCGGCGAGGTCGCCGGTGGCCAGCTCGAGGCGGCGCAGGGTGGCCGCGGAGACCGCCCGCACGTCGGACAGGGTCATATGGGGAAGCATGGCACGCCGGGGCGGGCCGGACGCGCCGGAAGGAGGAGCCTGTGATCGGGTACGGACGGGTGGAGCTGCGCCGCGGTGCGGACCGCCCGCGGACGGTGCACGCCGGCTGCGAGGCGCGGCACGGCTTCTCCTTCGGCTCCCACTACGTCCCGGAGAACACCTTCTTCGGCGCCCTGCTCGCGCACAACGAGGAGCGGGTCGCCCCCGGCGCGGGCTACGACACCCACGCCCACCACGAGGTCGACCTCGTGACCTGGGTGGTGTCCGGCGAGCTGGCGCACGCGGACTCGCTGGGGAACGAGGCCGTGGTGCGGCCGGGGACGGTGCAGGTGCTCTCCGCGGGCACCGGGGTGGAGCACGCCGAGCGGTGCGGCGGGCCCGGCCCCGTCCGGTTCGTGCAGGCCTGGCTCGTCCCGGACCGCCCGCTGCGCGAGCCCGCGCTCGCCCGCCGGGACGTGGCCGACGAGCTGGCCGCGGGCCGCCCGTTCCTCGTCGCGACGGGCGGCGACGCCAGGGACGGGGCGCTCCCGCTCCGCCGCACGGACGCCGAGCTGCACGCCGCCCGGCTGGCCGCCGGCGCCGTGTGGTCCCTGCCCGAGGCGCCCTACCTGCACGTCTTCCTGACCGCGGGCAGCGCGGACACCCACACCGGAGAGCTGGGCGAGGGCGACGAGCTGCGCCTGACCGCACCCACGGTCGGCTCCGCACGCTCCGCCTCCGCGGGCAGCACGGAACTCACCGCGGGCGCGGAGGGCGCCGAGGTGCTGGTCTGGTCGATGGGCAGTGACCTACGACCGGGGTGACGCACTCGCAACGACCCCGGACGTCGACGACCGGGGTGACCGCGTGCTGGTCACCCCGGCCGTCGACGACGTACGGATCGTTCGCTGACACGTGCCGTGCGGGGCTCGCGCCGAGACGGGCGAGGAAAGCGGAACGTACTGTGCGCCGGTTGGTGGGTGGCGTCCCGACCGGCCGGCCGGGACGGGTGGATCAGCCGATCGGCGTCACCTGCGTGGCCTGCGGACCCTTCTGGCCCTGCTCGATGTCGAAGGACACACGCTGTCCCTCGTCGAGGCTCTTGTAGCCGTTGACCTGGATCGCGGAGTAGTGCACGAACACGTCCGCGCCACCACCGTCGGGAGCGAGGAAGCCGTAGCCCTTCTCGCTGTTGAACCACTTGACGGTGCCCTCTGCCATTCTTGCTCTCCTCGTACGTGCTCGAGGCTCTCGCCCCGGGAAACGCCGCCCGGCCGCTACTGTCCGCGCCCTGGTCGGGACGCCGATCCACCACCGGAGGGTCGGCGTCGGGCGGAGCCTAGCGTGATTCGCGTCGCTTGCCGAGGGGTCGTGAGCTGTGTATTCGGCCCGGAACGGGACCGAAACACGCCGAAAGCGACCTAATCGTCGGGAGGGGACCGTCCGGGCGACCGCCGGGCGGCCCCCTCCACCGATCAGGCGACGCCGGAGTCCGACGTCTGCGGGCCGGCGGCCTGCGGGTCGTCGATCCGGTACTTGGCGGCGGCCTCGGCGGGCGCGCCCTTGTCGACCTCGCCCCGCGCGGCGAGCGACTGCAGCGCCCCGACCACGATGGACTCGGCGTCGACCGCGAAGTGCCGCCGGGTGGCGGGCCGGGTGTCGGACAGGCCGAACCCGTCCGTGCCGAGCGTGACGAACGGCGCCGGCACCCACTGCCGGATCTGGTCCGGAACGGCGCGCATCCAGTCCGAGGAGGCGATCACCGGGGTGTCCGTGCCGCCCAGCGCCCGGGTCACGTACGGGACCCGCGGCTCGGCGTCGGGGTGGACGAGGTTGTGGTGCTCGGCCTCCACGCCGTCCCGGCGCAGCTCGCCCCACGACGTCACCGACCACACCTCGGCGCCCACGCCCCACTGTTCGGCCAGCATGTCGCGCGCCTGGATCGCCCACGGCAGCGCGACGCCCGAGGCGAGCAGCCGGACCTGCGGCCCGTCCTCCTTGTTCGTGCCCAGGTAGCGGTAGATGCCGCGGAGCACGCCCTCGGTGTCGAGGCCCTCCGGCTCGGCCGGCTGCGGGTACGGCTCGTTGTAGACCGTCAGGTAGTAGATGACGTTCTCCGGGTCGTCGCCGACCATGCGGCGCAGCCCGTCCTTGACGATGTGGGCGATCTCGAAGCTGAACGCCGGGTCGTACGAGACGATCGCCGGGTTCGTGGCCGCCAGCAGCAGCGAGTGCCCGTCGTTGTGCTGCAGGCCCTCGCCGGTCAGCGTGGTGCGGCCCGCGGTGGCGCCGACCAGGAAGCCACGCGCCATCTGGTCGGACGCCGCCCAGATCGAGTCGCCGGTCCGCTGGAACCCGAACATCGAGTAGAAGACGTAGACCGGGATCATCGGCTCGCCGTGGGTGGCGTACGAGGTGCCCGCCGCGGTGAAGGAGCCGACCGAGCCCGCCTCGTTGATGCCCTCGTGCAGCAGCTGGCCCTGCTCGGACTCCTTGTAGGCCAGCATCAGCGACGCGTCGACGGACGTGTAGTGCTGCCCGTGCGGGTTGTAGATCTTCTGCGTCGGGAACATGGAGTCCATGCCGAACGTGCGGGCCTCGTCCGGGATGATCGGCACGAACCGGGCGCCGATCTCCTTGTCCTTGATGAGTTCGCGCAGCAGCCGGACGAACGCCATCGTCGTGGCGACCTCCTGCTTGCCGGAGCCCTTCCGGATGGTCTCGTAGACCTTGTCGCCCGGCAGCACCAGGGCCTTCGACGTGGTGCGCCGCGAGGGCAGCGGGCCGCCGAGCAGGCGGCGGCGCTCCTTCATGTACTGGATCTCCGGTGCGTCCTCGCCCGGGTGGTAGTACGGCGGCAGGTACGGGTCCTGCTCGAGCTGGGCGTCGGAGATGGGGATGCGCTGCTCGTCCCGGAACTGCTTGAGGTCGTCCAGGGAGAGCTTCTTCATCTGGTGGGTCGCGTTGCGGCCGGCGAAGTGCGAGCCCAGACCGTAGCCCTTGATCGTCTTCGCCAGGATCACCGTCGGCTGGCCGTGGTGCTCGGTCGCGGCCTTGTACGCCGCGTGGACCTTGCGGTAGTCGTGGCCGCCGCGCTTGAGGCCCCAGATCTGGTCGTCCGTGAGCGGCTCGACCATGGCCTTCGTGCGCGGGTCGCGGCCGAAGAAGTGGTCGCGGACGTACGCGCCGTCGTTGGCCTTGTAGGTCTGGTAGTCGCCGTCCGGCGTGGTGTTCATGAGGTTGACCAGGGCGCCGTCGCGGTCGGCGTGGAGCAGGGCGTCCCACTCCCGGCCCCAGATGACCTTGATGACGTTCCAGCCGGCGCCGCGGAAGAAGGCCTCCAGCTCCTGGATGATCTTCCCGTTGCCGCGCACCGGGCCGTCGAGCCGCTGCAGGTTGCAGTTGACGACGAAGGTCAGGTTGTCGAGCTGGTCGGTCGCGGCCACCTGCAGGAGGCCGCGGGACTCCGGCTCGTCCATCTCGCCGTCGCCGAGGAAGGCCCAGACGTGCTGCTGGCTGGTGTCCTTGATGCCGCGGTCGTGCAGGTACCGGTTGAACCGCGCCTGCATGATCGCGTTCATCGGGCCGAGGCCCATGGAGACGGTGGGGAACTCCCAGAAGTCCGGCATCAGCCGCGGGTGCGGGTAGCTCGGCAGGCCGTGGCCCGGGCCGCCGTGGCTGACCTCCTGGCGGAAGCCGTCGAGGCGGTCCTCGGTGAGCCGGCCCTCGAGGTAGGCGCGGGCGTAGACACCGGGGGAGGCGTGGCCCTGGATGTAGACCTGGTCGCCGCCGCCGGGGTGCTCCTTGCCGCGGAAGAAGTGGTTGAAGCCGACCTCGTACAGCGTCGCCGACGAGGCGTAGGAGGAGATGTGCCCGCCCACGCCGATCCCGGGCCGCTGCGCGCGGTGCACCGTCATGGCGGCGTTCCAGCGGATCCAGCGCCGGTACGAGCGCTCGGCCTCCTCGTCGCCGGGGAACCACGGCTCGCGGTCGGTCGGGATGGTGTTGACGTAGTCCGTGCTGGTCAGCGACGGGACCCCGACGTGGCGCTCACGGGCCCGCTGGAGCAGCCGGAGCATCAGGTAGCGGGCGCGCTGCTGCCCGGCGTTGTCGAGCGCGGCGTCGAACGAGTCCAACCACTCGGCGGTCTCCTCCGGGTCGATGTCCGGGAGGTGGGCCGCGAGGCCGTCACGGATGACGTGGACGCGCCGCGGACTCTCGGCGCCGCTGCTGGCCGGGTTGCCGCCGGTGGTGCTCTGGCCGGTCAAGGGGTCTCCCTGGGTGGCTCGTACAGGTGCTGTGCAGTGTTCCGCGTTCCCCGGGGTCGTGCCGGGCGGCAGCCCCCGGGCGGTACCCCTATCGTGCCCCTCGCCGCATGATCACGGTACGGCGGTTGCGCGGGGCCGCATGGTCGTGTTCGGATTCCGCATCCGAACCCACTCGCGGCGGTCGCACCCTGCGCCGCCGTACCGGAGGAAAGAGGTGTACGCGTGGTCGCCGCGGAGGATGCCGGACGTCCGTCCGACATCGCGGGCAAGCTCGGCATCGAGCCGGGCATGGTCGTCCAGGAACTGGGATACGACACCGACGTCGACGACGCGGTCCGCGAGGCCGTCGAGGACGTCACGGGCGAGGACCTCCTCGACGAGGACGCCCAGGAGGTCATCGACGTCATCCTGCTCTGGTTCCGGGAGGGCGACGGCGATCTCGTCGACACCCTCGTGGACGCCCGCAGCATGATGGCCGACAACGGCATGATCTGGGTGCTCACCCCGAAGACCGGCCGGCCGGGCCATCTCGAGCCCAGTGAGATCGCGGAGGCCGCGCCGACCGCGGGCCTGGCGCAGACGTCCAACGTCAGCGTGGGCGAGGACTGGGCCGGCGCGCGGCTGATGTCGCCGAAGGCGGGCAAGAAGCGCTAGGCGGGCCCACGGCGGCGCGGGCGCCACGGCCGGCCCCGTGGGGCGGAGGTGTCGGCCCGTCTCCGCCGTGGCCTAGGCTCGGGAGGAACCGCCCGCCGGCCCACGCCGGCGGGCTCCCGCACGCCTTCGAGGAGATCGACGCACCATGGCACCCGAGGTGGGATCCCAGGCCCCCGACTTCACGCTGAAGGACCAGGACAAGCAGGAGGTCAGCCTGTCCTCCTTCAAGGGCGACAAGGCCGTCCTGGTGGTCTTCTACCCGTTCGCGTTCTCGGGTATTTGCACCGGCGAGCTCTGCACGGTGCGGGACGACCTCTCGTCCTTCCAGAACGACGACGTCCAGATCCTCGCGATCTCCACCGACCCCACCTTCTCGTTGAAGGCGTGGGCCACCGCGGAGAACTACACCTTCCCGCTGCTGTCGGACTTCTGGCCGCATGGCGAGGTCGCCAAGGCCTACGGCGTGTTCAACGAGGGCGCGGGCATGGCCGTCCGCGGCACCTTCCTCGTCGACCGCGAGGGCGTGATCCGCTTCGCCGAGGTCAACCAGCCCGGTGAGGCCCGCGACCAGGAGGGATGGAAGAAGGCCCTCGCGGCGCTCTAGCCGCATCCCGGGGCGGATTCCGCCCCGGTCCCGGGCGCGTAGCTCAGCGGGAGAGCACTCGGTTTACACCCGAGCGGTCGCAGGTTCGATCCCTGCCGCGCCCACCCAGTTCAGCACGGCAGAGCTGTTCGGTTCTGTCACGACCCGCCGGTCTCATGACACCAGTTGTGACACCAACTCCTTCGGTCGCGCTCCAGGGTGCGGTCTTGCCGAGGTGAACCTGTGTCACGACACGCCGTCGAGCGCGGCGTGTCGGCGCGCTGAGCGCGCGACCGTGGCCAGGGGTTGATGGCCGCGCCGATGCTGCCGAGCCCCGCCATCAGCAGGGTGAGCACCTCGAGCTCACGCAGTGACAGCCGATGCGGTAGCTCCTCCAGGGGATGACCGACCAGCAGGACGCGCTCGAAGTCCCCTTCACGCCGTGCGCCGAGCGCACACAGCGACCCGTCGACGTAGCGGACGCCGACCTTGTGGGCGATGACGGAGTTGGCGACGCCGAAGCTCATGTTCTGGTGGCCGTGGTAGCCGACCCAGGCCTCGGCGGTGTCTCCCGAGCCGACCTCGGCGACGAGGGCCTCGGTGGGCTCGTCGAACTGCGGCTCGGCGCGCAGCGTATAGCCGGGCACATACTCCTGCACCGCGTCGACCATCTCGTGGATCGACGCGGTGATCGCGGGGCGGTCGGCGTCGGCACCGATCATGCAGAACACAGTGTCCCGCATGATCATCGGCGGTTCCACCGGGTTCAGGATGATGATCGCCTTACCGCGCCCGGCCCCGCCGACCTCGGCCACGGCCCGGCCGGTGGTGTGGGTGAACTCGTCAATGTTCGCCCGGGTGCCCGCCCCGGCCGAGCGCGACGCGATCGAGGCGACGATCTCGGCGTAGGGCACCGGGGGTGATCCGCGAGACGGCGTGCACGATCGGGATCGTCGCCTGGCCCCCGCAGGTGATCATCGAGACGTTGGGCGAGGCGAGGTGCTCGGCGCCGTTGACCGCGGGCGAGACCATCGGACCCAGGTGCGCGGGGGTGAGGTCGACGGCCTGGATGCCCGCCTCCGCATAGCGGGGGGCGTGGGCGGCGTGCGCCTTGGCCGAGGTCGCCTCGAACACGATCGTCGGCAGCGGGTCCTGGCGGAGCAGCCAGTCCACCCCGTCCGCGCTGGCCTCGATCCCGCGCGCCCGGGCGCGGGCCAGACCCTCGGACTCCACGACGCCCGACGACGTAGCGGACGTCGAGCACCGGACTGCCGGCCAGCTTCGCCAGCAGGTCTGTGCCGATGTTCCCCGGCCCGACGATCGCGGTCGGGATCTTCTCTTGCTGCATGCCGGGACTGTCACACCGTCGCCAGGCCGACGGGAACATTCGACTCGCTCAGTGGAACGCCGGTAGCGCGAGCGACGAGTTCGTTCAGGTGGCGGGCGCCGTCTCCAGCTCATCAGCCAGTCCCGGAAGGTCCCGCCTTCATGAGCAGAGACGCCTGGATGCCGTCAAGGCGAGTGCTCTTCCGGCCCGGCATCAGGCGGCTCACGTCCGAGAAACACTCGACCCCACCGGGAAAGGCCGAGCCCGGTGGGCGATGCGCTGGAAGCCAGCCCTGAACGCCTTCGCGATCACCTTCGCCGGCCGTATCGTCCCCAGCAACGGAAACCAGCCATCACCCCGGCCAGTTACACCGTTCGTCTGACAGTCCCGCGGGCCCGAGACGGTCGCCGTGTCGGCGTTCCCTGCAGGCGCCCGTTGCGGCGGGAAGAACAGAAGTATGGCGCCGTGGCGGCCCGAGGATGGCCTTAGGTTCTCCTGGTAGCGGGTGTTCCGCGAAGGCGAGGCGCTCCGGTCAGCCGCTCACCAGCAGCCGGCGCGCTGGTAGAGCGCTCGGAGGTCGTTGATGTGCTGTCGCATCGCGGCCTCGGCGCCTGGGCCGTCGCCGGCGGCGATGTGCTCTGCGATGTGGCGGTGGTCTTCGTCGACGCGATCCCATTCAGAGCTGTCGGCGCTGTCGGCGGTGGCCTGGAGGAGTCGGGTCCGTAGTACGTCTGCCACAGGCTGCCCCATCATGGTGATCATGAGGTTGCCGGTGGCCATCAGGACGGTGGTGTGGAAGTCCAGGTGCCCGGCGAAGCCGGTGGCGTCGTCCGGCTGTCGGTGGGCGTTTGCTGCGGCCAGGATCGTCTCGAGGGTCTCTGGGTCGGCGCGTTCGGTGGCCAGTCGGGTGGCGATCGGCTCGAGCAGCAGGCGAGCCTCGAGCAGGTCTTCCATCCGCAGCTTGGGCGTCTCCACCAGCACACCGATCGTGGCGCCGAGAGCCGCGACTACTCGCTCCGGGTCGGGGCTGGAGACGAAAGACCCACCGTTGACGCCGCGACGTGTCTCGATCAAGTTCTGGCTGACCAGCATCCGGAGGGCTTCTCGCACGGTGCCGCGGCTCACGCCGAACATCTCGATCAGCTCGGTCTCGCTCGGCAGCCGCTGGCCCGGTCCGAGCAGGCCCGTCAAGATCTGGCCGCGGAGTTCATCGGCGACCTGCTGGTAGGCCGGCCGCACCCGTTGGACGCGTAGCCGGGGCGCGCGTGCGTCGGCTACGTGGGTGCTGTCGGCTTTGCTGGACATGTGGTGTGGACACGCTCCGAGACGAAGAGAAAGTGGCCCCATCCTACGTGGTGGGATCACATGTCCGCGCTTGTGTGCGCGCGGTTCGTCCCTTCCTCAGGGGCATGTCGCGAGGAAGGCATCGACCCCGCCGGGGTCCAGCTCGCCTTCAAGGTAGGGCGTCCAGCTCGGTCCGGAGCCCGTCACGTCATCCGGTGAGCCGGTGGCGATGCCGGGTGCTCGCGAAAGATCGGGAGTGGCCTGAGGTCGTCCTGCTGCGCGTTCGAAGGCGCGCCCGGCGCGGCAACAGGCGATCTCGTCCCAGGGGCGTGCGGTGAACTGGACCGACAGCGGTAGCCCCGTGGACGTGAAGCCGGCCGGGACTGCCAGGGCGGGGAAGCCGGTCAGGTTGGCGTGGGCGGTAAGCAACCCGTAACCCTTGTGCACCGGAAGGCTGTTGCCTCCGATGGCCAGGTTCAGGTCGTCGAGGCGGGGTGCGGAGGTAGCGGTGGTGGGGGTGAGCAGGACGTCGACCGGTTCCAGCGCGGCGAAGACGCGCCGTTGGGCGTCGGCGCGGCGTTGCAGGATCCGGAAGTACTCGGCGGCGGTCACCTCTTGGCCGGCGGCGAGACGCCCGACGCCGACTGGGTCCATGAGGTGGTGGTGCTCGGCGTGCGCGCCGTGGGTCGCCCAGGCTTCGGCCCAGACGATTTCGTAGGAGAGGTCGTGAAGCTCGCGGGCCGCCGGCAGTCCGCTGACCGGGACGATCTGGGCGCCTGTGGTGCGCAGCGCCTCGACGGCCCTCTCGAGTGCCTGGGTGGTCGGCTCGTCGGTGAGGTCTGCCCACCACTCGGGGGCGATGCCGATGCGCAGGGCGGTGGGGGGCGGGTCCTCGAGGTCCCGCTCGATGCTCCGGCCCGCGATGGTGCGTTGATCGGCGGGATCGTGGCCGGAGATGACCTGCAGGAGTGTGAGTGCGTCGGAGACGGTGCGGCTCATGGGGCCCACCACTTCGGCATGCCAGGAGCAGGGCATCACTCCCGCTCGGCTGACCCGCCCCATGGTGGGCTTGAGACCGACGACTCCGCTCCAGGCGGCCGGGATGCGTACCGAGCCGCCGGCGTCGGTGCCGACCGCGAGGGGGATCGTTCCGGCGGCGAGACCCGCCGCGGCGCCGCAGGAGGATCCGCCTGTCCAGTGTTCGGGGCTCCAGGGGTTGCGGGTCGGGCCGAACAGCGGGTTGAGCGGGCCACCGACGCCGAACTCCGTCGTGGCGTCCTTCGTGACGATGACCGCGCCGGCGGCCCGCAGCCGGCGCACGACCGTCGCGTCGTTCGTCGCGCTCCGGTTCCGGTAGAGCCGGGAGCCGCCGGTGCACGGAGCGCCGGCGACGTCTATGACGTCCTTGATCCCGACCGGGACCCCCTCGAGCGGTCGGGGTGCCGCCGAGCGCGAGCGCCATCGTGCGGTGGACTCGGCGGCCGCCGCAGCCGCAGTCTCGTGCAGGACGTGCCAGTGCGCGTTGATGACCGGGTTCGCGTCCGCGATCTGCGTGAAAACGCTCTCGACGACCTCAGAGGGCGTGAGCTCGCCGCCGGCGTAGGCCGTGAGGAGATCGGTGACCGTCGCCGTGTTCGTCTGCATCATCGGGCTCCTGCAAGTTGGGCGGTGATGCGCGCGAACCGGGCCCCCTGGAGTTGGCAGGCCTGCAGCGCAACGTCGTCGGGTGGAGCAGAACCTCGGGAGACGAAGGAGCCGCCATAGGGGTTGCCCGACTCCTTGAGATGGGGGTCGGCGTAGCCGACCGGCATGATGATCGCCCCCCAGTGATAGAAGACGTTGTTCATGGCAAGGATGGTCGACTCGAGCCCGCCGTGGGCGGTCGAGGCGCTCGTGAACGCCGTCCCGACCTTGCTCGCGAGTGCTCCGCGCGCCCACAGCCCGCCGGTCGTGTCGAGGAACTCCTTGAGCTGTCCGGCGGGGCCCCCGAAACGCGTCGGGCTTCCCAGGACGATGCCGTCGGCCCATTCGAGGTCATCGAGCGTCGCCGTGACCGGGTAGGGGTTGCTGTCGACCCAGGCGCGCCAGCGCGGGTTGCGGTCGATCGCTTCGCGAGGAGCGAGTTCGCGGACCGGGCGCAGTCTGACCTCGGCGCCCTCCCCACCGGCGCCCTTGGCGAGCGCCTCGGCCATCGCAGCGATGTTGCCGGTCGCGCTGTAGAAGACGACGGCGATGCGAGGTGCCGATCGGGCCCTGTCCTGTGACCCTGCCTCTTGTACGTGCGACGACACAGCACGCCTCCCCGATCTATAAACATCTGATGTATAGCAGACTTCGGTGCGGTCGGGCCGCCGCACTCGTCGCGCCCGCGGCGGGTGCGACGGGTGCGGCGACTGGCGCGACGCGCTATTGCTTGAGCAGGGGGATGACCTCTTTGCCGAACCGGTCGAGGTCGGTCAGGTAGTCCTGGAAGGTCAGCATCATGCCCGAGACCCCGTTGACCTCGCTGAGCTCGCGGATCTTGTCGGCGACGGTCTTCGCGTCCCCGACGATCCGCCCGATGCTGAACATGAACGCGTCAGACCCCAGCATGATGTTCTTGGTCGAGGCCTCGTCGGTGGAGGTGTCCGTCGACGCGATGCCCATCATGTTGCCGACGGCCTCGAAGTCCTGGTGCTCGCGCCAACTCTCGACGGCCTCCTCCGCCTCGGCCACGGAGTCACGCAGCACGATCGTGTAGAGCGGGTACCCGCCGACCTCGCGGCCGCTCACCTTTGCCGCCTGCTGGAGCCGATCGGACTGTGCTCGCAGGTCCTCGACCTCGGGCTTACCCACGAGGAACTGGTAGTCGCCCAGCTCCGCGCAGAAGCGGATACCACGGTCGGAGCCCCCCGCACACACGAGGTCGATGGGATGCGTGGGCCTGGGGCCGAGCATGCAGTCGTCCATCTGGAAGAACTCGCCCTTGAAGTCGGAGCGCCCGGTCTCCCAGAGCTCCTTCATGACGGTGACGTACTCGGTGGCGTGGTCGTAGCGGTTCGCAAAGTGCTCGTCACCGGGCCAGATGCCCATCTGGGTGTACTCGGGCTTCTCCCAGCCCGTGACGATGTTGAGCCCGAACCGGCCCCCGGCCATGTCCTGGATGGTGGCCGCCTGCTTCGCGCACAGCGCCGGGGGAGTGGTCAGGGTGGCGACCGACGCGTAGAGCTTGACCCGGCTGGTCCGCACCGCGAGCCCGGCCATGACGGCGAAGGAGTCGAGGGTGTGGTTCCACGGCTCGGTCGGGCCGTCGAACCCGCGGAGCTTCACCGGAGCCAACAGGAAGTCGAAGCCGTAGTGCTCGGCCTTGGTCGCCGTCTGTTCCATCAGGAACCAGTCCGGGATGAACTGAGGTGAGTTGGTGGAGAAGACCCACCCGTTGTTCATCGTGGGCATGAAGATCCCCAGCTGCACTTGCGCCTCCCCAATGAGTGGTCGGAGTTCGTGTGGTGCGCGGCCCGTCTTGCGGGAGCCTGCGCACTGCATCTAAGCCCCTCCGCTGCCGTTGCAGTGGGGTCGGACTGTAAACATCTGATGTATTGACGTCAAGGGTGGGCAACGGTCAAGCTCCTTGGGCGGCCAGACGAGCTCGGCGCTCCACCCGGCACTGAAGCTCGTCGACCTCGACGCCGCGCGACGGAAAGGAATCCCTCGATGGATGAGGATCTGACGGCAGTGGTGCTGCGGGCACGCGCCAGTCGGCTCGGCCGCGACCTCGACGCTGGGCAGCTGCAGGACCTGCGGGACTCGATCGATGCCGTCGAGCCCGTCCTGGCCGCGGTCCGCGCCCAGCCGATACCGCTGCTGTCCGGACAGACCGACCACGTGTGGGGTGACGTCTGGCTGCGGCGACGTACCGAGCAGGCGAGCGCCCCACAGCGACAGGCCGGGGAACAGAGTTGAACGATCTTTGTGCCCTCGACGTCGGTGAGCTGCTCGAGGCCTACCGCACCGGCGCCATCTCCCCGACCGAGGTGCTCGCCTCCAGCCGTGCGCGGATCGCGCGCTACGACGAGCAGCTCAACGCAGTGGTCACGGTGATCGGTGAACGCGCGGACCGTGCAGCCGCCGCGTCGGCGCGGCGATGGGCGCAGGGGCGTCCGCGGCCGTTGGAGGGCGTCCCGTTCGGGATCAAGGACGTCATCGACGTGCACGGCGAGATCACCACGTCGGGATCGAAGATCCACGCCCGGCGTGTCGCCGAGCGGACAGCGACGGTCGTACGCCGGGCGGAGGCTGCGGGTGCCGTGCTGGTGGCGAAGGAGGGCACGACCGAGTTCGCGATCGGCGGCCCCCACAACCCTTTGAACGGCCCCGTGCGGAATCCGTGGGACGTGCGCCGGTGGAGCGGGGGCTCATCGTCCGGATCCGCGGCCGCGATCGCCGCGCGCTACTACCCGGTGTCCATCGGGTCCGACGCCGGCGGCTCCATCAGGGTGCCCTCGTCATGGTGCGGTCTGACCGGTCTCAAACCCACCTGCGGCGCCGTACCCCGGACCGGAGTCGTGCCGCTGTCCCCGACGACGGAGACCGTCGGACCACTGGCCCGCACTGCGGTCGACGCTGCCCGTCTGTTCGAGGTCATCCGAGGCTACGACGAGGAGGATCCGCGTTCGCAGGACTACCCCTCGGCCGTCGTCCCTGCGCTGGACCTGACCGGGTCCCCGGTGACGATCGGAGTCCCGGACTCCTACTTCTTCGACGTCTGCGACGACGCGGTCGGTTCGGCGTATGACCAGTTCCTCGACGTCCTGCGACGTGCGGGAGCTCGTACCCGTCCGGTATCCATCCCCTCAGCCCCCCTCGCCCAGGCCGTCGGCTACCAGGTCCTCTTCACCGAGGCAGCCGTCTCCCACGCGGAGTTCGGCGACCGCCTCCACGACTACGACCCGGTCTTCATCAGACGTATGAGCCAAGGACTGCTCACCTCCGCAGCCGACTACCTGCGCGCGCTGCAGTTCCGCCACCAGCTCCAGACCGAGCTGGGCCGAGCCTTCGCCGACGTGGACATGATCGCGATGCCGTCAACCCCGTCGACGGCCCCCGACCTGGACGAACTCACCGTCAGCGTCAACGGGCAGCGCCTCCCGCTCTACGAGGCCCAGTCGAGGTCGACGATGCTGGGCAATCTGACCGGGGTGCCCGGTCTCGTACTCCCCACAGGGTGGGACCCGGCCGGCTGCCCGACGTCTGTCCAGCTGGTCGGTCCTCCCTTCCGTGAGGGCGTCCTCCTGGGTATGGCCAGGGCTTTCCAGGAACTGACCGACTTCCACAACACGACCCCACCCCTCGTCGCATCGCCGAAGACGGCGCAGGAACCGGGAGCGAAGTGATGACGTGGTCGACGTCGGTGACAGCGACGGGTGGCTCGGGTTGATCGCACCGCGAACCCGCGAACCGTGTCGCGCGCGCCTGCTCGGCCTGGATGCGGTGCTCCGATGCTCGCGGAGAGCCGACCGCTCAGCGCCGAAAGCGGACAAAGGAGCAGGACATGACAGGATTGGTGTCGGTCACGGCAGCCGATCAGCTGAGACAGGCGTTCGGGTGCTTCCCCTCGGGCGTCACCGCAGTGTGTGCTGTGATCGGGAGTGAGCCGGTCGGGCTTGCCGCAAGTTCGTTCACCTCGGTCTCGATCGAACCGCCGCTGGTGTCCGTGTGCATGCAGCACAGCTCGACGACCTGGCCCCGGCTGCGGGAGCGTCCGCGCCTCGGCCTGAGCGTGTTGGCCGAAGGCCAGGACGAGATCTGTGCCCGACTTGCCGGCAAGACGGGCGATCGCTTCGCCGGCACCCGCTGGTACACCGCGGACGACGGCAGCGTGTTCCTGCACGGGGCGACGTTGTGGGTCGACTGCACCATCCACGCCGAGGTGCCCGCGGGTGACCACGACATCGTGCTGCTCCACGTTCACGGTCTGCGCACCGACACCGCCGCGGCGCCCCTGGTCTTCCACGGCAGCCGCTTCCGCCGGCTGGCCGACGTCTGACCGCAAACCTGTCGTCCGGTCTCGGATCCGAACGCGAAGGAGATCGTGGCAAATCTCTTCCGCCCTCGCCGTCGGGGAGCCGGTGGTCGTCGTGGACGAGTGCTGGCCGAGCACAGGCTGCGGTCGAGCAGGCCACGGCGCAGATGTGCAACGCGATCTGTTTTCACCAGCAGGCTCTCAGACCGACTTCGTCTCTCCGCCGTCGACGCGGAGGTTCTGTCCGGTCATATAGGCAGACTCCTCACCTGCCAGGAAACGGACGACCCGGGCAGCCTCTGCGGTGCTCTGGGCGCGGCGCAGAGGGATGGCGCTCGTCCATTCGGCCGGGAGCGTGCCGGGGTCGTCCTTCGTCAGCCCGGTGAGCAGGTTGTTCATCCGGACGCCCTGCGGGCCGTATTCGTTGGCGTACAGCTTGGTGAAAGAGGCCAGCGCCGCTCGCATCGTCACCGACACGGGGAACATCGGGCTCGGCTCGAAGACGCCGGCGGTGGAGATGTTCACAATCGCGCCGCCGCCGGAGGTGATCAGGTGGGGCGTCACCAGGCGGGCCATGCGCACGACGTTGAGCAGGTAGAGGTCCATGCCCTCGGACCACTGCTCGTCGGTGATCTCCAACACCGGGCCCCGTGCCGCGTGGCCGCCGCTGTTGACGACCGCATCGAGCCGTCCGTACCGCGACACGGCGAGGTCGACGCAGGCGCGGAGGTCCTCGGTGCGGGTGTTCGAGCCGTCCAGGCCGGCACCGCCGAGCGACTCGGCGAGGGCCCGGGCCCTACCCGACGGCGACATCGCGACCACCTGATAGCCGTTCGCGGCGAACTCCCGCACACATGCGGCGCCGATCCCGGCCCCGCCGCCGACGACGATCGCGATCTTCCCGGTCGTGGACGGGGGGGTCTCAGTCATGCGCGAACTCCTTCAGGCGGGTGGCGACGAGGGACTCGAGCGCGTCGGCGGCCAGCTCCGCGTAGCGGACGAAGTCGATGTCGTCGCCTGCGGCGGCGGCCACCCGGAAGCCGTCGGTGAGCGCCCGGCCCATGACGGCCATGTCGACCGCAAGCTCCGCCACGACGTCCTCCGGTGCGCCCGGGTACGACGCCCGCGCTCGGGCGACGGCAACCTCGAACATCTCCTTGCGGATGGCCAGGTACCGTTGTCGTGCGAGGTTGTCCTGCAGCCGTTGCTCGAGCGCGAAGACGAGCCCGATGCTCCAGAACGCTGCGGCCGGTTCGGCCAGCAGTGCGGACGCGGCCGCCGACTCGCTGATGCTGTGGCGTAGCCGCTCGCGCATGCTGCCGAACGACGCGTTGGTCTGCTTCCACACCTCGAAGCAGTAGTCGAGCAGCTCGACGAACAGCTGCTCCTTGTTCTGGAAGTGCCAGTACACCGAGCCGATCGGCAGCCCGGCCGCCCGGGCGACGTCGGCCATGGTGGTGCCCTCGTACCCGGCTTCGACCGCCTGGGCGAGCACGGCCTCGAGGATCGCCCGTTTCGACGTCTCGGACGCCCGGTGGGTCCTTCGCCTCGTGGCCATCGATCCCCTCGCTGCTCTTCGAACGGCACTTCTACCAAACCGATCCCGGCCGCTTGACGCCTGCGGTGGGCCCCGGTTAGCGTACCGCACGTTCTAGAACGCAGATTCTAGAGAAATCCTCGGATCGCGACCTGGTGTGCGGTCCACCTTGCCCTCGGCGGGCCCACGGCTCCGGCACCGGCCCACCAGACCCGAGACAGAGAGGTCTCCATGAGGATGCAGTCGGACGACGACGGCGGGTCGCCGCCCGCCGTCGCCCCCCCGTCCCCTCCCGTTACCGACCACATCGCTCGAGAGAAGATGAGCGGCCTGCAGATCCGCGCCGTCGTTGTGGCGATCGGCCTGGTGGTGCTCGACGGCTACGACGTCTCGCTCACGTCGTTCTCCGCTCCGTACATCGAGAAGGGCTTCGGGGTCTCGAAGGCCGAGCTCGGACTCGTGATGTCCGGCGCCCTGATCGGCATGCTCGTGGGGTCGATCATCGTCGCGCCGCTCGCGGACCGTATCGGCCGACGCAGGATGGGCGTCATCTCAGCCGTGACGATCGCGGTGGGCATGTTCATCGGCCCGTTCGCGACGCCGGACACTGGGACCTGGCCCCTCGTCGTGAGCCGCATCGTCACCGGCGTCGGCGTCGGCTCCCTGGTGGCCGTGGTCGGGGTCATCCTCGCCGAGTACACAGGCAAGCGCATCTACGCACTCGTGATGGCCGTCTTCGCCGCCGCGATCAACATCGGCGGGCTGCTCGGCGCGATGATCGTGGGTCCGATGCTCGGCGCGTATGGCTGGCAGTTCGGCTGGTGGGTCGGGTTCGTCCTGAGCGCGATCGCGGCGGTCGCCACGTTCGCCTTCCTCCCCGAATCGCTCGCCTGGCTCGCCGAGGGACGCCGCCCGGACTCCCTGCAGCGGCTCAACGCGCTCCTGGCGAAGATGCACCGCCCCGCTCTCGAGGCGCTCCCGGAGTCCGACTCGAAGGGCGTCAGGGCGAAGGGCTCGCTGCGCACCGTGTTCACCGGCCGGACCGGCTTCTACACGCTGCTGATGGTCGTCGGGTACTTCGCGTACATGCTCAGCTTCTACTTCATGACGAACTGGGCACCGAGTGCGGTCGCCTCCGCCAACCAGAACCCTGCGCTCGCCCCGCAGCTCGTGATCGCCTTCAGCATCGGCGGCATCCTCGGCAACGTGGTCTTCGGCTACCTCGGTGGCAAGCTCAGCATCCGCGTCCTCGCCCCGGTCTTCCTGGTCCTGGCCACCGCCACCCTGTCGCTGTTCGGCATCGCGGGCCCGGATATGCCGACCGCCTGGTGGACGCTGTTCCAGGCCTCGTTCTTCGTCTGCGCGGGCACCGCGGCCTTCTACGCGATCGTCCCCACCTTGTATCCGACGCTGGCCCGCTCGACCGGTTTCGGTGTCGTCATCGGCCTCGGCCGGTTCGGCGGCATCGCGGCGCCGATCGTCGGCGGAGCGGCCTTCGACGCGGGGTTGGGGATGGGGGAGGCCTTCACGATCTTCGCTCTGCCCATGCTCGTCGCCGGCCTCTCCATCGTGGCCCTGCACCTGGGCCTGCGCCGCTCCGCCGGACGGGCTCCCGAGCTCGCCGGCACGTCCGCGTAGCAGCCGTCCACCATCTTCGAGAAAGGCAGACCACGCCATGCCGCTGGCCGTCGCAGCGCTCTCCCACGCGCCGTCCTACGGCAATGTCGACCCGGGCGGGGAGACGTTCGCCGAGATCAACGCCGCCATCGAGGAGGTCAGGGGGTTCGTCACCGAGTACGACCCCGACCTGGTCGTGGTGTTCGGGCCCGATCACTTCAACGGCCAGCTCTACTCACTGATCACGCCGTGGGTGATCGGCGCGGTCGCCGAGGGCATCGGTGACTACGGCACCACCGCCGGGCCACTGCCTGTCGACGGCGCCGCAGCCCGGACCTTCCACGCTGCGGTCCTGGGCGAGGGCATCGACATCGGCCGCAGCGAGCGGATGAAGGTCGATCACGGCGTGGTGCAGCCGCTCGACTTCGTGTTCGGCAAGGGTTTCACCCAGCCGATCGTGCCGGTGTTCGTCAACGCGATCGGTCTCCCGCTCTCCCCCCTGCAGCGGGTGCGACTGCTGGGGGAGGCGTTCGGCAGGGCGGCCCAGGCGATGGAGCGGAAGGTCCTGTTCGTCGCCTCGGGCGGCATCTCCCACAGCCCACCGATCCCGCGCTGGGACGGTGCCCCCGACACCGTGCACGAGCGCCTGGTCTCCTACTCGCCCTCGCCCGAGGAGCGGCACGCGCGCGAGCAGAGGATCGTCGAGGGCATCCAGGCGATCGCCGACGGCAAGGCCCCGAGCGACCCGTTGAACGAGGAATGGGACACACTCGTCCTCGACGTTTTGCGCTCCGGGGACCTCGACCAGGTCGACGCGTGGGAGAACGGCTGGTTCCTGGCGGAGGGCGGGTCGGCCGCACACGAGATGCGCAGCTGGATCGCCGCCTACGCGGCCCTGTCCACGGCCGGCCCGTACCGCCTGACCGTCGATCACTACTGGGCGGTCGAGAAGTGGGGCGCCGGCTTCGCGATCCAGGCGGCGATGACCGCATGAACCGCAGCGCGGACCGGCATCTCGCGACCTTCTGGGAGGAGCTCGCCGACCTCGAGCACACCCTGCGCTACGTGGACGCGGGCGGTTACCGCACCCGGGTCCTCGACGTCGCCGGGGCGGGCCCCGGGGCGCAGACGATCGTGCTCACCAACGGCACCAGCGGCCACATCGAGGCGTGGACGCAGAACGTCCGGGCCTTCGTCGAGGCGGGCTTCCGGGTGGTGGGCTACGACTACCCCGGACACGGGTACACCACCCTGGCGGATCACCCGCTGGAGATCCGCGACTACGAGGAGCACCTGCTCGGGCTGCTCGACGCGCTGGAGCTGGAGCGGGTGCACCTGGCCGGCGAGTCGCTGGGCGGGTGGCTCGCCCTGAAGTTCGCCCCGAAGCACCCCGAGCGGCTGCACACGGTGATCCTCTCCGCGCCTGGCGGGCGGATGATCGACGAACCGCGGCTGGACGGAACGCAGTCGGTGAGTACCCGGGCGGTGAGCGAGCCGACCTTCGACAACGTGAAGAAGCGTCTGCAGGTCGTCATCCACGACCCGGAGAACATCACCGACGAGTTGGTCCGCGTCCGCCAGGCGATCTACGCCCGGGAAGGGTTCAGCATGGCGAACGTGTCCGCGCTGCGGGAGCCGGAACGGCGGTGGCGCAACCGGGTCACCGACGAGGACTTCGCCGCGGTGCCGGTCCCGACCCTGATGGTGTGGAGCGACCACGAACCGACCGGCGACGCTGCCGAGGGCCTGCGGCTGTGCGAGCTGGTGCCCGACGGTCGGTACCTGCTGATCCGCGGGGCGGCCCACTGGCCGCAGTGGGAGGGCGCGGCGGAGTTCAACGCGGCGGCGGTCGCCTTCCTGACCGAGCACGCGGGCGAGGAGGGCCGGCGGTGAGCGTCAGCCAGGAGTCCATGCAGCGGATCGCGCGCGAGCTGTTCGAGGCGAAACGCGACGTCCGCACCGTCCCGTACGTGAGCCCCCGGCTCCCCGAACGTGACCTCGACGCGGCGTACGCGATCTCCGCCGAGTTCGCCGCCCTGCGCGAGCGCGAACTGGGGGTGAGGCGGGTCGGCCGCAAGGTCGGCCTGACCAATCCCCTCGTGCAGCAGCGCGTGGGCATCGACGAGCCCGACTACGGGATCATCCACGACGACATGGTGCATCCCTCCGGGTCGCACCTGCCGCTGTCGCGGTACAACCGGCTGCTGATCGAGGCCGAGGTCGCCTTCGTGCTCCACAGCGACATCCTCGAGGCCTCCCGCGAGCACGTCGAGGCCGCGATCGACCACGTGACGCCTGCGTTCGAGATCGTCGACTTCCGCTACGACGGCCCGGTCGGCCAGATCGTGGACACCATCGCGGACAACGCGGGTTGCAGCGGCGTCGTGCTCGGCGAGGAGCGGCACCCGTACGGGAAGGTCGACCTCACCGCCGTCGAGATGGTGATCACCGGCGGCAGCACGGAGATCACCCGTGGGGTCGGCAGCAATGTGCTGGGGGACCCGGTCAACGCGGTGATCTGGCTGGCCGAGACGGCGATCCGCACCGGCGAACCGCTGCGGGCGGGCGAGGTGCTGCTGTCCGGGTCCATCGGCTACATCGAGCCGTGGCCCGCCGACGTCGAGTGCGTCGCCACCATCACCGGACTCGGTCGCGTCGTCGCCACCGCGGATTCGAAAGGCTGAACATGAGTGAGTACCGCCCCGTCGACGCGACGACCCGCGTCGAGATCGAGCAGCTGATCGCGGAGATGCTGTACCGCCTCGACCACAACGGGGCGGACACCACGTGGGAGCTGTACACCGACGACGGCGTCTCGGTGGGCCCGCTGGGGGAGATGGACCGCGACGCCATGAAGGCCTGGGGCGCCGAGCGCGCCAAGCAGACCGACGTCGTCGGCAGGCACTTCATCGGCGGTGTCCGGCTCGTCTGGGACGGCGACGAGGTCGACGGCACGGTGCAGTACCTGACCTTCCGCGACACCAGCGAGCCGCAGACGCAACCGGCCTCGGTCGGTGAGTTCCGTGAGCGGTACCGCAGGGTCGACGGGCAATGGCGGTTCGTCCGCCGCCGGATCGTGCCGATCTTCGGCGGCAAGGCGGCCGCCGCGCACGCCGCGCGGCTGGCCGGGCGAGGGAGCACGGTCCAGTGAAGCGAGCAGACCTCGGTGAGGCCAACCCCGTCCTCTACCACCAGTCGGTGCCCTCGTTCTCCATGCCGGAGTGGGCAACGGCAGCCGGTTACGACGGGGTGGTCCTCGACCTTCAGCACGGCGAGCTGGGGCTGGAGGCGGCGTGCGGGATCCTGCGCTCGTCGCCCCGGCGGAGCGCCTACACGTATGCGCGGGTGGGCTCGCTGGATCCCGCGCCGGTCCTTCGGTTGCTCGACAGCGGGGCCCGCGGTGTCATCGCGCCCACGATCGAGTCCCGGGCCGAGGCGGTGGCGCTGGTCAACGCCGTCAAGTACCCACCGCTCGGCGGTCGCAGCCTGGGCCCCTCCAGGCCCGCGCTGTACGAGGGCACCTCCTACACCGAGGCGGGCAACCGAGCCGTGTCCGCCATCGCCCAGATCGAGACCAGGACCGGCGTGGACCGCGCCGAGGAGATCATCTCGACCCCGGGCCTGGATTCCATCTACCTCGGCCCGGCCGACCTGGCCGTCTCCTACGGCCTGCCCGGGCGGGGTGACTGGGCGGAGGGGCCCGTGCGGGAGGCCGTCGCGCACCTGCGCGAGGTCACGTCCGCCCACGGGGTCACCCTCGGCATCTACTCGGGGCAGCCTGCGTACGCCGCAGGCCTGCTGGCCGCGGGCCTGGTCGACTACGTCGCCCTCGGCATCGACCTGGTCCTGTTGAACCGTGCCTTCGTCGACACCATCGCCGCGCTGGACTCGGCGCGATCTCCCGGGAGCGCCGCATGAGCACGACCGTCATCGATGCCCTCGTCGTCGGGGCGGGGCCCGTCGGCCTCACCCTGGCCAACCTGCTCGGACAGCAGGGCGTCGACGTCCTCCTCGTCGAGAAGGAGGAGGGGCTGATCGACTACCCGCGGGCAGTCGGCATCGACGACGAGGCGCTGCGGGCGATGCAGACCGCAGGGCTCGTCGACGAGGTGCTCCCGCACACCATCCCCGACCAGAAGATCTACATGATCAACGGGGGCCGGATGATCCTCTCCGAGGTGAACCCGACCACGCGGGAGTTCGGCTGGCCCCGCCGCAACGGCTTCGTGCAGCCGCTGGTCGACCAGGCGCTGCTCGCCGGGCTGGACCGCTTCCCGAACGTCGCGGTCCGGTTCGGCTCCGAGGTCACCGATCTCGTCGAGGACATGGACGGCGTGGTGGCCACCTTCGCGGCGGGCGGGACGGTCCGCGCGCGGTACGTGGTCGCCGCCGAGGGCGGGGCGTCACCCACCCGCAAACGCCTGGGCATCTCCTTCGACGGTGAGACACGACCCACCGACGGCATCGTGATCGACGTCGCCAACGACCCGATCGGCACGCCGCACGCCGTCTTCGGCGGGGACCCGGCACGCAGCTACGCCTCCATCGCGTTGCCGCACGGCATCCGACGCTGGGAGTTCACCCTCTTCGAGGACGAGGCCGCGGACGTGGTCGAGGACGACGCCTACATCGCCGCGCTGCTGGCTCCGCACGTACCGGACCCGTCCAGGCTCGACATCATCCGCCGCCGCGTCTACCGCCACCACGCCCGCATCGCCGGGCGGTTCCGCAGCGGGCGGATCTTCCTCGCCGGCGACGCCGCCCACGTCATGCCGGTCGTCGGTGGCCAGGGTTGGAACTCGGGGATCCGTGACGCCTTCAACCTGGGCTGGAAGCTGGCGGCCGTCCTCAAGGGGCTGTCGACCGATGCCCTCCTCGACACGTACGAGACCGAACGGCGAGGCCACGTCACGCAAATGATGGCCGTCTCCCTCGAGATGGCGAAGGAGATGACCGACCACGACCCCGAGAAGGCCGCCGAGCGCGACCGGATCGCCGCCAACCGCACCCCCGAAGAGCGGGATGCGCAGAAACGACAGGCCTTCAAGCCCCAGCCGAAGTTCGACGAGGGCGTCGTGGTGCACACCCCGCTGCCGACGTCGAAGTCGCTGCCCGCTCGTGACGTGCCGCGTCTGGCGGGCTCGCTCTTCCCGCAGCCGCAGGCCACGGACGCGGACGGCGTGGAGATGCTGCTCGACGAAGCGACCGGGCAGGGCTGGCGGGTGATCACCTGGAACAACGACCCGGCGGTCTTCCTGTCGGCACAGCGGCTCGCCGTGCTCGACCGCGTCGGCGCCCGCCTCGTCCAGGTGGTGCCGAAGGCGCAGCTGCCGTGGGCGCGCAAGCACGCCACGAGCGGCGTCACGGTCGTCGGCGACCTCGGGGGCGAGTCGAGCCTGCAGGCGTGGTTCGACGCCCGCCCGGTCGGCGCGGTCGTCGTGCGCCCGGACCACGTGATCGCCGCCGAGTGCCTCGCCCAGGAGCTCGACGACGTGCTCTTCGCGGTCCTCGAGGTCGCCAGCATCGTGTGACCCCGGCACATCCCGAGCGAACCCGACCACGATGGAGTGCTCATGTCCGAAACGAGCGAGGTCGCCCAGGTCGACGACGTGTACTGGCGCGACGAGTACACGCCGATCACGGAGGACGACGCCTTCCTCGAACGCATCGTCGAGGAGGCAGACCTGCCGTCGCTGCTCACGGCGCTGGCCGCCCTGACCGGGGACCACACGCTGATCCCGGCGGAGCTGCGTCCGCCGCTCCCGCCCGTCGACACGACACCGCCCGCAAACGGCGGTATGAGCGAGGTCGCGCAGGCGCGGGCGCGCGAGCTCGCGCTGCCCGCGCTCAAGCGCGTCCGGGACGAGGGGCTCACCCGGCCGCGCCTGCTGGAGCCCGAGGAAGCGCGCGCGATCGTCGACTTCATCACGGGCGGGGCGAGTGCCGAGGACGCGGCGCTGATGATGCACGAGCTCGACCTGGTCGCCGAGCGCCCGGGAACGCCGACCTGGCACATCGACGAGGTCGCGCCCGACCGCGACTTCGACGTCGCGGTCATCGGCACCGGGATGAGCGGCATCGCGGCCATGTACCGGCTCAAGCAGGCGGGCGTCCGGTTCGTCGCGTTCGAGAAGCATCCCGAGGTCGGCGGCACGTGGTGGGCCAACACCTATCCCGGTGTCCGCCTCGACACCCCGACCTTCGGGTACAGCTTCTCGTTCGCCCAGCGGGCCGACTGGCCGCACGCGTACGCCGAGGGTGCGGAGATCGAGGCGTACGCCCTCGAGATCGTCGATCGCGCCGAGCTGCGCGAGCACATCGAGCTGAACACCGAGGTCGTCTCGATGACGTGGGACGAGGCGACCGCCACCTGGGGGCTCGTCGTCCGGCGCGACGGTGTCGAGCGACGACGGCGGTTCCACGCCGTCATCGCCGCGACCGGGCAGCTGGAGAAGCCGAACGTCCCGGAGATCCCCGGACAGGAGGACTTCCGCGGCGTCCGGATGCACTCCGCGCGGTGGGACCACGACGTGGACCTGACCGGTAAGCGGGTCGCGGTGGTCGGCACCGGGGCCAGCGCGTACCAGATCGTCCCGAGCATCATCGACCGCGTCGCCCATCTCGACGTCTTCCAGCGGTCGGGGCCCTGGACGGTCCCCGCCCCGAACTACCACGACCGGACACCGCGGGCCCTGGCCTGGCTCAGCGACCACGTCCCGCACTACGGGCAGTGGTTCCGGTTTCAGATGTTCTGGAGCGCGCGGACGGGGCGGTTGCACACCGTCGTGGTCGACCCGGAATGGGACCGCACCGACTCGGTCTCGGCCACCAACCTGCGGGTGCGTGAGGCACTCACCGCCCTCATGCGCGAGCAGTGGGCCGACCGTCCCGACATGCTCGACGTCGTCGTCCCCGCGTACCCGCCCGGCGGCAAGCGCATGCTCCGCGACAACGGCGTCTGGGCGGACGCGCTGCACCGGGAGCACGCCGAGCTCGTCACGTCCCCGATCAGGATGTTCACCCCCGAGGGCATCGTCACCGCCGACGGTGAACAGCACCCGGTCGACATCGTGATCTACGCGACCGGGTTCAAGGCGTCCGACTACCTCGACCCGATCGTGGTGACCGGGTCGAGGGGGCGGACGCTCGAGCAACACTGGAACGGCGATGCGACGGCTTGGGCCGGCGTCGCCGTGCCCGGCTTCCCGAACCTCTTCCTCATCCAGGGGCCGAACACGAACTACGTCGTGCACGGCCAGTTCCACTTCATGATCGAGTGCGGCGTAGGGTTCACCGTCGAGGCGATCCACCAGCTGCTGCGCCGCGGTGCCGGTTCGCTCGAGGTGGAGCAGGAGGCCCTGGACCGCTTGGTCGCCTGGATCGACCGGGGCAACGCCGAGCGTGCCTGGGGGCAGCCGCAGGTGCGGACCTGGTACAAGAACTCGCGCGGTCGCGTCTCGCAGGTGTGGCCCTACAGTCATCTTGAGTACTGGACGCTGACCCGAGGCGCCGACTTCGACACCGACTTCCTGCTCCGCCCGCGGCCGGAGGCGAGGCGGTGACCGCGCGGCGCGACGTGCTCGTGGTGGGCGCCGGCCCGATCGGTCTCGTCGCCGCCCTCCTGCTCGCCGACGCAGGCGTGCCCACGACGTTGGTCGAGAAGGAGACCGAACCGGGCGACCTGCCCCGCGCGATCAGCCTCCAGGACGAGTCATTGCGCACCCTCGACCAGCTCGGGGTGGCCGACGCGCTCAAGGCGGAGTCCCTGCTCGACACCGGCAGCCGCTACTTCGGGCTGGGGGATCGCCTGCTGCTCGAGGCGAGGCCGGTCGCGTCCAGGCTGGGACATCCCGCCAAGACCCAGTTCGACCAGCCGGTGCTGGAGCGGTTGCTGTGGGACCGGGCGGTCGCTCACGACGGGCTCGAGTTCCTGCGCGGCGCGGAGGCGACGGCGATCACGCAGGACGACGCCGGAGTGAACGTGACCAAGGCCGTCGCGGGGGAGACGCGGACGCTGACCGCCGACTGGCTGATCGGCGCCGACGGCGGACGCAGCCTCACCCGGCGGGCGGTCGGGATCGACCTGGTCGGGACCACCCAACCGCAGCGGTGGATCGTGGTCGATCTGCTCAACGAGCCCCGCGCCCGGGACCCGTTCGCCGAGTTCCATGGTGACGGGGAGCGACCGTACGTCCTCGTGCCCGGCATCAAGGGGCGCCTGCGGATCGAGTTCATGCTCTTCGACGACGAGGACCCCGACGCGATGACAGCGTCGGAGCGGATCCGGGAACTGGTCGTCCCGCGCTTCCGGGCCGAGCTCGCGCCGGGTGACGTACGCCGCGCGGTCGTGTACGTCGCGCACCAACGGGTGGCGCGGAGTTACCGTGCCGGGCGCGCGTTCCTCGTGGGGGACGCCGCGCATCTGATGCCGCCGTTCGCGGGCCAGGGCCTCAACGCCGGGATCCGCGACGCCACCAACCTCACCTGGAAGCTGATCGAGGCGATCGCCGGCGGGGCGACCGAGCGGTTGCTCGAGTCGTACGAGGTCGAGCGCCGCACCCACGGGGCTGCGATGGTCAGGGTCTCGCGACGCATCGGCGCGGTCGTCATGGCGACCCACCCGATCCTCACGCGCCTGCGCGACACCGTCGTCCGCACGGTCAGCCTGGTCCCCCGCGTCCGCGAGCTCCTCGCCAACATGCGCTTCATCGCCCCACCCGACTACACCGCCGGAGTCGCGGTCGAGTGTCCGGACGTCACGCTCGACGGTGTGACGGTCGGCCGCGCCCTGAGCCAACCGGTCGTCCGCGACACCACCGGTGCCGAACGCGGGCTCGACGCCCACCTCGGGCGCGGTTGGGCGCTGCTGCAGATCGGCGGCCCGCCCGAAGCGGCGGTCGACGCGTACTGGGACGCGATCGCGGCCAAGCGGCTGTGTGTCCGCGCACCGGGCGACGAGCCGGCCGACGGCATGGTCGCCGAGACCACCGCGGTGCTCACCTGCGGCGCGGGCTCCCGCCCGGTCTTCGTCGCGGTCCGTCCCGACCGCTACGTCGCGGCGGTGTTCGACCCCGCCCACGAGCACCGCGTCGTCGAGCGCCTCCGCGGCTTCGTCGACGACCGCCGCCGACAGACCGATCCCTCGTCCGAGATCACGTACGCCCGCCCATCACTGGACAGGAACACCCGATGACCAAGTTCGTCAGCTACTACCGTGCCGACCGCAGCATCGCCTGGGGGCGCCTCGACGTCGAGACCGTCTACGACGCGACCCCGATCGTGCCCTCGCTCGCCGAGGCCATCGCCGCGGGCGCCCTCGACTCCTTGACGCACTACACCGAGCACCCGGTGGCGCTCGACGACGTACGGCTCGCTCCGGTCATCCCACGCCCCGGCAAGATCATCTGCATCGGGGTCAACTACCGCACTCACCTGGACGAGATCGGCAAGGCGGCCCCTCAGGCCCCGATCGTCTTCGCCCGCTACGCCGACAGCCAGATGGGCCACGGCGAGGACGCCCTCAAGCCCGCGGACTCCGCACAGTTCGATTACGAGGGCGAGGTGGCGCTGGTCATCTCCAAGCCCGCGCACCGGGTCTCCAAGGCCGAGGCATACGACCGCGTCGCCGGGTACGCCGCGTACAACGACTTCTCGGTGCGCGACTGGCAGCGGGCCGCCAGCCAGTGGCTGCCCGGCAAGACCTGGCCGGGGACCGGCGGCTTCGGTCCGTGCCTGGTGACAGCCGACGAGGTCGGCGACGTCACCGAGCTCGAGCTCATGACCCGGGTCAACGGCGAGGTGCGCCAGCGCGGCAAGCTCGCCGACCTGATCAACGACATCCCCTCGATAATCGAATACGTCACCGCGTTCACGCCGCTCGCACCGGGAGATGTCATCGTCACGGGGACGCCGGGCGGTGTCGGGCTCTTCATGGAGCCGCCGGGATTCATCGTCGACGGTGACGTCGTCGAAGTCGAGGTCAGCAAACTCGGGACGCTTCGCAACACCGTCCGCGACGTCTCCTGACCGACGGAGGTGCAATGTTCGTCGTGCACCACAGCGACTCCAGCGAGCGGGTCGGCGGATACCGCTTCCTTCTCCCTGTGAAGGAGGCTCCCCCTGCCCGCCTCGGTAAGTCCGGGCGCCGAGCATTCCACCGCACCAGAGATTCGCGACGTAGCAACGGCTGATCACGGGTCTTCGCGTCCTACCCTCGATCGTGGCATCCGCCCAGATCAAGAGCTGGGACGGCCGGCCGCTGATTCACCTGGACCGAGACCGTCGACGAGATCCTCGAACGATCTCGTGTCGGCGTTGTCGCTGGCAGGAGGCCTGAGAGGGCAGTGGCGCGCTGTACACCCGATAGGTCGCAGGTTCAATCCCTGCCGCGCCCACCCAGTTCAGCACGGCAGAGCTGTTCAGTCCTGTCACGACACACCGGTGTCATGACACCAGTTGTGACACCACCTCCTTCCGAAGCGCTCAAGGCTGGAGCCTTGGCGAGGTGAAGCTGTGCCACGACACGCCATCGAACGCGGCGCGTCGGCTCGCAGGGCGCGGGGCCTCGGGGGCGCGAGAAGCCGGGGTTACGGGGGCAAGCCGCGATACGGCGGTCTGCTTCGCCATCCGGTTGATCGGCTCCGGTTCCGGCTCGTCGCGCCGGGCCCGGCCGGCGACGGCGCCCACAAACAGGTGAGTTAGAGAGCTCCTAGGGGACTACGGTGACCGGCCAACGCGTCGACCGGACCAGGCGAGTGCCTAGCGAACCGATCAAGCGGTGCCCGGCTTTCGTGGAGGCACCGATAACGATCGCGTCAACCCTGAGTTCGGCCGCTGCTCCGGTCAGCTTGCGGAACGGGTCGCCTCGGAGTACGTACACGTTCGCGTGGACCGAGAAGTGGGCGAGCCCGGCCTCGATCTTCGCACGCGCAGCCTGGGAGGCGTCTCGTTCAGCCTGGTCGATCGCGTTGAAGGCCTCTGGGGTGGTGGCCAGGGCGGCCATGGCCCCTTGGGCCTCGATGACGCACACCACGACTAGGGCGGCGTGCTGGCGTCGAGCCAGACCTGCCGCGTAGGCCGCAGCGCGCAGGGAGGTGGGTGATCCGTCAACTCCCACCAGGATCGCGTCTGGCCCGTCGCCGCCGAGTTCCGTGCCCCTCATCTGCTACCTCGTTTCCGGTGATTTCCGACCGCCGCGGCGCGGCCTCTTCGTGCAGCGTGTGGCGAGGGGCCGATCGATCCTGCGTTACATGCTCGTGCGCGGTTGCGATGACGGTGGCAGGACGACCCGAGCATCTGCCTCAGCCAGGGTGCTGTGTTTGTTGGCGTGGTCGGGCGCTGCATTAGCGCACGTGCAACGTGGGCGCGGTGACCGCTCGGGCATCGGGGCCGAGGCGAGCACGAGCGGTGGCGAGTGTCAGGGCGATGTGGCCCGTGATTCGGTCGGCGTCTGCGGCCCAGGAGACCTCCCGCTCGGTCTCAGGTACCGAGTAACAGGTGACCAGCAGGTTCGAGAGTTCGCGCAGGAGCTCTTCGACGGCCTGAGCACGGGTTGTACCGCGGATGGGTGTCATGGTGCCTCTTGGTCGACGGTGTCGGCAGGTGAGGGGACTGGCGGGGTCAGCGCCAGATCAGGTTGTCGGCGAGGCCAGATGCCGCGGCCTCGTCGTAGGTGAGGAGCTCGTGGGGGTTGTTCCGGAGCACCTGCAGCACGATGAGCGCGGCGAGGTGACGCTCGTCGGGGTCGCGCACCACGCGGGTGCGGATGGAGTCCGTGAGGCCGATGAAGGCGAGCGGTGTGCTCGGGTCGGCGCAGGTTCCCGCGATCACGGTCCACGCCGGGGCGTCCATGGCCTTGCGAGCGTGCAAGACCGTCGCTGCCGGGTTCTTGTCGACCCGGCAGTCCAGTCCGGCTCGGCGGACGATTTGAGCGACCAGCTGCAGGTCGATTTCTCCGACGTCCTGGTCGGTCACGTAGCCGCTGTCGGTGGTGGCGTTCGGGTGCGTCATCGTCTGATCGCCAGTGAGGTCGGCAGGGGGTCACTGTGGAGCTGCTCGGCGGGTACGCCGGCGGCGTGGAGCTGGTCGAGGGCCGTTGCCTGCATGCGGGGTGGCCCGCAGACGACGATGGCGTGCTGCTGCCAGCCCCGGGCCCGCAGCGCGGCTCCGACCGGGGAACTGGGCCGGTGGGTGCCGGTGGAGGGGACGACCGGGGTGACGGTCAGCCACGGCCGGTGGCGGGCGCGTGGGCCGCTGGGGAGCAGGGCGCGGAGCTCGTTCTTGCTGCGTGCGGCCGCGTAGAGGTGTGTGCGGGTCGGGTCCTCGCGTGTGTCGAGGGCGGCGATCAGGGCGGTCAGGGGCCCGAGGCCGGTTCCTTGGCCGAGCAGGAGGAGATCCCTGGTCGTGGTGAGGGCGTCCGGGAGCCGGCCGAGTGGGGGGCCGATCCGCCAGGTGTCGCCGGGCTGGGTTCGGGCGACCAGGGCGGGGCTGACCAGCCCACCGGGCAGGGCGCGAACGTGGAAGCGCAGAACTCCGTCCGGGCGGGCCGGCTCGCTGGGAGACAAGTAGCGCCACAGGCCGGGGCGCTGGGGGATCTCGACGCTGAGGTATTGGCCGGGGTGGTGGGGCAGCGGCTCGAGAGTTTGCACCACTATGCCGGCGAGATCAGCGGCGAGTCGCTGGTGTTCGACGACGCGGCCCAGCCACAGCGCCGGTCCGCGGTCGGCTGCGGCGGTGAGCATCTCGTCGGTAGCGGCGGTGTAGGCGTCGGCCCAGGCGTGAGCGAGCGAGGGTGTCCACGACGGGCCGTGGATGTGTGCGAGGGCTGCGAGCAGGGCCTGCCCGCCGGCCTCGTAGTGGGCGGCGGTGATGCCGTGTTTGCGATGATCGCGCCCGAGATCGGCAAGTCGCTCGGTGAGTTCGCGGCGCTGATCGAGGCGGTGCAGCAGCCAGATCAGTGTGTCGGCCAGCGGTGCCCGACGGCCGTAGGGGTCGAGCGGGAACAGGGTGCGCAGCCCCGGCGCGTGCTCGAACAGGGCCTCGTAGAAATGCTCGGTCAACTCGTCGGCGCGGTTCTCGACCCGCGCGCGGCTGCGCCTGAGCAGGTCGAGCTGCGCCTGGTCCATGGTCTCCGCCCCGCGAGCACGACGTGGCCGCCGGCGCGGTCGCGTCGTGCCGGCGCGGCTTTCTGCGAGGTTCGGGTCGGCCGACGCCGGGGAGCTCGCCGTTGCGGCGCTTGGGGCCTGGGGGGTCGCCGGATGGTGCATCAGCGCCTGCCGAGTTGGGCGGGGGTGCCGGCCATGGCGCGGCGGCAGGTGGCGAGCTGCTCGGCGGTGCGCGCCAGGATCGCGTGTGCCCCGGCCGCGGCGCCGTACTCGGCACGCATCGCACGATCGGCCGCCGTGCCGGCGATGTGGACGAGCTGGTCGCCGCAGACCGGGACGCGCAGCGGCACGGCGCGCAGCAGCGAGTAGGTCCAGAGACCCACTGGTGATCCACCTTGTCGTTCGGTGAGTTCGGATATGACGTTGAGCTCGGGGCTGGCCGGCAGGTGGGTGGCGATGGCGGCCAGCGTCAGGGCTTCGGAGTGAGCGCAGGCCACATCACGCGGGAGACGCAGCCGCAGCAGTGCAGCGACGATGCTCATGTCAGGCCGCCTTGTCAGCGAGGGCCCAGTCCGCGATGACCCCCTGTAGCTGCCGGGTGCCCTGCCTGCCCCGGGCGAGCGTCGGCGTGGTGCGGGCCATCTCGGGGGCGGGGACGACCAGGACCGGGCATCGGGCCTGGCGCAGGCACTGGCGGGCGGTAGGGGGGATGGTCCAGCGGCCAGGGCGCCCGGCCCCGAGGACGAGCAGGTCGGTCTCGAGGTGGGCTAGCCGGGGCAGTCGATATCCGGGGTGGCCCTCGACGACCACGGTGCGCAGGACGATGTCGTCTGGTGCCCCGCCCATCGCGTCGTCGAAGGCCTGCGTAATGAGCTGCACCCACGTGGTGACGCCCGGTTTGTGCGCGGTGGCGCGCATGGACTCCAGGTCGTTGCCGGTTTCCCAGACGTGGATGGCGTAGAGCACGGCGTCCCGCTCGCGTGCACAGTCGGCGGCGACTCGCAGCGCCTGCAGATTGGTCAGCGTTCCGGTCACGCCGACGATCACCCGCTTTCGAGCAGACGTCATTGCCTCTTCGTCCCTTCGCTTCCGATTCGACCCGACAACTCGGCGCGACAACTCGTGGCAGCGTGGGGCCGGGTGGCGGGCATGCGGGCGTCGGCAGGGGGACTGAGGAGGACACCCACATGCCCCGGTCCAGGCACTTCCTGGACAACAACCACGATGCCGGGGAACGCGCCCCGCGGCAGGGGCGATGACCCGCCAACTACGCACCCGCGAATCTGCCGGACCTCGGCAACCAAGCTCTGGAGGGTCGGCAGCGGGGTGGTCAGGTGGGGTCCGGTGCCGGGAGGTCGCGTCGGGGCCAGCCGAGCAGGCGGGCGCCGAGTACGGCGGCGTGCACGGTGAACCGTTGTGCGGGGTCGGTCGGGTCGTAGCCGGTGAGCTCGGCGATGCGCTCGAGCCGGTAGGTCACGGCGCGCACGGACAGGTGCAGCCGCCGCGCGGTCTCGGTCACCACGCATCCGGTGGCGAAGTAGGCGTCGAGGGTCTCCAGCAGCGGACCGGCGCCGCCGCGTGCTCGGGCGAGGGGGCTGGCGACGGCGTGCACGAGGTCGGTGATGGCCGGTTGGTCGCGCAGCAGGACCCGGTAGATCAGCAGGTCCTCGGCGCGCACGACCGGCATCTCCAGCTGCAGGCGCGCGGCCATGCCCAGCGCTTCGCGGGCCTCCTCGTAGGAGCGGGCGATGCCGTAGGAGCCCGGATAGGGCCGGCCCACGGTGATGCGCCACGGGCCGCCGCGCGGGAACCTGCTCAGGTCGGTGTGCATCAGTTCCCCCAGCCCACCGCCGGGGGTGGGATATCCACCAGGCGGCGTGCGAGCCGCGAGCCCGGCCGGGGCGGTCGGGGTGGCGGGGGCGACCACGACAATGCTGCCGTCCTTGGTGGCGACGAGCACGTCGCGGTCCCCGATGCCCTGTACCACCGCGCGTTCCAGGCTGCTCAGCGCGGCCTCGGCGTCGACGAGCCGGCCGGTGGGCGCGGCCAGGGCCACCTGGTGGGGTTGGGCCATGTCGAGCCCGAACGGCTCGGCGCGCTCGACCAGCGCGCCGATGTCGGCGTCGCCGCGCAGCAGGTCTTCGATCAGTTCGCGCCGCAGCGTCTCCTCGCTGCGCATCATGTCGCGGCGGGCGAGGGTGTAGCCCTCGGCGACACTGGCCACGGCCCGGTCGACCGCGCGCATCACGGCCTCGGCGGCGTTCGCGGTGGTGGCGCCGTCGGGGAACTCCACCACGGCGGGCAGCTCGCGCCACAGCCGCCAGGCCGCCGACAGGTACAGCTGAACGATGTTGCCGGCGGACACGCCGAGTTCGGCGGCTCGACGGCCGTTGAGCCCGACGGCGTCGAGCTCGGCCTTGTCGGGCCGGCGGCCGGTGGTGGCGGCCTCGACCAGAACCGACAGGAAACCGCCGAGGAGCTCGACGGGGACGCCTCCGGCGCCGCGGCTGGCTTCCTGCGCTACCCGGTGCAGCCAGGCCTGCTCGCCGCTTCGGGCCTGCGGATCGGGTGGGCTGCTGCGTCGTCCGGTCGGGTGGGTCATCGCTGTCGTTCTCCTCCGCCGTACCTGCGAGCGAGGCCGGCGTTCGGTCCAGATTGCCGGAGCACGGCAATCAAGTGCAATCCAACTTCGTTCAGGTTCGCCCCTGCGCCAGGCCGGGTGAACGAGGCACCGTCGAGAACGGCACCCCTGTCGTGGCGAAACGCCCGTGGTGGCGCCGTGATCATCTGTGTGTTTTCGGGCCGGGACCTTGCCCGGCTGAAGGAGGGTTCGAGACACGTGCATCCGTCCTGTGTCGATCCGGTGCCGCTGGCCGCGGCTGCGACCCACATGCGGTCGATGCAGCCAGGCCGGGCCACGACGGGGATCCTCACATCGAGCGCGCGACTACTGGAGAACCTCGCCGCCGCACTCGTCCACGACCACGCCGCCGTGCCGCCCTGCGTGCAGCGCGCCGCGGCGGCGCTCGCAACCGAGGTGCTCGCGACCTGCCAGCCCGCGCCAGACCGCCCTCGCCGTGCCGTGTCCGGCGACGCGCCACCACGACAGCGCCCACCGTTCACCGAATCCATCCGGCTCGGGAGGATGGGATGACCCGGGCAACGCCGCGGTCTGCGCCCACCCCGTCCTCGTCGCTGCGGCGCCCCGGCTTCGGCCCCGTGGCCGACTACGGCACGAGTCGCGCCTCGGCGTGCAGACCTGATCCACCGAGCCGCGCGGCGACGGGGGTCAACTCGACAACGACAGCCCGGGCGCAGCGCCGGATCGTCGGTCCGAGGCCTGAACCTGGCCCGCTTCGGGTGGGGATCACCGCCGCTGACGCGCAGTCGATGCCGCGTAGTGTTCCGGCGCTGATCCGACAGGTACGCCGCGGACTCGAGTCGCGGGCTGCGAAGACCGGTGATCACGCCAGAGGCCCGGTGGTCGTCGACCTGTCCGAGCTGCCGGTGCTCGGCGCGACGTCGTGTTCACAGTTGCTACTGCTGATCCGGCTGCTGCATGAACTCGCCGCTCCCGCCGAGGTGGTCGTCGTGGGAGTCGCTTCGACCGTGCGGGCCTGCCTGGTGGGCGGCCTGCCTGATGGGGTGCGGCTGATCGACCGGCGCGGGCGGAGCTGGCCGCACTGACTCGCCTCGCTACACCGGGCGCGGCGATGGGACCCGGCTGCTGGTGTGTGCGGTCGCGGGTCCGGTCCGGGCGGCGCCCGTCTCGGCCTTTCCGGTCCGGGTCGGCTCGACGCACAGCCTCGGCGAGTTCCTCGTGGGACTCCCCGTGCAGGGCCGGTGCAGTATCGCGAGCGAGATCGGCGTGGGCCCGCAGGACTGCCAGCACTGCGTCGGGCCGTTCGTGCGGGAGCAGCGCTCCGACCTCAGGCACCGTCAGTACTTCGGTGCCCAGGGCGCGCCGAACGGGGCGGTCGAGCCGGCCGTCGCCGAAGAGCGGGTCGTGCTCCCCGACGGCCACCGTGACCGGTGTCGTACGCCAGCGATGCGCCAGCTCGAGCTGCGCCGGCGGGGTGGTGCTCAGGGCCACGTGCCGACCGACCAGGCGCAACCAGTCCACCAGCGCGGCGGGGGGCGTGAAGCCCGGTCCGGCGAGCGCGGCGAGCAGCCGCGCGCCGGCCGCCGCGGTGGGGACGATCCGCCAACGCAGCAGCGCCCAGGCCACCCCGATGCGGATCGTTGGGCGGGTGAGGCCGTGCGGGCTGAGCAGGACCAGACCCTTGATGTGCGACGCGGGCCTGGCGGCCAGCGCGACCGCGGCGCCGAACCCGTGGGCGAGCAGGGTCACCCCGTCCGGGGCCTCTCGGGCCAGCCGGGCGAGGAGCGCGTCGAGCCACCGGCCGTAGTCACGCAGGCGATGGGTGTTCGGTCGGCCGGCCGACCCCAGCCCGGCCTCGCCGGGCAGGTCGACCGCGACCACCTGGTAGCGGGTGGCGAGCCGCTCGAGCACCCGGCTCATCACAGCGGCGTTGCCATGCCGCCCCGGCAGCACGACGACGGTCTGCCGGTGCTGGGTCCCGGCGACCACTAGATGTGCACTGCGGTGGGCCCACGGGGCCTCATCGCTGACCTGTCTTCGTCGGTGCGGCAGCGCCCAGTTGTCGAGGCGTTGTCGGCACCAACTCTGGATCGCCGTTCGGCCGGACCTACCGCGGTAGATCCACATGACGTGTTCCTCTCCTCGATCCCCCTCGCCGCATGCCGGAGCAGGTGCGCTGTCGAGGGAGCACTGCGATGACCGGACGGCTCACCGGCATGGCCGCGTCGTGGTCCACCGGGCCGCCGGGTTGCTCGGCCGCGGTGGAAGGTGCCGGATGAGCGAAGCGGCCGGATTCGACCCGGCCGCGCCGGGTGATGACACCGCGCCGGGTCAGCACGCTCCACGGCGTGCTCCGGCGGGGGAGCCCGCACCATCGCTGCCAGGCCGGACGAGTGTCGACCAGCCAGACGATCCATCGGCCGTCGCGCAGCCTGCGAAACCCGACATCGCTGATCCGCCTGGCAGCGGTGTGCGCGGCCATGGTCAGCACAGGCTTGCCCAGCACGGTTTCGGCGAGCCATTCCCGCTCGGGCTCGAGCGTTGGCCGTGTCGTACGGCAGGCCTGTCGCGGGGTGCTGACCTGCAGTCGCTGTCGCTGCCAGCGCGTCACGGCCCCAGCTGGCAGCGCGAAGCACTTCCCATCGCCGTCGACCAGGATCGCCTCGACGACCGGGCCGCTGCGCGTCCGCCGCACGCCCACGTCCCGGAGACGACCCAGATGCTCACCGCCTGAACCACTCACCGAGGCACCCACCATGCCGCTCAACCACAACATCGGCGGTCCCGCGGCTCGCCGCCACACCAGCCCCACGCCCTTCACGCCCTTTTCCGACACCTTATCGAGAGAGATCGGCCCCTCTGGCTGGCCGACCTTGACCTTCGAGCAGTCGAATATCTTTACCTACTCGGAAGCAGTTCTCGGAAATACTTTCCTTTCCTGGTCGCGCGACTTCCGGACACGCGTCAGGACCCACCCCTTCACGGCAAGCGCGGAAACTTGCACACTCGTCCGCTCGGGCGCGTAGCTCAGCGCAAACCCGGCATGGTCATCACCGCTCCTGAGAAGCCGTCATACAACGAAAAGCGTGCAGACGGGCCCAAAGGGGAGGTCCGGCCTGCATGCCTCCTGCTCGCCGAGGTGGCGTCCCCCCAGGTTGCCCGTTGGCGATGGCTCCGCACAGGTGGCTGTGTCGGCGAAGTACTGCCGGGCATCGTTGCCGGAGCCCGGCAACGAGATGCCCAGCGGGCGTCGATACTCCGGCGGCAACCTGCGATCGACTGCTCGAGGTGCCGCACCTCGGCAGCATCGGCCATCGCCGCGGCAGGTTCGAGGGACGGCATGCCTCACGCCGCAACCGACGCGGATGGCCATACGCGGCCACGGGCATCGCCTAGCCCACGCTTGGGCACGGGCCTAACCCGCCGCGGCCACACCTTCGGGGCGGTAGGGGACCGCCCGCAACAAGGTGACCTTCATGAGGTGTCCGTTCGGGAGAACGTACTGCAGTTTTTCGCCCTGCTTCTTCCCGGGCAACGCCTGCCCCAGGGGGGAGTCGGGAGAGCAGAGCATCAGGTCGTCCGGGTACGCGCCCTCTTCGTAATGGGCGAGCAGAAACGTCTCGGTCTCCTGGTCGTCCTCGTAGCGGACGGTGAGCATCATTCCGGGTTCGGCCACGCCGTCGTCGGGCGGGTCCTGGCCGACCAACGGGTTCTGCAGCAGTTCCTGCAATTTTCGGATCCGGTTCTCGCGCTCCCGCCGGTCGGTCAGCAGCTGCTGGCCGGTGTTCTGGTCGGCGCTGTCGCCGATGAACTGCTCGGCCGCTGGTCCGCTGAGTCCCTCGGTCCGCTGCCGCAACAATGTCATCAGCTCCGCCTTGAGACGGTCATAAGCGCTTTGCGCTAACCAGACCTGCGTTTCGGACATCTTCCTCACTCCTCACAGGAACATTTCGCTGAAAGCCGGCCCGGCCCCCGCGTGGCGTGGGCGTGGCGAGGGCAGCAGATGCGAAGGAGCACGGCCCGGGGCGCGTCGGGCCGTGCTCAGTGGGGCCGAGCCTAGCGACGGAAAAAACGCGGTGTCGACCGTTTTCGCGGTTGTTTCCGGTCGTCGGCACCCCGCGTCTCCTCGAGGGCCGTTGGGCGGCACCGCCACATGTACCACAACCGCCGGAATGGGACGCAACCTTGCCGGAACCCGGAAACGAGAGCAGCTGCGAGGTTGCGGGACTTCGCCCTGCCCCCGCCGGGTTTTCCTAGGCATGGTGGATGTCGGGCCTGCCGAGCTTCTCCGTGTGGCGCCACAGTAGGCAGGCCCGCCAAGTCCTGATCAACCAGGGCCTCGACGATCCGTCCGGGGCTACTGGATGGCTATCTGATGCGAAGGGGTGCGTGCTGTGGAGTCGGCTGTGCGGCCACGGGTGATCGTGGGCGTGGGCGGGCAAGGCGCTCATCCACGGGTCGTCGACACCGCGATGTCGCTGGCCCGCGGAACCGGCGCGGTCCTGTACGCGGTCGACGTCCGCGACGACCGCGACGGCGCGGCGGGCCCCGGCGGCGGCCCGCCGGCGCTGCAGGACGCCTACCACGCGCTCGCGCAGGCATCGGTGCCCGCCGACGATGTCGACGTCCGCCTCGTCGTCACGCCGGGGGACCCGGACGAAACGCTGCTTCGTCTGGCCGACCGCCCTGATGACCTGCTCGTTCTCGGTCACTCCCGGCATCGTCCCGCGCAGGGCGCCGAGCGTCCGCTGGCACTGCGGTGCGCTGCCCGCGCCCGCTGCTCGGTGGTCGTCGTGCCGTGTGAGCATCCGCAGGGCGAGGCGTGAGATGACGCCGAACGTGACTTCAAACATGACCATTCGCGAGGGGTGGATGCGCGGGGCGCACTGCGTGAAGCGCGACCCGCGTGCGTTGTCGGGTCCCCGGCCTCGCGGCGCCGATAGCCCGCGGTTGTGCCGCGGATGTCCGGTGCAACCCACCTGTCTGGGCTGGGCTCTGGTCAGTGGCGCCGACCAGGGGGTGCTGGGCGGCACGGAACCCGGCTACCGGCACGGCCTGCGGGCCCGGCTGCAGCAACGGCTGGGAAGTCGCCCGATGGCCGGCTCACCTGAACTCGCCGACGTCGTCCGCGCTTATTCGCAGCCGGGTAGGCACACGGCCGGGAAGCGCCGACCTGACCAGCGGGACGCGGTTACACGCTAGCCCTTCCGCAAGACAAGAAGCGCCCGCACTTTCCATCCGTGATGACCACACGGTCGCCCGTGCGCCACTACCGCCGCCACTACGGCGATCGAACCGGCCACCCTCCGGTGGCGTTGATCCTTGGAGTTGCCGTGCCCGAGAAATGTCATGCCTCCGGTTCGCCGCGAGTCCGAACTAACGGGCACGCGTCGGCTTCACCGTGGGTTCTCGCCGCCACCACACACGGACCCGACATAACCGTCGCAATTGCCGTCAAGGCGATCGCCGCCGAACCGCACGAGGTCGAGGACAGCGTCCGAGACATTGTCCAGGAGTGGGGCGAGCATTCCTTCCCGGCCAGCGATCCACCGGCCAACTGGTAACCGACCGAACCCTTTTCGGCCCTGACGAACGAGCACTGCTGGGGAGAAGTGCAATGTTGAACAACCACGAGCGGCACGTGCTCGACGAGGTCGAACGCCAGCTTCGCACCGACGACCCCGAGTTCGTCACTCGACTCGGTGATGGCCAGCAGCAGCTGCCCGTCCGCAGCCGTACCCGCAGCTGCCCTCGCCAGTTCCACTTCAGCTGGCCGGCTGTCGGCCTGCTCGTCCTGGTCGTCGGGCTGCTCGTCCTGGGACTCGCCGGCCCGGCCCTCCTCGTCGCCGCCCTGGCCGCTTTCCTGGGCTGGCTCAGCGCCGTCCACATCGAGGCACCCGTCGAGGCCAAGGCGAACAAGGAGGGCACACGGTGAACGACACCCATCGGCCCGACGACACCGACCAGTCCCTCGCTCCTGATCAGCAGCTGGTTGGTGCGGCCGAACCCGCCGAGCCCGGCGGGCGGTGGAGATGCTCGCTCGAGGAGCTCCCCCCGGCGCCGGGGCGCACGGGGCGGGTCGCGGTCGTCGGCGCCGGGATGGTCGGGCTGGCCACCGCCTGGTTCCTCCAACAGCGCGGGGTCGACGTCGATGTCCTCGAGCGGAACGAGATCGCCGCGGGCTCGTCGTGGGGCAACGCCGGGTGGCTCGCCCCCGCATTGACCACCCCGCTGCCCGAACCGGCCGTGCTGCGCTACGGAATGCGCGCCGCGCTCGATCCCGCCTCGCCGGTCTACGTGCCGATCAGCCTCGAGGCGAGCCTGTGGCGGTTCCTGGCCGGGTTCGCTCGCAACTGCACCACCCACCGCTGGCGGCGCGGCATGGCCGCCTACCGGGGTGTCAACCGCCAGGCCCTCGACGCCTTCGACGAACTCGCCGCGGGCGGGGTCGAGGCCCCGACCCAGCCGGCGGACCCGTTCCTGGTCTGCTTCTCCCACGCCGACGAACGCGCGCGCCTGCTCGAGGAACTCGGTGAGCTGGAACGGATCGGGCAAAAGCTCGGCTTCGACGTCCTGACCGGGGAGCAGGCACGCGAGCGCGCCCCGATCCTCACCGAGCACGTCGCGGCCGCGGTGCAGCTGCACGACCAGCGGTTCATCGACCCGCCGCGCTATCTCGCCGCGCTCGCCGACGCGGTCCGGGGGCGCGGGGCCGTCATCAGCGAGAACACCCGGGTCTCGGACGTCTTCGACGACGGGCAGCAGGTGTGGGTGCGCTCCCGCACAGGGATGCACCGCTATGACGCGGCCGTGATCGCCACCGGCGCGTGGTTGCCCGAACTCGGCTACCGGTTCGGAGTACGAGTGCCCGTCCAGGCCGGGCGCGGCTACAGCTTCACCGTCGCCGCCGAACGGCTGCCCGACGGGCCGGTATACCTGCCGGTCCAGCGCGTCGCCTGCACACCGCTGGGGGAGCGACTGCGGATCGCCGGCATGATGGAGTTCCGCGACCCCGACGAGCCCCTCGACCAGCGGCGCGTGCAGGCGATCGTGAACGCCGCGAGGCCGTTCCTGCGCGGGGTGGACCTCGACGAGCGCCAAGACGAATGGGTCGGCTCCCGCCCGTGCACCACAGACGGGCTGCCCCTGGTTGGTCCGACGAGCTCGCCGCGGGTGTTCGCCGCCGGCGGGCACGGCATGTGGGGCATCGGGCTCGGCCCGCTCACCGGCCGCCTGCTCGCCGACGCCATCGTCACCGGGAACGTGCCGTACGATCTGCAACCCTTCCGCCCGATCCGATGACCGAGCCCCGGGCGGTGTCGGGCGTCGACGCGCCGATCGCTGCGGCCTCGCGAGCTCGGCACCGCTCCTGCACGAGGCCGGCCGTAGGTCGCGCCTTCGGAAGCCGCCACACGGCCCCACCCACGACGAGTCGCGCTGAGATGACCCACGACGCCCTCGACAGCCCGGCTGCTCCCGGTCCCGGCGCCTCGAGCGTCCTGGCCATGCTCCAGGTCGGGTTCACCGAGGGCGCCCTGACACCCGTCGACCACATCGAGCGGGTCCTGACCAGGCTGCGCCACGATCCCCACAACGCGGTCGTGGCGCTCGACGAGGAGCGCGCGCTTCGCGACGCAACCGAGCTCGGAGCGGAACTGCGTCGGCGCGGGCCGCGCAGTCCGCTGCACGGCGTCGCGGTCGGGGTGAAGGACCTCATCGACGTGGCCGGGCTGCCCACCCGAGCCGGCTCCGCCGTCCGCACCGGGGCAGCGCCGGCGCGCGCCGACGCCGCGGTCATCTCGCGGCTACGCCGAGCCGGAGCGATCGTGGTCGGGAAACTCCACACGCACGAGTTCGGGCATGGGCCGACCGGTGACGTGGCTGTGTCCGGGCCTGCACGCAACCCGCACGACCCCACCCGGATCACCGGTGGGTCGTCGTCGGGGCCGGCCGCCGCCGTCGCGGCCGGTCATCTCCCGCTCGCGATCGGCACCGACACCGGCGGCAGCGTGCGCATCCCGGCTGCCTTGTGCGGCGTGGTCGGCCTCAAACCGTCCTGGGCAGCCCTGCCACGCCGCGGCGTGTATCCGCTGGCGCCCTCACTCGACCACGTCGGCCTGCTCGCCGCCGACCTCTATACCGCCCTGGCCGGCTGGGAGGTGCTCGGCGTGGGGAGCAGGCAGGACCCGGTCCATCCGCCACGCCCGATCCGCGTCGGGGTTCCCCAGCACGAGTACTGGACGCTCCTCGACGCCCCCATCGCGGCCGCCACGGCCCGTGCCGCCCACGCACTCGACACGGCAGGAGTCCAGGTCGTCCCCGTCGACACACCACAGATCTACCGGCTCGCCGCCGCCTACATGCCGATCCTCGGCCGCGAGGCCTACGCCGTCCACGCGGCCGCCCTGGCCGAACGTGCCGAGGACTTCCAGCCCGCCACCTACGCCGGACTGCGCTCCTACGCCGAGTATCCCCGCCACGACTACCTCGCCGCGAAACGGGCCGCGCGGCAGCTCTCGGCCGGGCTCGGTGCGCACCTCGCCGACATCGATGCCCTACTGACGCCCACGACTCGCACACGCGCCACCCCGCTGGCCCAGCCCTTCGTGTCGATCGGCACCGAACGCACGACCGTCGCGGCAGCCCTGCTGGAGCTCACCTTGCCGTTCAACCTCACCGGCTGGCCGGCGGTGTCGGTCCCGGCGCCCGGCAGCGGTCTGCCCATCGGCCTGCAACTGGTCGGCACCGGGACCGCCGGCAGCGACGAGCGCACCCTGCTCCATCTGGCGCGCATCATCCAGGCTCTCTGATCAGCTATCAAACCGGTCCGACCCCACCAGGCAGAGAGATCACGAATGCCCGTCATTCTCAGACCCCACAGCGCTCCTACGACCACCGCCTCCCGCTGCTCCGCTCGAGGTGCGGTGCATGACGCTCGCAGCCTCGTGCCCCGGCCAGCGGCAGCCGCCGGTGAAGCGCGGGGCTTTCGGTGACTGCCTTGCCGGCCCGTCCCCTGCGCGTCGGCACCCGGCCGAGCAAGCTCGCCGTCGCGCAGTCCGGCCAGGTCGCGGACCTGATCCGGGCCGCAGGGCGGCCCGCCGAGCTCGTCGACGTGCACACGACCGGGGACCGGTCCACGGCGC
>NZ_BAABIC010000024.1:0-113569 GCF_039542425.1 Pseudonocardia yuanmonensis
GCGGAGCAAGGCATGAACAGCACGTCCACCCTCAGAGCCGAACTCGACGCCACCCACCGGACCAGCCGGGATGCGCATGCAACCCGAGAACCCCGAGCCGATCAAGTCCCGGAGCTACTTACATGAGCCGCGTCAGGGGCGGGGAACTCAGCGGACGAAGGCGGAGTGGCCCGTGATCGCGCGGCCGACGACGAGGGTGTTGATCTCGCGGGTGCCCTCGAAGGAGTAGAGGGCCTCGGCGTCGGCGAAGAACTTGGCCACGCCGTAGTCGAGCACCACGCCGTTGCCGCCGACGACCTGCCGCGCCAGCGCCACGGTCTCGCGCATCGCCGTGGTCGTGTACTCCTTGGCCAGCGCGGCGTGCTCGTCCCGCGCCTCGCCGGCGTCCTGCATCTCGGCGAGCCGCACGCACATCCCGAGAGACGCGGTGATGTTGCCCAGCATCGTCACCAGCGAGTCCTGGACCAGCTGGAACCCGGCGATCGGCCGGCCGAACTGCTCGCGTTCCTTGCTGTAGGCGAGCGCGGTCTCGTAGGCGGCCATCATCGTGCCGGTGGCGCCCCAGGCCACGCCGCCGCGGGTGCGCCGAAGCACGCCGTTGGTGTCCTTGAACGAGTTCGCCCGCTGCAGCCGGTCCTCCTCGGGGACCCGGCAGTCGGTGAGCACGATGTCGGCGTTCTGCACCGTCCGCAGCGCGATCTTGTTCTCGATCTTCGTGGCGGTCATGCCCGGGTTGTCCTTGTGCACGACGAAGCCCTTCACCGCGCCGTCGGCCTCGTCCCGCGCCCAGATCACGACGAGATCGGCGAAGGTGGCGTTGCCGATCCAGCGCTTCTCGCCGTTCAGGACCCACGTGTCGCCCTCCCGCCGGGCGGTGGTCTCCAGGCCCTGCGCGACGTCCGATCCGCCGTGCGGCTCCGTGAGCCCGAACGCGCCGATCTGCTCCATCCGCGCCATCGCCGGCAGCCAGCGCTCGCGCTGCTCCTCCGAGCCGCAGAGGTCGACGCTGCCCATCGCCAGGCCGTTGTGGATGCCGAAGAAGCTGTTCAGCGACGGGTCGGTGTGCGCCAGCTCGAGCGAGACGAAGCCGATCAGGAGCCGGCGCGCGGCCGGCCCGTCGAGCCCCTCGTACGGCAGCCCGGCGATGTCGAGGGCGGCGAACTTGGGGACGATGCCGTGCGGGAACTCCGCGCGGCTCCAGGCGTCCAGGGCGATCGGGGCGATCTCGGTCCGGCAGAACTCGCGGACCCGTCCGATGACCTTCTGCTCCTCGTCCGTGAGCAGGGAGCCGTAGCCGTAGAAGTCGCCGGTGAGGAGGTCGGCGCCGCGCACATCGCTCATGGACCGACTCTTGCACGGCGCACCGGCGCCCGCTCGTCGTCGCGGGGGGCCGGGTGGGGGTCGCGTGCCGGTCGGGGACCGTCGGTACCGGCTCGTACGATCGCGCCGTGACCGCTCCCCCCGCCCCCGCGCTCGAGGTGCTCCACCGGGTCTTCGGCTACGAGGCGTTCCGGGGGCCGCAGCAGGAGGTCGTCGAGCACGTCTGCGCGGGTGGGGACGCGCTCGTCCTCATGCCCACCGGCGGCGGCAAGTCGCTCTGCTACCAGGTGCCCGCGCTGGTCCGCCCCGGCACCGGCGTGGTGGTCTCCCCGCTCATCGCGCTGATGCAGGACCAGGTCGACGCGCTGCGCACGCTCGGGGTGCGGGCCGGGTTCCTCAACTCCACCCAGGGGCCGGAGGAGCGCCGCGGCACCGAGCGGGCCCTGCTCGCCGGCGAGCTGGACCTGCTCTACCTCGCCCCCGAGCGACTGCGCGTCGGCTCGACGGTCGACCTGCTGGACCGGCTGGAGGCGCAGGGCGGGATCGCGCTGTTCGCGATCGACGAGGCGCACTGCGTGGCGCAGTGGGGCCACGACTTCCGGCCGGACTACCTCATGCTCTCCGAGCTGCACCGGCGCTGGCCGGCCGTGCCCCGGATCGCGCTCACCGCGACGGCCACCGAGCACACCCGTGCGGAGATCGCCGAGCGGCTCGACCTCACCGGCGCCAAGCAGGTCGTCGCCAGCTTCGATCGGCCCAACATCCAGTACCGGATCGTGCCGAAGGCCGAGCCGCGCCGGCAGCTGCTGGAGCTGGTCCGCACCGAGCACCCGGGCGACTCCGGGATCGTCTACTGCCTGTCCCGGAAGTCGGTGGAGCAGACCGCGGAGTTCCTGCAGGGCCAGGGCATCCCGGCGCTGCCCTACCACGCGGGGCTCGACGCCGGGGTCCGCCGCGAGCACCAGGCCCGGTTCCTCCGCGAGGAGGGCCTGGTCATGTGCGCGACCATCGCCTTCGGGATGGGCATCGACAAGCCGGACGTCCGGTTCGTCGCCCACCTCGACCTGCCCAAGTCCGTCGAGGGCTACTACCAGGAGACCGGCCGGGCGGGCCGGGACGGGCTGCCGTCCACGGCCTGGTTGGCCTACGGGCTGGCGGACGTCGTGCAGCAGCGCAAGATGATCGACGACTCCGAGGGCGACCAGGCGCACAAGCGGCGGCTGGCCCAGCACCTCGACGCGATGCTCGCGCTGTGCGAGACCGTCGAGTGCCGGCGGGTGCAGCTGCTCGCCTACTTCTCGGAGAAGACCGAGCCGTGCGGCAACTGCGACACCTGCCTCACCCCGGCCGAGTCCTGGGACGGCACGGTGCCGGCGCAGAAGCTGCTGTCCACGGTGTGGCGGCTCAGGCGCGAGCGGAACCAGAGCTTCGGCGCCGGGCAGGTCGTGGACATCCTCGTCGGCAAGCGGACCGCCAAGGTCGAGCAGTCCCGGCACGACCAGCTCTCCACCTTCGGCATCGGCACCGAGCTGTCCGAGCAGGAGTGGCGCGGCGTCGTCCGGCAGCTGCTGGCCCGCGGGCTCCTCGAGGTCGGCGGCGCCTACAACACGCTCCAGCTCACGGACGGGAGCTCGGCGGTGCTCAAGGGCGAGCGCCAGGTGATGCTCCGCAAGGACCCCGAGCGCACCCGGACCCGCCGCTCCTCCCGCTCCACGGCCCCCGCCGCGGACCTGCCGGCCGGGGCGGCGCCGGTGTTCGAGCGGCTCCGGGCCTGGCGGGCCGCGACCGCGAAGGAGCAGGGCGTCCCGGCCTACGTGATCTTCCACGACGCCACGCTGCGCGCGATCGCCACGCTCGCGCCGAGCTCCGCGGCTGCGCTCGGCACGGTCAGCGGGGTCGGCGAGAACAAGCTCGCCAAGTACGGGGCGGGCGTGCTGGCCGCCGTCGCGGGCGACGAGCCGACGGAGCGACCGCCCTCGCCACCGGCCGCCGACGAGAACTGGCCGCTGGAGGAGCCCCCGGAGCCCGACTACCCGGACGAGGACCCCTGGGGCTCCTGAGCCCCGACGAGCCGGGTCAGCCCGACCCGGGACCGGACGCCGAGCTTGCGGTAGACGCGCGTCAGGTGCGCCTCGACGGTCTTGCGGGACAGGAACAGGGCGTGCGCGACCTCCGGGTTCGTCCGGCCCCCGGCGACCGCGACGGCGATCTGCCGTTCCTGCGGGGTGAGCAGGGCCAGCCGCACCGCCGCCGGCTGCTCCCGTTCCGCCCCGCTGGCGTCGAGCTCGCGGCGGGCCCGGTCGGCCCACGGGTCGGCCCGCAGCGCCTCGCACAGCTGCAGCGCCGCCCGCAGTGGGGCGCGGGCGGCCGTGGGGCGGCGCACCCTGCGGAGGGACTCCCCGGCCGCGAGCAGGGCGCGGGCCCGCTCGAAGGGCCGCGGGACGGCCAGCCGCACGGCGAGCCGGCCGTGGGCGGCGGCCGACTCGGCGTCGTCGGCGAGCAGCGTGCGCACCCGGGCGGCCGCGGCCGCCGCGGAGGGCAGCCCCTGCCGGGCGAGGAGATCGAGGCGGACGAGAGCCGGGCCGGGGTCCTCGCCGGAGCGCAGCAGCGCCTCGGCGAGATCGGCCAGGCCGAGGTCGCCGGCCCCGGCCAGCGCCTCGGCGGCGCCGACGTGTGCCCCGCCGGTGAGCCGGAGCAGGCCCTCGACGGCGGCGATCCGCCGCGTCAGGGCGGTGTCGCCCGGTCCGGCGAGGCCGCGCGCCTCCCGCAACCGGCGGGTGGCGAGGTCCGGCCGCCCCCGGGCCGCGTCGACCCGGGCGAGCTGGGTCCGGGCGCGCGCCGCCATGCCGGGCTGGCCGACCGCGTCCGCGAGGCCGGCGCTCTCCGCGGCGTCGCGGACGGAGTCGTCCCAGTCGCCTGCCCACCAGCCGACCTCGGCCCGCATCGCGAGCACGCGCGGCAGGTCGGCGGGATCGGCCTCGGCGGCCAGGACGTCGAGGAGCGGCCGCGCCCGGTCGGGGTCCTCCACCTGCACCGCGACGACGGCCGCGAGCAGACCCGGTCCGCACCTCCCCTCGTCGAGCGTGGCGCGGGCCTCCATGAACCGGCCGGCCGCCGCGGAGACCGCGGCGCGCGCCGCCGGCAGCGGACAGGTCAGCTCCGCGGTCCGGCCGCTCTCCAGGAAGGGCAGCACGCCGTCCTCGGTGATCGGCCCCCCGGTCCGCAGCAGGAGGTCGACGGCCGCGCGGGGACGCCCGAGCTGCGTCAACGCCCGCGCGCGGATCCCGGCGACCTCGGCTCCGGGGTCGTCGCGCCGCGCCGCCGCACACCAGTCCAGGGCGGCCTCGGCGGCCCCCGCCCGGACCGCGTCCCGTGCGGCGGCGATGTACCGGCCCGCCACTCCGTCGCCGGCCAGCTCCGCGGCCCGGGCCGAGGTCCGGGCCGCGGCCCACCACTCGCGGCGGGCGCGCAGCTCCGCGGCGGCGACGTCGAGCTCCGCGGCGACGCCGTCGTCCGGGCGCCGGGAGACGGCGGCCCGGTAGCGCACCCGGCCCGACCCGTCGGCCCGGTCGGCGAGGGCCCGGAGCGTCCGCCCCCACCACGCCGGCGGGGTCCGGGCGAGCAGCGCCGGGCGCAGCAGCGGGCTCACGGGTTCCGGGCCCTCCGGCGCCGTCACGACCATGCCCGCCAGGTGCGCCGGATCCAGGTCGGCGAGCCGGAGCCCCAGGGAGGTCAGGACGGCGTCCAGGGTCGGCAGGGCCGGGCGGGGATCGGCGACGAGCGGAGCGAGGGCCCGCACCGTCCGCGGCGGCAGGGCGTCGAGGGCGGCGGCCCATGCCCGCGCCTGATCCGGCGCCAGGACGACGACGCCGTCGCCGCGATCCAGGCTCGCGAGGAAGGCGGCCGGGTTCCCACCCGTCTCCTCGGCGAGGCGGGCCACCAGCGCCGGCGGGGCCGGGTGGTCGTGCCGGCGGGCGAGGAGCCGCAGGTCGGCGGGCCCGAGGCCGCCGAGCGGGAGCGGCGGGAGGTCGGTCGTCGCAGGCATCTCCCCCGGCAGGGTCCGCCGGGCGAGCAGCACCGCGCCCGCGCCGGGGCGGCGGGCCAGCCGGCCGAGGACCGACCGGGACCGGGCGTCGACCCACTGCAGGTCGTCGACCACGAGGAGCCGGCGGCCCAGCGTGGGCGCGGGATGGCCGGCCCCCGGACCGTCCGTTTCGTCGGCGCCGCCCAGCCGGGCCGCGAGCTCGGCCAGTACCGCCCCGTCGAGATCCGCCTCGCCCTCCCGTCCGCGCAGCGCCACGACCTCGCGCCCGGATCCCGCTGCGCACGCGCGCACGAAGGCCGAGCGCCCGCACCCCGGCTCACCGACGACGAGGCACGCCCCGGTCTCGTCGAGCGCGATCCACGCGCGGGTCAGCTCCGCGTCCCGGCCGACGAGGTCCGGGGCCGGGCGACCCGGCCCGCCGCGCGCGGGGCGGGGCGACACTCCGCAGGCGCACGGCACCCGCTCCACGAGGTCCACGTCCGCAACAGACCGGGCCCCGGACGGTGGCGATACCGTCCGGGGCCCCATCTACGTACCTTTACGTACCGCTCCGTAGCCGAACGGTCACTGCGGGCTCGGCGCCGTGCCTCAGCGGAGCAGGCCGCCGACGGCCGTCGCGACCCGCGGGTCCGCGAGGTACTCGCGGATGTCGTGCGGGCGGTCCTTCGGGTTGTCGGTGCGCAGGTCGCGGACGTCGGCCCAGTCGTCGGCCAGCGGGCAGCCGATCGCGACGGCGTCGGCCGCGGCCCAGGCGTTCACCCACGTCCCGACGTTGCGTGGCCGCTCCGGGCCGCCCGCCAGCAGCCGCTTCTGCACGGCGTCCAGGCCGAGCGGGCTGCCCGCCGTCACCAGCAGCGGCACGGTCCGGCCCGCGGGCAGCTCCCGCAGCAGGTCGAGCGCGACGACCGCCCCGAGGCTGTGCGCGACGAGCACGATCTCCCCGTCGGGCGGCAGGTCGGCGCGCACGGTGTCGAGCACCGCGCGGCGGACGATGTCGTCCTCCAGGTACAGCGCCACGTCCCGGAACACCGTGGCGATGACCAGGTCGTCCAGGCCGCTGCGCCCCGCGATCCAGGACAGCGGCCCCTGCAGCGCGGCCACCAGCCCGCCGACGAAGGCGCCCTCCTGCTCCCCCGCCGGCATCCCGGTCCGCTCGGCGGTCTCCCGCAGCAGTGCGCCGTAGGCCTCACGCGCCGGGCCGGACGGCGGGGCGAGCTGCTCGGCCGTGGTGCCGACGAACGGGACGGCCTCACGGGCGCCGTCGACGAGGCCGTCGAGCACGTCGCCGTAGAACGGGACGCACGCGTCGGCCGCGTCGACCGGGGCCATCCCGCCGGCGGCCAACCCGCGGGCCAGGCCGCCGGTCCAGTCGGCCCGCAGCGCCGCCGGGTCGCGCCCACCCTGCCCCCGTCCGTGCAGGTAGACGAGCCGGCGTCCGGACGCCGAGGGGCGGCCGGGCAGGCCCGCCGCGATCCGCGGGAGGGCCGCGACGTCCTCCGGGCCGGCCGGCCGCGCCGCGGCGACCGCCGGCCGGGCGCCCGCCTCGGGCTGCGCCTGGGCGCCCAGCTCGGCCACGACCCGCCGCTGTGCGGCGTCGAGGTCCAGACCGCTCAGGTGGGCGAGGACCCGGCTGATCCGGGCGCCCTCGTTGGCGATCCAGGCGTCGGGGCCCCCTGCGGGATCGGGCACGCCGGCGTGGTGCAGCGCGACGACCTCCCACTGGTCGTTGTAGACCGGCGAGCCGGAGCTCCCGGGCAGGGTGTCACTGTTGTAGTGCAGGAAGTCGGACAACTGGTTGACCAGCTCGTTCGCCCGGACGGCGATCTCCTTCGGCCGCCCGTCCGGATGCCCGACGACGTTCACCGGCTCACCCGTCACGATCTTGCCCTGGGTCGCCGCGAGCGTGTTCCAGCCGAACACCTCGCCCGCGACCCGCCCGCTCGCGTCCGGCCGGACGGCGACGAGCGTGTAGTCCAGGTGCTCGTCGGTCGCGAACAGCGTGCCCGGGTCCAGCTCGAACCGGACGACCGGCTTGGGCAGGCCGTCGACTCCGGCCTCGAGGTCGAACTCGAGGAACGAGCCGGCCGCGGTGCGGGCGTCGGGCAGCACGTGGTTGTTGGTCAGCGCGAGCCTCCGCCCCACGAGGAAGGCCGTGCCGAACCCGACGACGTCGCGTCCGCTCCGGATGCTCACCCGCGCGACGGTGCGGGCCGCCTCGGCGCCCCGGGCCAGGAAGTTCACGCCCTGCAGCTCGTTCGCGGCGCCGATGATCCGCTCGAGCACCGTGCCCTTGTCGGGTCCGGTCACCGCCCGCACCAGCGCGTCGACGTCGACCTCGCCCTTGCGCACCAGGCGCCGGGCCCGGGCCTCGAGCTGCGCCGGGCTGTCGGCCACGGCGGTGTGCGCGGCCTCCCGCGCCTTCCGGTTGTCCTTGCGCTGCCTGGTGGTCGAGCGGTACCGCTCCGCCGCCGCCGCCTCCTGCTCGGCGCGGTTCACGCCAGCACTCCGGCGAAGCGGAGGAAGTCGGCGATCGAGCGGATCGGCCGGCCGTCCCGGAGGCGGACGCCGTCGCCCGGACCCCAGCTCGTCTGGTTCAGGTACGAGGTCCGGTCGAGCCGGATCTGGCCGATGATCGTCGACGCGACGATCCGGCTGCCGACGACGCCCAGGGTGGCGCCGTTCGCCCGTACCTCGGCCTCCTTCAGCAGGTAGAACCACAGCGGGGTGCGGTCGAGGAGACCGCCGTCCGTGAGCGCCTGCACGACCTCCGCGGAGCTGCCCTCCCGGAGCTCCTCGGCGGTGAGGGGCGGCTCGTCGAGCAGCCGGGCCACCGCCTGACCGGTGGGCAGCGACAGGACGTACCCGCGCCGCAGGTTGCGGCGGGCCAGCTGCTTGAGCAGGGTCGCGATCCGGCCACCGGGGTCGTCGGGCAGGCTCTCGCCCTCGTTGAGCAGCTCACCCAGCGGCAACGCCAGATGCGTGTCGATGCGCCGGGCGAAGCGGACCGGGTCCTGCGAGTCCTTGTCGATCATCCGGTCCCACTCGACCGGCCAGTTGGTGGGCAGGCTCGGTGCGCCGAAGAAGGGCGGCCGGGCCTTGCCTGTGAACTGGAACAGCTGCTCGAAGGAGGCGAACCGGGCGCCGTTGTTGCCCGGCTTGCCGAAGTTGCGGTTCCAGTCGTAGCCGGCCCGCACCATGCTGTGCCCGAAGCGGAAGGCCGCCACCGAGAACTCGAGCGGCATGTAGCCGCCGCGGCCCTCGAGGTCGAGCAGGTCGAAGTCGTCCGTCAGCACGGTGTCGACGACCCCTGGGGCGGTGATCGTCCGGAGGTAGTCGTGCACGACGAGCCACTGGTAGGTCCACCGCAGCAGGTCGCGGGCGCGCAGGAACACCTCGGCGTCGGAGATCCGGTCGGGCTCGTTCGCGCGGACCCAGTCGACCGCGGCGTTGTGGAAGCGCAGGAACGCGACGTGCAGCTGCGCCACCACGAGGTTCTCGTCGTTGCGGCCGTCGCCGATGAGCGCCGTGCCGGCGGCGTCGCGCGGCAGGTCCCGCTCCATGTCGTCGACCGGCGGGATGCGCACGCCGCGCGAGGCCGGGGTCAGGCGGCCGAGGGTGAGCTTCACGCCGGTGTAGGGAACTGCCGCGTCGTTCGCGTTCGGGCGGTCCACGAAGGGCCCGTCGCCGTAGACGGAGTCGAGGTTGAGCGCCGGGCTGCGCAGGTTCTGCAACTCGCGGACGACCACCCCGCGGTCGAGGGGCTGCGGGTGCTCGACCGTGATCGAGGTGACGGGCGAGGTCGCGTCGCGGTCGGTGTTGGCGGTGATGTCGTGGTCGACGAACTGGCCCCAGTACGTGTAGATCGGCGGGATCGGCGAGTTGCCCTCCGCGTCGTCCTGCTGGTCGATCATGGCGTTCCCCAGCGCGTCGAGCGCGGCGACGGTCGCCTCCCCGGGCGGCAGGAGGTCCGCGTCCGACAGGCCGGGGAACAGGTAGCCGAACGACGTGCGGCCGATCGACGCCGTCTCGGCCGACGGCTCTCGGGCCACGTCGCTCAGCGCGATCTCCCGCGCGCGCAGGACGTCCTTGCGCTGCTCCTCCGTCTCGTCGGCGCGGACGACGCCGCCGTGCGTCAGGTCCGCGAGGACGCGGCTGAGCCTTCCCTCGGTCATCGGGTGCCCCCTTCGGTTCGCCTGACAGGAGGGTGACGGTGTGCAGGCGGATCCGGCTTCGGGGAACTCCCTACACCTCCCCGCCGACCGCGCGCGTCACCCCGTCGGCCCATCGGCGCCGCCCGCCCGACGATCGATAATCGCGGGCGGCCCCGCCGTCGACATCCGGGAGGACGCGTGCCGGACCGGACCGGCCTGCCCGCACGGATCACGGAGCGGCTGCGCCTGCCCGTGATCGCCGCGCCGATGCTGCGGGTCTCCGGCCCGGACCTCGTGGTGGCGGCGTGCGCGGCGGGTGTCGTGGGCGGCTTCCCCACCGCCAACGCCCGCAGCGCCGAGGAGCTGGACGGCTGGCTGGGCGAGATCGAGGCGCGGACCGGCCAGGCCGCCGCGCCCTGGGCCCCGAACCTGATCATGCGGTCGCCGCGCCTGGCCGAGGACCTGGCCGTGCTGGTGCGGCGCCGGGTCGAGCTGGTGATCGCGAGCGTGGGGTCGCCGAAGCCGGTCCTCGGGCCGCTGCACGACGCGGGGGCGCTCGTGCTCGCCGACGTCGCCACGCTGCGCCACGCGGAGCGCGCCGTCGCGGCCGGGGCGGACGGGCTGGTCCTGCTCACCGCGGGCGCCGGCGGGCAGACGGGCTGGATGAACCCGTTCGCGTTCGTGCGGGCCGTGCGCGGCTTCTTCGCCGGCCCGGTCGTGCTCGCGGGCGGGATCGGCGACGGGACGGCGCTGGCCGCGGCCCGCACGCTCGGCGCCGACCTCGGCTACCTGGGCACCGCGTTCCTCGCCACGCAGGAGAGCATGGCGGCGCCGCGGTACAAGCGGATGTGCGTCGACAGCACGCTCGACGACGTCGTCCTGACCAGGGCGTTCACCGGCCTGCCCAGCAGCATGCTCGCCCCCGCGATCCGGGCCGCCGGGCTCGACCCGGCCGCGCTCGACGAGAACGTCACCCCCGCGGACGCGGACGCGCTCTACGGCCACGGCGGCCTCGGCCCGCGCCGGTGGACCGAGGTCTGGAGCGCCGGGCACTCCGTCTCCGGCGTCCGGGAGGTCCCGACCGCAGCCGAGCTCGTCGACCGCCTGGCGCGCGAGTACGAGGCCGCGACGGGCGACCCGAACCGTGTCGTCCACCCGGGGTAGACCCACACCGCCGTCCCCGACGTCCACCGCCGCACCGAGGGAGCACGTATGACCACGGACACCCGCGACACCGCCGTCCCCGCCGCCGTCCCGCCCGTACCGCTGTGGGCCGGGGCCACGGTCGGCACGCTGGTGCTCCGCGCCCTGCGCCGGTACCCGGACCGGACCGCGTTCGCCTCCGACGCGGGCACGCTCACCTACGCCGGTGCGACGGAGCTCATCGGCCGGATCCAGCGGGTGCTCGCCGATCGCGGGTTCCGCCGGGGCGACCGGATCGGGCTGCTGGCCGGCAACAGCCCCGAGGCCTGGTGCGCGGGTGTCGCCGTGCAGGCGTCGGGCATGGCGACCTCGTGGCTGCACCCGCTGGGCTCGGTGGAGGACCAGCTCTACCAGCTCGCCGACCTCGACGCGGCCGCCTGCCTGGTCGACGCGCGCCGGCACGGCGCCCGCGGGGCGGAGCTCGCCGCGCGCAGCGGCGACGTCCCTGTGCTCGGTCTCGGCCCGTCCGACTTCGGCCCCGACCTGCTCGCCGAGGCGGAGGCGGCGGGTGCCGCGACCGCCCGCGACCTCGCGCACCCCGCGGACATCGCCCTGGTCAACTACACCGGCGGCACCACCGGGCGGCCCAAGGGCGTGATGCGCCGACACCCCGCCGTCACGCACGTCATGTCGATCGGCACCCTCACCGACTTCGAGATCCCGTTCGACGCGCGGTACCTCGCCGTCGCGCCGATCACCCACGTGGCCGGCACCAAGGTGGTCCCGGTCCTGCAGCGCGGCGGGACCGTGCACCTGCAGGACGGCTTCGACCCCGGGCGGTTCCTGGAGACCGTCGAGCGGGAGCGGATCACGATGGCCCTCGCCGTGCCGACGATGATCTACGCGCTGCTCGACCATCCCGCGCTCGACCGCACCGACCTCGGCTCGCTGGAGCTGCTGCTCTACGGCGCCTCCCCGATGTCCCCGACCCGGCTGGCGGAGGGGCTGCAGCGGATCGGACCCGTGTTCTCGCAGCTCTACGGGCAGACCGAGTGCTACCCGATCAGCGTCCTGCGCCGCGCCGAGCACGCCGATCCCACCCTCGAGGGCTCGTGCGGGGTGCCGATCAGCAGCGTCGACGTCACCCTCCTCGACCCGGAGGGCAACCCGGTCGAGGAGGGTGAGCCCGGGGAGATCTGCGTTCGCGGCCCGGGGACCATGGAGGAGTACTGGCGCCAGCCCGAGCTCACCGCGCAGGCCTTCGCCCACGGCTGGCTGCACACCGGCGACGTCGCCCGGCGGGACGACCGCGGCTACCTCACGATCGTCGACCGCACCAAGGACATGATCATCAGCGGCGGCTTCAACGTGTTCCCGCGCGAGGTGGAGGACGCCCTGACCAGCCACGACGCCGTCGCCGTGGCCGCGGTGTTCGGGCTGCCGGACGAGAAGTGGGGCGAGGCCGTGACCGCCGCGGTCGTGCTGCGCCCCGGAGCGTCGGCGACCGCGGAGGAGCTCGCCGCGCACGTGCGGGCGCTGAAGGGCGCGGTGCAGACCCCGAAGTCCGTGCACCTCGTCGACGCCCTGCCGACCACGGCCGTCGGCAAGATCGACAAGAAGGCGCTGCGGGCGGGGCTGCGGACGGGCGGCCTCGAGCGGTAGCGCTACCGGCGGGGTTCGGGACCGCCGGCGGCGCTCTCTCCGTGCGACCAACACCGATCAACTGCCGTCGAGGTACTAGGCTTACCGGGCGACCCGCGCGTGATCGCGTCGGTTGGGACCTACACCCATCCCAGCGGCGGGCCTACCCTTGCCGTCCCGCGAGGGGAAGGAGGACCCGATGATCGAGCGCACCAACCCCGATATCGGCTATCTGGCCGAGGAGGTGCACACGACCTTCTCGTTCACGCAGACGATCAAGGCCGGGAACACGGTCTACTTCTCGGGGGTCACGCCGCTACGCGGGAGCCTGGCCGACCTGCAGGTCGTCGGCGAGGGCGACATGCGCGCCCAGCTCGAGTGGTGCCTGGAGATACTGCGCCGCTGCCTGGCCGAACAGGGAGCCACCTTCCACCACTTCGTGTCCCAGACCGTCTACACGACCGATATGGACGAGCTCGCCAAGCACGCCGACGTCTTCGCCAAGGCGTTCGCCGGGGAGGCGCCGAGCGCCACGTGGCTACAGGTCGAGCGGCTCTTCCACCCTGCGCAGCTGCTGGAGATCTCCGGGATCGCAGTGCTCGACTGACCTGCGGTACCAGGCCTTCGCCGGCGTCGTCACCCACGTCGGGCGGACGCAGTCCCCACCGTCCCCGCGGGTCGCGGCGTCCGTCGGCGCTGTCACCCCGCGTTTGCCCGACCACCGTCGACGTCGTCGCCCCGCGGGTCGCGACCGCCGCCGGCTCCGTCGTCGCGCCCGGCGCCGTCATCCCGCGCTGCCCGGAGCAGACCGAGCTCGTGCTCGGCCGCCCCGAGCCGCCGGTGCAGCTCGGCGGTCTCGCGCGCCTGCTCGACCGCCCGCCGCTCGACGGCCGCGGCGTGCTCCTCCCGCAACCGCTCCTGCTCCTCGCGGTGCCGGGCGGTCGTGCGGTCCCGCTCCTCGATGGCGGCGGTGCGCTCGGCATCGAGCCGGGAGGCGTGCTCCTCGCGTAGCCCGGCGAGTGCGGTGTCCAGTTCGGCCCGGTGCGCGGCGGCCGCCTCGCGGGCCCGCTCGCGCTCGGAGTCGAGCTCGGCCCGGTGCGCGTCGGCGGCCTCACGAGCCCGGCAACGCTCCGCGTCCAACTCGGCGTCGCGGGCGGTCAGGGTCGCGCGTAGCGCGGCCAGCTCGTCCCGCAACTGGGCGGTCTGCGCCGCTGCCGCCTCGGCCAGCTCCTCCGCCCGCACCGCCCGGTCCTCGAGGGCGACCGAACGCCCCTCCGCCCGCAGGAGCGCGCGCACGGCGGCGGCGGCCGCCCGCTCGGCGCGGGTACGCGCGCGGTCGGCCTCCGCCCGCAGGTCGACGGCCTCGCCGGCCCGTGCGGCCGCCTCGGCGGCCGCCGCCTCGGCCTGCGCCGCGCGCTCCTCCGCCGCGAGCCGCGCCCCGTGGTCCTCCGCCGCCCGGGCCAGCGCCGCGTCCCGGGCCGCCAGCGCCTCGCGCACCTCCTCGTCGAGCTGCGCCCGCAGCACCGAGACCCCGTCGAGCACCGCGGTCAGCGGTTCGGCCGCCGCGGCGAGCCGGGCACCGAGGTCGTCGACGGCGGTGACCGCGCCGGTGGGATCGCCGTCCTCGCGCAGCGACTCGACCGCCACGAACGCCGCCTCGGCGTCCTTGCAGCTCAGCCCCTTGCTCCCCCAGGTCCGGCCGTCCTGGCAGTAGCGCGGCCGGTTGCCGCGCCCCGCCAGCACGGGCAGCGGCTCCCGGCAGCGCCGGAAGGCGCACCGGCGCGGCTCCCCCGTCGACCGTCCCGGGTCCGCAGCCCGGACCGCCGTCGCCGCGCCCTGGGCGTCGTCCACCGACTCTCCTCCCGGAGATCCGTGGATCCCCTCGCTCCGCGAACGACAGATGTGTGGTTCGCAGCCTAGTCACCTCGGGCGAGGAGCAAGTTCGGACGTCAGGGGCCGGACGCGCCGTGCTTGATGCCTGCGACGGCGGGCCGGGCCAGATCATCCTGGTACGGGCTGTGCGGGCAGCAGGAAGACGACGCTGCTCGAGGAGCTGACGCGGCGCGTCACGGACGCCGGCGCGGTGGTCGCGTCGGGGCGCGCGGCGCCCGGTGGGGCCCGTTCCGCCCGGTGGCGGAGGCGCTGGTTCGGGTCGCGCCTGCCCTCGCCGATGAGGAGTGGCTGTTGCCGTACCGCGTGGTGCTTGCACGGATCTTGCCGACTTGGCCGCCCGGGCCGTCCGTGGGTACGCAGTGGTCGATCCCGTAGGTGTTCTTGGTGAGGCGGTGCTGGCACTGCTTCGGGTGCTCTCGGATGACGAGCACGCCCGCCACGAACCGCCTCCCTCCCATCTGGCTCTGGTCGAGACCCGGGTCGCCGGACTGGCGCCCCGGGTTCGGGAGCTGGTCCGGACCGCCGCCGTGCTGGTCCCGACCTCGACGCGCAGCTACTGACGGGGTCTCCGGGCCGGATGCAGCCGGGGTGGCCGACGGGCTGTCGTCCGCCCTTGACGCCGGGCTGCTCATCCGGGACGTGGCCGGAGCGTGCGCTGGCGGCACGCGCTGACCTGTGGCGCGGTTCTTGTCGGGCTCACCCCGTCCGACCGGGGTGCGATCGCGGCGCGTGCTGCGGAGGCGCTCGAGAACGAAGCCGGTGTGCATCGGGGCTTGGTCGCGGAGCTGAACGCGCGCGGTGGACGCCCGGTCCGCGCCGCCACGCTGCTGCTCGAGGAGGCGCGACGCCGTGGCCGTCGGGGCGCTGGCCACCGGTGGGTCGGGCACTCCTCCACCGGCTCTGCACCGGACTGCAGGCGGCACTCGACGACGTCGATTTGGTTACGGGGCTCGTGCTGCTGGAGCCGGCGCCGAATCGCCGCCCAGCTCGCGGTCGCCCGCGGGCACGGCCTCGCCACCTTGTCCTCGGCCTGGTGGCCGTCGACGAGGTCGTGCAGCGCGGGCGCGTTCGGCCTCGAATGCTGCTTCCACCTCCCTGCATCTTGCCCGGAGCGCAGGTGATCGCAGACACGCGCTCAGGATTCTCCGACACGCCGCGACTGCCGTAGCAGTACTGCGGCGGTGATCTAGTCAGTCGGCTCGATGTTCTGGTTCAGCCGGAAGACGTTCTCGGGATCGTACTTTCGCTTGACCGCACTGAGTCGATCGAAGTTTGCGCCGAAAGCCGATCGGACTCTGTCCGACCCCTCCTCGCCGAGGTAGTTCACATAGACGCCGCCGCTGGCAAATCGTGCGGTAGCTTCGGCGAAGTCCTTGGTCCAGGAAATATTCTTACCGGTGACTTCCCGATCTTCCCACATAGAGGTGATCAGTAGGTTGTAAGACGAGTCTCTGTGCCAGAAAGCAGTCTCACTGCGGTCGACGTCGTTCATCGCGCCATCCCCGTTGTGCTCGATGACGACCGTCGTCATGGGTGACGGGACGGACGAGAACTGGCCTGCGATCGTGTCGATCGCCTCGTCCGAAAGCCCGTTCAGGAAGTCCGACTTCCAGTAGTTCTGGAAGTTGTGCGGCCAGAATGCATCAGCCATCGTCTGCGCGGAGCTGTACGGCATCGGCTGGATGATGTCTGCAACAGGCGGGCCCCAGTCGCGGAGTGGCCGTAGCACCTTTTTCCCGACCTCCAGGTCTCCGGTGAAAACGCCTCCGATGCCGACGACCGGCGTTCCCTGGACGTCTTCTGGCATGAACGGGGCGGGAGGCGCCGTGAACAGCAGTGCTCCAGCGGTCAACTCCCGGGGCGCCGTGGTCTCGAAGTCTCGCCAGAATCTCAAGGCCTCGCGAGCGCGAGAGGCCGGATGGACGACCAGTCCGGCGAGGACGGTGCCGGCCGGATGAACCTCGAACTCGAACGAGGTGACGATCCCGAAGTTGCCGCCACCACCCCGGATGGCCCAGAAGAGGTCGGGGTTGTCGTCCTTGCTGGCCTGCAACAGGCGCCCGTCGGCGGTCACGATGTCGACCGCGACCAGGTTGTCGCAGGCGAGGCCGTGCTTCCGGACCAGCCATCCGAGTCCACCGCCCAGCGTGAGACCGGCGATTCCGGTCGTCCCCACGAAGCCGCCGGCGGCGGCAAGCCCGAAGTGTTGGAGATCGTGGTTGACCTCCAGCCAGGTCAGGCCGGCTTCCGCCCGGATGATTCTGAGCCGCGGATCAATGTGCAGCCCCTTCATCGGAGAAAGATCGATCGTCAAGCCGCGGTCGGCCAAGGCGTTACCGGTGACGTTGTGCCCCCCTCCTCGGACAGCAATCGGCAAGCCGTGGGCTCGACCGAATCTGACTGCGTCTATGACGTCACCTACACCGGCGCAGCGAACAATGATCTCGGGCCGCCGGTCGATCATCGCGTTGTAGATCCGCCGGGCGTCCTCGTAGTCCGCGTCCCCCGGGCGGACGAGATCACCGCGAAGATCCGATTCCAAAAGATCGGCTGCCGAGCTGAAGGGTGTCGCGGACTGCTTCTCCGGGTCCATCGAATGCCCCTCCGTTCCCGTTCGTTCGAGTCATCGATGGCGCGCGGAAATATCCTCCTCGTTCCGAGAGCACGGCAAGTAGGCCTCGAGGAGCAGGCACGCGCTTCGCCCCGACCCGTCCCGTGACGATGTGGGTCCTCACCCTGGCTTGATCACCCGAACATGCCTCCACGCTGGCAAGACCCCGGCTGGTGGGCTCGGCCCAGTGCCGGGGCGCTGGGCCGTACGTACTTCTACGCAGCGACAGCGGGCAGCGGAAGGCGCAGCCTGGATCCTTGGGGCGGCCCAGGATCGCGAAGGTCCGAGGCCGGAGTTGTGGCGCCGAGGTGGCGGTGTAGCTCGCGAGTTGGCGCGCGGCGAACTTGGTTCGACGCCCGTCGGTCTGCTCGCAGGCGCGAGCCGACGAGTGCAGGCGGCCAATCCGTCGCTCCCCCGCCCCTGCCCCGATGTGGGCTCGGCTCGGCGGTAGTTGTCATAACGTGGCTGGAGCGGGGGGTCCGCCGGCGATCGCCTGGGCCAGGCGCAGGTGCAGGAACTCGCCCAGGGCTTGGCGTGGGTGCTTGCTTCGCGTCCCGGGCGGTCCACTCCCCCGGCTGAGTACACGGCCTTTCGCCAGCGCGCAGCCCGGCCGCACCTCGGCGGGTCCAGGGCCGCACCCGCGGCCACCGCGGCTCGTCGCCCGTGCTGTCTCACCTGCGGCGATCGTCGTATCGGAAACCCATCGGGTGCCGCTTCTACCAAGTCTGTATCTCTATATCGACAATGAGTTACAGATCTTGATAAGAGCCCTGCCAGCTCGACTGAGGAGAACACCTCTTCTCCTGGGTCAGCGGGCAGTCCGAGGCACGCGAGGAGCTGAAAACCGGGAGGCGCCCCGGCCTCACGCGTCTCGATGCCCGGCCCGGCGCGAACCGAGGCCACTCACGCGAGTGATCTACGGGGTGGCGCTCGTGCTCGCATAGGTGGCGGCGAGGGCGGCGAGCTCGTCACGGGTGGGGCCGTCCGGGACCGGCGGGCGCCAGCCGCCGGCGTAGATCTCCGCGGCTCGGGGTCGGGCTGCGTCCAGGCTGGCCGGGAGGGCCCGCATGCCGAGGTAGGGCCCGACGAGGTCGAACAGCGCGGGGTCGGCCTGGGCGGCCGCCACGATCAGGTCGGAGGGCAGCGGCCGGGTGAGGTCGATGTCGGCGCCGCCCCAACGGCGCCTCTGCTCGGCGTCCCAGTAGACGTGGTCCTCGAACCACGGCGCGATGTTCTCGGAGCACCAGGCGTCGAAGGCGAGGGTGAGGCCGACGACGTCGGACGGGTCGCGGCCGAGCAGGCGGACGAGCTGCCGGGCCTGCAGCAGGGAGGTGGTGATGCCCCGCCCGACGGCGGGGTTGGTGGTGCACACGGCGTCGCCGACGAACACCAGCCCGGGCAGGCCCACTGCGCCGGTGTCGTCGAGCTGGCCCTGATAGGTGTTGTGCAACCGACCGCCCGGCAGGACGGCCGTGATCGGATCCGCGCGGGTGGGATCGGTCCATGCGGCCAGCGTCGGGACGGCACGGGCCGCGGCCTCGAACACCTCGGTCAGGCGCAGGGCGGCCAGCGCCCGATCGTCGCTGGACCGTGCGATGACGGTGGAGAAGATCCCGTTGTCGTGCAGGAACACGATGGACTGGTAGCCGGGGTAGAGGTCGGTCCGGCCGAGGGGGAAGTTCATGGGTCCCGGCTGCGCCCCCGGGTGGAGGCGGTACTGGCGGGAGACGTAGGCGATGCCACAGTCCCCGCCCCGGGCCGGGGCGCGCCGAGCGGCGCCGAGCCGACCGGCACGTCCGGTCGCCGCGATGACCAGGTCGGCGTCCAGCGTCGTGCAATCGGTACGGACGCCGGTGGCCCTGCCGCGATCGATGCACACCTCGTCGACATGACCGGTGTGGAGGACCACGCCCGGCTGGCGCTCGGCGGCCGCCCGCAGGACCCGTTCGAAGGTCAGTCGGCGGCACCGCACCGCCATCAGCTCCGCAGGTGCACCCAAACTCCCCGGACCGGGAGCAGCGGTGACGGGCTCGGCGCCGGCGTCGAGCAGGTCGTCCCACACCTCGGGCAGCTCCGCCTGCAGCGCCTCGGCCACCTGGGCGCGCAACGCGTGCGGGTGGTGGAACTGCATCACGCCGCGCCGGGGCCACGACCCGTCCGGTCGAGGGCCGGTGTCGCGATCGACGACGGTGACCCGGTGACCCCGCCGGGCCAACGCCATGGCGGTGAACAGTCCTGTCGGCCCCGCTCCCACGACCACGACACGCATGACGGTCTCCGCACTCGACGCTTCGGCAGTGTCCCGTCGAGTCACGAGAGGTCGCGACACCCCGGTGATACGAGTCCGTTCCTCGACGGGGTGCCGGCGCACCGGCGCGTGCTGGTCCGGGCCCCGTTCCGTCGCTCGACGACCCCTGACGAGCACCGTTGCCCTGCGTGATCCTCGTCTGTGGTCGGATGACGGCATGCAGCGACGCGTGACGGAGTTCTGCGACCGGTTCGGCCTGCGGCTGCCGATCCTGGAGGCCCCGATGGCCGGGGCCTGCCCGCCGGAGTTGGCGATCGCGGTGGCGGAGGCGGGCGGGATGGGCGCCGACGGTGTCGTCCTGGACCCGCCCGAGCGGATCAGGGACTGGGTGGAGCGGTTCCGAGCCGGCTCGGCGGGACCCTTCCAGCTCAACATCTGGATCCCGGACCCGCCGGCCGACGATCCCGACCGCCGGCGTGCCGCCGAGGAGTACCTCGCGGGCTTCGGCGCGCCGGGCGAAGCCGGTCCCGCCGCCCCGGTCTTCGCCGAGCAGTGCGAGGCCATGCTCGAGGCCGCGCCGACCGTGATCTCCTCGATCATGGGCCTGTTCGAGCCGGACTACGTCGAGCGGATGCACGCCCGCGGGATCGCCTGGTTCGCCTGCGCGACCACCCTGGCCGACGCCGTGGCCGCCCAGGACGCCGGCGCCGACGCGATCGTCGCTCAGGGGATGGAGGCGGGCGGCCACCGCGGCACCTTCGATGCCGCCGTGGCCGAGCGCACGGACGTCGGGCTCTTCGCCCTGCTCCCCCACCTGGTCGACCGGCTGCGGGTCCCCGTCGTCGCCGCCGGCGGGATCGCCGACGGACGGGGCGTCGCCGCGGCCTTGGCGCTCGGCGCCAGCGCCGTGCAGGTCGGCACGGCGCTGCTGCGGTCGCCGGAGGCGGGGATCGACGAGACCTGGGCCGAGGCGTTGGCGGACCTGCCGCCGGAGCGGACGGTTCCGACCCGCGCCTACTCCGGTCGGCTCGGCCGCGCCGTGCCGACGGACTTCGTGTCGGCGTGGTCGCGCCCCGGGGCTCCTCCGCCCGCGCTGTACCCCGACCAGCGCCGACTCGTCGGGCAGTGGCGGCGTGGGGGCGCGGCCGGGGTGGACCGGGTCAACCAGTGGGCGGGGCAGGGTGCGGCGCTCGCGCGCCCAGCCCCCGCGGGGACGATCGTGCAGGACATGTGGGACACCGCCCGGGCGCTGCTGGCCTGACGGCCCGGAAAGGTCGCCCCACGAGACCTCGTCGGGAGGAGACCAAGGGCTCTGTGCCGCCGCGGCCCACGGGAGGACCGTCGAGGACCGTGACGACGCAATCCACGACCCCGACCGCACCCGCCGCGGCGACCGAGATGCTCATCGACCGGTACCTGCCGCGGTTCGACCGGACGCTCGTCGAGCACACCGTCGCCGACGCGGACCCCGCCGCGACCTGGCAGGCGCTCTGCGCGCTCGACCTCGCGCGGGTGCACTCGCCCCTGACGGACGCGGCGATGGCCGCGCGAGGGCTGCCCGACCGGTTCGCCCGGCTCCGCGGCCGCCCGGCTCCCGCCGCGCCGCCGGCCCGGCTCCCGCTGCGCGGCGGACCCCCGCTGCCGGGCTGGCTGTCCCTCGGCGAGGTCGCCGGGCAGGAGATCGCCCTGGGCGCGGTCGGCCGGTTCTGGCAGCCCGCGATCGAGTGGTACGACGTCTCCGGCATGGCACCGGAGGACTTCGCGGCCTTCGCCGACCCGGGGTGGGGCAAGATCGCCGCGAACTTCTCGCTCCGCCCCTACGGCACGTCCCGCACGCTCGTCTCGTACGAGGCCCGCACCCTGGTCACCGAGCCGGACTCCGCCCGCCGGTTCGCCCGGTACTGGACGCTCGTGCGCCCGTTCGTCGGCCACATCATGCGCGCCGCGCTCGCCACCGTCGCCGCGGACGCGGCCCGACGGTCGTCGCCCTGACCGAGCGCCCTCCGATCGGGTCGGTGCACGGGCGCAGCGCGTGAACTCGCAGCCGGGCGCAGCGCGTGAACTCGCAGCCGTGAGCTGGGCCTAGCCGGCCGCCGACTCGTCGCGCTCGTCGGGCTCGTCTCGCTCGTCGTCGTGGTCGTCGTGGTCGTCGTGGTCGTCGTGGTCGTCGTGGTGGTCGTGGTGGTCGTGGTGGTCGTGGTCGTGCGGCAGCCGCTCCGCCACGCGCCGGATCCTGCGCAGCAGGGGGATGCTCGGGTAGCAGTCCTGCTCGACCTTCTCCCGGAGCACCTCCAGGTACTCCGGGATCATGTGCCGGGGGATCCACCGCTCGATGAGATCGAGGTGGGTGTAGCTGGGGTAGCGGACCTCCCGGACCTTGTCGAGGAGCAGCTCGACCAGCCATTCACGGATCTCGTCGCGGGTCATGTCGGCATCGACCTCCGCCGGCGTCGGGCCAGGAGCCCTGCCACGGTTCCCCGGCCCGGCTCGGAACGGCAAGGGACGAAGGACCTTGTGCGACACGGGAGTCACGCGCGCCGAGGCGGGTAGGCCGAGGGCATGCTGACGCGCGCGTTGTGGCAGGGGGCCGTGGCAGGGGCCTGCGGGGTGGCGGTGATGACCGTCGGCGAGAAGATCGAGCAACGGCTGACGGGCCGGCCGGACTCCCACGTCCCGGCGCGGACGTTGGAACGTCTGGCCGGGGCCCCGGAGCAGCCGGGGCGCCAGCCGGTCGCCGTCAACTGGGCGATGCACTTCGGGCAGGGAGCGCTGCTCGGCGTGCTGCGCAGCGTGATGGCCGGCGTCGGGCTGCGCGGCCCCGTGGCCTCGGCGATGTTCGCCGTGGTGCGCCTGACGAACGACCAGATCCTGGAGAACGCGACGGGGGTCGGGGCGCCGCCGCAGACCTGGCCGCGCCCGGAGCTCGCGGTGGACCTGCTGCACAAGGCCGTCTACGCCTTCGCCACGGGCGCGGTGGCGGACGCGCTCGCGGCGCGCTCCGGCCCCGGTCCGGGTCAGCGGCACGCCGCCCTGCGCTCCGGGCGCCGGCCGGACGTCGGACCCCTCCCGCGCTGATCTCCGACAGCGCAGGGTGGTCCGAGAGCACACGGTGCGCGGCCCGTAGTCGGGATCACGAACGCAGAACCGCCCAGGAAGACCGGCTTCGCCGGCGCGGTGGGCCTCAGGCCGGGCTCAGGGGTGGATGGCCGTGGGCGACCGGGACATCGGCGATCCACGCCTGCAGTTCGGGACCGAGCGTGCCGTGCAGGTGCACGGAGATCACCTCGGCCAGCGCGGGAACGCGCTGCAGGAGCTCGGCACACTGTCGGTTGTGCGCCAGGGCCGCCTCGGGATCGGTGTACTCCTCGATGACGACGAGGTCGTCCGGGCCGTCGCCGGTGTACCACTCGTAGCGGAGGGTTCCCGGTTCGTCCCGGGCGACCTCGGCGAGGGCGACCGCCAGCGCGGTGAACTCCTCACGCCTGCCGGCGAGAGCTCGTAGCTCGCCCCGGACGATGATCGTCATGAACGCCCCCCGGCCGATCGGCCTGTCGTCGCGTGCCGAGGACGGTACCGCCCGTGTGCCGGGTGGTGCCGGGTGGTGCCGGGGCGCACCCAGGCCCGGCCGCCTCCCCCGCAGGTGTCTCGGGGCTGCGGAAACCCGTGCACGTCCGCGTCGAACCTGGACAGGGCGTTCGGCGGTGGGGCGTCCCCGGGAATCTCCGGGCTGCGGGTCCTCACCCTTCCTCCGGAACCCGCAGCGGCGCGGCCGTTCGTCTCCCGGGAGCGCAACGGCGGGCTCGCCGGCGGTCGAGCGGCCGCGCCGTCAGCAAGTGTCTGTCGACGTGCCTGGATCCCTGCCCGGCCGTCGGCGGGGTCTCGGCGAGGGGAGGAGCTGTGGCCGGGGCGGTCGCGGTGCTCGGGGCCGGGAACGTCGGGTGTGCGCTGGCGGCGCACCTGACCCTTCGCGACGTCCCGGTGCGGCTGTGGACGCGCTCCGAGGAACCGCTGCGTCCGATCCGGGAGGCGGGCGCGATCACCGTGACCGGAGCGGTCAGCGGGGTGGTGCCGATCCCTGCGCTGACCACGTCGATGCGCGAGGCGATCACCGGGGCGGACGTCGTCGCGGTGACGGTGCCGACCCCGGCGCTGCCGTCCCTGGCCGCCGGACTGGTGGCGGAGTGTTCGCCCGACCAGCTGCTGTGGCTCGACCCGGGCCACAGCGGCGGCGCGCTGTTCCTCGCGGCCGAGTTCCGCCGGGCCGGCTCGCCCGTTCCGCGGATCTGCCAGCTCTCCACGGCGAGTCACGGGTCACGGAAGTCGGGGCCGGCCGCCGTCGGTGTCTTCCGGCTGAGCCGGGCGAAGGCGGGCGCCTTCCCCGCGAGCGCGTTCGACGAGTGCGCCGAGCAGCTGGATCAGTTGCTGCCCGGGCAGTTCGGCGTCGCGTCGACCGTCCTCGAGCTCGACCTGATGAACATCAACGCCGTCATGCATCCGGCTCAGATGGTGGGCAACGCGAGCTGGATCGAGGCGACGGGCGGGGCGTTCTGCATCTACCAGGAGGGGACCGGCCCTGGTCTCGCCCGGGTGATGGACGCGGTCGACGCCGAGCGACTGGCCCTGGCCGACCGCCTGGGCGTGCCCGCCACCTCGTTCGTGGAGATCCTCCGGGACGCCGGGTACACGACTCCCGACGCCGCCCGTGCCGGTCGGGCCCATCCCGCGTTGCAGGCGGGAGAAGCCATCCGGGCCGTCAGGGCGCCGCCGACGCTCGACCACCGCTACCTGCACGAGGACGTGGGCTGGGGCCTCGTGCCCTGGGTCGAGCTCGCTCGGACGGCCTCGGTCCCCTGCCCGACCATGGACGCGCTCATCGAGCTCGCGGGTGTGCTGAACGGCGTCGACTATCGGGTCACGGGGCTGACCCTGGAGCGGATGGGGCTCGAGGGCAGGTCACCCGAGCAGATGCTGACCTACGTCCGCGACGGGGGCGCATGATCCGTCGACGACGGAGGACACCTCGGGCACGGAAGTCCCTGCCGGGCAGCCCGGAGCCGGGCGGGCGATGCCGGTCGTCAGGGTGTCGCCGGGGCGAGGAGGGGTCCCGCGGGCATGCTCACCCGGCGCCCCGTGCCGGGCCGCACGAACAGCGCGCCGATCGTGGCCAGGGTGCGGGCGTGCGCGGCGCCCCGCCCCAGGCCGACCTCGACGACGTCGTCGAACACCGCCCGGTCCCGGGCCGCGGCGAGCACGGCGGCGTGCACGAACCGGGGGCTCCGCATCAGGCGGGCGAGGGCCGCGGTGTGCCGGTGGTGCCGGGCGAAGCAGCGGCGCAGGCTCGCCCGATGGACCGCGCCCGCGGCCGCCCCGCACAGCGCGGCCTGGCCGGCGAGCACCCCGGACGCGACGGCGTCGAAGATGCCTTCCCCGGTGAGCGGGTTGACCAGCGAGGCCGCGTCCCCCGCGAGGAGCACCCGCCCGTCGGGCTGCACGCGGCCGCCGGTCGACAGGGGCAGGCGGTGGCCCCGAACGGTCGACGGGTCCGGCTCCTGGCCGGGCAGGTGTGCGCCGAGCCCGGCGAGGAGCTCGTCGCGACTGGTCGGGGCGGTCCCGTCGAAGATCCCGTAGCCGACGTTCGCGCCGCCGCCGGCGAGCGGGAAGGACCAGGCGTAGGCGGGCCGGCGGCCCTCGGCGAACGCGATGTGCAGCGCTCCGGGCGTCGTGGGGGCCTGCGGGGTGTAGCCGCGGACCGCCACGGCCGTCTCCCCCGGCCGGCCCGGGATGCCGAGGCTACGCCGGACGGCGGAGTTGGCGCCGTCCGCCCCGATCACCGCGCGGGCGGCCGTGTCGCCGTCGAGCACCACGTGGTCGGCGTGGGCGTCGAGGCGGCGGACCCGCTGCCGCCGCAGCCGGGCCCCGCGTGCGACACAGGCGCTGACCAGGGCGTCGTCGAGCACGGCCCGGGGCACGACGCGGTTGGGACGAGCGCAGTGTCGGTCGACGACGGCCCCGCGCGGCGAGCGCACGTGCAGCCGCGGCACGGACCCGCCGAGCTCGACGAGATCGGGCACACCCAGGGCCGCGAGCAGGTCGAAGACGCCGGCGGCCACCCCGTCGCCGCAGGTCTTGTCGCGCGGGAAGTCGGCCGCGTCGAGCAGCAGCACCCGGGCGTCGGGCCGCAGCTGCAGCACCCGGAGGGCCGCCGCGCTCCCGGCGGGTCCCGCCCCGACCACGGCGACGTCGTACATCCCGGTCATCGCGACCTCCCGCCGCCGGGCGGAGCGCCGACGCCACCGGGCCGGACCCCGGGGACGCCGCGACCGGAACCGATCGAACTCCGCTGCGGTAGACAAGCACACACCGGGCATCCGGGCGCGGCGAACGGACGAGCGGGGAGCGGACATGGCGGGGCGCGGTCGACCGGCGGGGCCGACGGGCCCGGTGCTGACCCGCGGGCTCGCGCTGCTCGGCGCGTTCGGCCCGGCCCGCCCGGCGATGACGCTCAGCCAGCTCGCCCGGCACGCCGGGATGCCGCTGTCGACCGCGCACCGGCTCCTCGGCGAGCTCGTCGAGTGGGGCGCCCTGGAGCGCGACGCCTCCGGCTGCTACCGGATCGGGCTGCGCCTCTGGGAGCTGGGTGCGCTCGCCCCGCGCGGTCAGGGCCTGCGCGAACGTGCCCTGCCCTTCCTCGAGGACCTGTCCCAGATCACCCGGGAGAACGTCCAGCTCGCCGTCCGGGAGGGCACCGAGGTCGTGTTCGTCGAGCGGATCGGCGGGTCCGGCGCGGTCCCGGTGCTGACCCGGGTGGGGGGGCGGTTCGCGCTCACCGCGACCGGCGTCGGGCTCGTCCTGCTCGCGCACGCCCCCGTCGAGGTGCAGGAGGACGTCCTCGGCGGCCGCATCGAGCGCTTCACCGAGCGCACCGTCACCGACGCCGAGCAGCTGCGCCGCATGCTGGCCGACGTCCGCACGAACGGGTTCGCGATCAGCGACCGCCAGGTGACCATGGACGCCCTGTCGGTCGCCGCACCGATCCAGGACGACCGCGGGCAGGTCGTCGCCGCCGTCTCGCTCGTGGTCCGGCACGGCACGGCGTCGCCGCATTCGCTGAGCCCGCTGGTCAGGACCAGCGCCCGGGCCATCGGCCGGGCCCTCGGCGAGGGGTACCGCCCGGGCTGAGCGCGCGGCCGGCCCCACAAACCCTTCCATTTGCCGGAAGTCGTGTTCGGCGCGGGCGGCCGCGGAACGCATGCTCTCGACACCGCACCGGGACCCGACCCGGGCGGCGCCCGCCCCGGCCACCACGTTCCCGCCGGCGGGCCCGGCGCAGACGACAACGGAGTGCTGCCATGCGTCCTCCCACCCTTCCCGCACCCGAGGGCCGGCGCGGATGAGCGCCACGGTCCGGGAGCTGATCGACGACCGGCCGATGTCCCGCTTCCAGTGGGGTGCCGTCGTCGTGTGCGTGCTGCTCAACATGCTCGACGGCTTCGACGTGCTGGTGATGGCCTTCACCGGCAAGGCCGTCTCCGCCGACTGGGGCCTGAACGGCGCCCAGCTCGGCCTGCTGCTCTCCGCCGGCCTGATCGGCATGGCCGTCGGGTCGATGGTCGTGGCCCCGTGGGCCGACCGGTTCGGCCGGCGGCCGATCGTGCTCGGCTGCCTCGCCGTCGCGGCGGCCGCCATGCTGCTGTCCGCGGTCAGCCAGTCGCCGGTCCAGCTCGGCGTGCTCCGCGCGGTGACCGGCCTCGGCATCGGCGGCATCCTCGCCACCAGCAACGTCATCGCCGCGGAGTACGCCTCGCGCCGCTGGCGGGGCCTCGCGGTGAGCCTGAACTCCACCGGCTACGCGCTGGGCGCCACCCTCGGCGGCCTGCTCGCGGCCGTCCTGATCGGCCAGTTCGGCTGGCGGTCGGTGTTCCTGGTCGGCGGGCTCGCGACGGCCGCGTCGATCCCGCTGGTCTGGTGGCGGCTGCCCGAGTCGCTGGACTTCCTGCTGGCCCGCCGCCCGGCGGGCGCCCTGGAGCGGGTCAACGCCCTGCTCGCCCGGATGGGGCACGCCGCGCTGAGCGCGCTGCCCGCGCAGACCTCGGCGCCGAAGGGCGTCGGTGCCGGGTACCGGGAGCTGCTCACCCCGCGGCTGCGCCGGACCACGCTGGTGCTCTGGGTCGTCTTCTTCTGCATCATGGCCGGCTTCTACTTCGTGACGAGCTGGACGCCGACCCTGCTGGTCGAGGCCGGCCTCTCCCCCACCGCGGGGATCGCCGGCGGCACCCTGCTCAACGTCGGCGGCATCTTCGGCGCCGCGCTGCTCGGCCTGCTCGCCGCGAAGTTCGCCCTGCGCACCGTCCTGGCGACCTACCTGGTGGCGACCGGCGTGCTGCTGGCGGTCTTCATCGGGGCGTCGTCGTCGCTCGCCCTGGCCTTCGTGGTCGCCGCCGTGATCGGCGTGTTCGTCAACGGCTGCGTCGCCGGGCTCTACGCCCTCACCCCGACCGTCTACGAGCCCGCCGTGCGCACCACGGGCGTGGGCACCGGCCTGGCCATCGGCCGCGCCGGCGCGATCCTCGCCCCGACCCTCGCCGGCACCCTGCTCGACGGCGGGTGGACGCCCGAGCAGCTCTACATCGCCTTCGGCGCGGTCTTCGTCGTGACCGCGGCCCTGCTCTTCCTCCTCCGGCTGCGCAGGACCGACAGCGCCACCCCGGACACCACCACCCCGGGCACCACCCCGGACACCGCCGAACCCACCACGGCCCGAGTCGAGGGAGCGTCCTCGTGAGCACCATCCCGCGCAACCAGTGGTACGTCGCCGCGTACGGCTCCGAGATCCGCAACGAACTGTTCGCCCGGACCATCTGCGACGAGCCGATCCTGTTCTGGCGCACGGAGTCCGGCGAGGTCGTCGCCAACTCCGACCGCTGCGTGCACCGCCGTTTCCCGCTCTCCCAGGCGCCGTCGCGGCTGGTCGACGACAAGGTGGTCTGCGGCTACCACGGCTTCACCTACGGCGCCGACGGCAAGTGCGTCGCCGTGCCCGGCCAGACCCGCGTGCCGCGCACCGCCCGGCTCACCCCGTACCCGGTCGTCGAGCTCGACTCCCTGGTCTGGGTCTGGATCGGCGACCCCGCGCTGGCGGATCCGACCCGCATCCCGCGCGTGCCCTACCTGGCCTCGCCGGACTTCACCACCGTCCGCGGGATGGAGCCGCTGCAGGCCCGGTTCTCGCTGCTGGTCGACAACCTGCTCGACCTGTCGCACGAGACCTACCTGCACGGCGGCTACATCGGCACCCCCGAGGTCGCCTCGACCCCGATCACCACCGAGGTCGACGACGAGGCCGGGATCGTCTACGTCTCCCGACACATGGACGACGCCGAGTGCCCGCCGTTCTACTCGAGGTCGACCGGCCTGCAGGGGCGCATCGCCCGCTGGCAGGACATCGAGTACACCCCGCCGTGCCTGTACAAGCTGCACAGCCGGATCGCCCCGGTCGGCTCCGTCCCGAACCCCGACGGCACCGACCCCGACGCCTTCCACGTCGAGGTCGTCTACGCGATCACCCCGGAGACCGAGCACTCCACGCACGACTTCTGGATGGTCGCCCGTGACTTCGCCCTCGACGACGAGGAGGTCTCGGCCTTCCTCGCCGAGAACAACCGGACCGTCGTGCTCCAGGACGTCGAGGCCCTCGACGTGCTCGAGCAGGTGATCCAGCGCGAGCCCGAGGGCTACCAGGAGCTCTCGATCAACATCGACACCGGCGGCCTGGCCGCGCGCCGCATGCTCGCCCGCATGGTCGGGCAGGCCCCGCGCAACGCCCCGGCGGCCCCCGCCCGATGAGCGCCGGCATCCCGGAGGCCCCGCCCGTGCTGGGCGGGGACCGCGTCTACCGCATCCACTGGGTCCTGGGCACCGACCGGCTCCGCGCGGTCTGCCACTGCGGCAGCGAGCGGATCTTCGACGACCCGGTCGAGCTGTGGGAGTGGCTGCTGGCCCACCCCGACGGCCACGAGTCCGTCACCGTCCCGGCGCCGTCGCCCGAGCCCGCCCCGGCCCGCGCACCCGCGCCGGCCTGAGCCACCCGAGGAGACCGATGACCACCGATGCCCGGATCGAGCCCGAGCTCGACCTGGTCCTCGAGAAGAAGGAGACCCTGGCCGACGGCGTCGTGCAGCTGACCCTGCGCGACCCGGCCGGGGGCGACCTGCCCGCCTGGGAGCCCGGGGCGCACGTCGACCTCGTGCTCACCGGCGAGCTGACCCGGCAGTACTCGCTGTGCGGCGACCCCGCCGAGCGTTCGGTGCTGCAGGTCGCCGTGCTGCGCGAGCCGGCGGGCCGGGGCGGCTCGGCGCACGTCCACGACGTGCTGGCCGAGGGCGACACCGTCCGCGTGCGGGGGCCGCGCAACCACTTCGCGCTGGTCGAGGCCCCGCGTTACCTGTTCCTCGCCGGCGGCATCGGCATCACGCCGATCCTGCCGATGATCGCCGCGGCGGAGGCGGCGGGCGCGGAGTGGCGGCTGGTCTACGGCGGGCGCACCCGCGCGTCGATGGCCTTCCGGGACCGGCTGGAGCAGCGGTACCCCGACCGCGTGGAGGTCCGGCCGCAGGACGAGACGGGGCTGCTGGACCTGGCCGCCCTGCTGGGCGAGCCGGCCGCGGGCACGGCGGTCTACTGCTGCGGCCCGGAGCCGCTGCTGGCCGCGGTCGAGGAGCGGTGCGCCGTCTGGCCGGCCGGGTCGCTGCACCTGGAGCGGTTCGCACCCAAGGCCGGCGCGGACGACGGGCCGCGGGAGGCCTTCGAGGTCGAGCTCGCGCAGACCGGCACGATACTCACCGTCCCGGCCGAGCGGTCGATCCTCGACGTCGTGGAGGAGGCCGGCGTCGGGATCCTCTCCTCCTGCCGCGAGGGCACCTGCGGCACCTGCGAGACCGGGGTGCTCGAGGGCGTGCCGGACCACCGCGACTCCGTGCTCACCGCGGACGAGCAGGCGCAGAACGACGCGATGATGATCTGCGTGTCGCGTTCCTGCTCGGCCCGCCTGGTCCTCGATCTCTGAGCACCCGACCGGGAACCGGGGCCGGGCGCGCCGCCGACGACGCCGGCCGCCCGGCTTCTACCCTGCAGCACGTGCACGACCGAGCAGCGAACCGCAGCGACCACCCCGGACCCGGCCGCCCGACGTGCCGGTGACCGGTCGGGGCGCCGCCCTCACGCCGCGCGCCACCGCGGCCCCGCGTCGCCGGCCCCTCCCCGGCGCGCCCGCCTCGGACCTCGACCGGGACGCGGCCGTGCGGGTCGACGCGCTGGACGCGGCCGCGGACCGCTACCTCGACGCGGAGCGGGTGGCCAGCACCCGGGAGGCGTACGCGCGGGACTGGGCGGCCTGGGAGGACTACACCCGCTGGGCGGGCATCCCGTTGCTCTCCGGCGGGCGCGGTGCCCTGGTCGGGTTCGTGCTGTGGCTCGAGCAGGGGGCGCCGCGGATCGGGCGGCAGCCCGGTCCCCCGGCCGCGCCCGCCACCATCCGGCGCAGGCTCGCCGGGGCGCTGCACGGGCTGCGCAGGTTCGGCGCGGACGTCGACCCCCGCGGCCCGGCCGCCGCGCGCGAGGCCCTCACCATCTACCGCCGGCGGCTGGCGGCCGACGGGGTGAGCCGCGGCCGCGGCCAGGCCCACGCCGTGGACCTGCGGGCCGTGCTCGCCATGTCGCAAGCCTGCCCGGACACCCGCCGTGGGCGGCGCGACCGCGCCATGCTGACCATCGGCTTCTACGGCGCCACCCGGGCCAGCGACCAGGCCCACCTGCTCACCACGGACGTCACCGTCGAGCAGAACGGGATCGTGCTCGACGTGCGCGTCGGCAAGACCACCGGCCGCAGCGCCCTGCCCCGCCGGCGGCACCCGCTGCTCTGCCCGCGGTCGGCGTGGCTGGCGTGGCTGCGGGCGGGCGGGCACACGGCCGGCCCCGCCTTCCGCCGGATCGACCGGCACGACACGGTCCGCGACGAACCGCTCTCCCCCGACGCCGTCACCGCCGTGATCGCGCGGGCCGGCGAGCGCGCCGGACTGCCCTACCCCGTGACCTGCCACTCGCTGCGCGCCGGGTTCGCCACCGAGTCCTACCGCGCCGGGGCCTCGCTGCTCGACATCGCCACCCAGGGCCGCTGGGCGCCCGGCTCGCAGGAGCTCTTCCGCTACGTCCGGACCGTGGACCAGTGGCGGCACAACGCCGCCGACGGGCTCGACCTCGATCCCGGCTGACGGATCCGCCGGAGGGCCTGTTTGAGGCACCGGGCGACGGGAACGCCCGCCCCGGCCGGTCCCGCGGAGGTGGTTGCCATGTTGTCCGACAAGGCCCGTCCCGTCGTCGAGGCGACGCTGCCGGTGGTGGGCGAGCACATCGGCGAGATCGCGACCCGCTTCTACGAGCACCTGTTCGCCGAGCACCCGGAGTTGCTCGACGGCACCTTCAACCGGGGCAACCAGGTCGACGGGTCCCAGCAGCAGGCGCTGGCCGGGTCCGTCGCCTCCTTCGCCGGCATGCTGGTGAACGCCCCCGGCCGCACCCCGGAGAAGCTGCTGCGCCGGATCGCGCACAAGCACGCGTCCCTGGGCATCCGCCCCGAGCAGTACCAGGTCGTCCACGACAACCTGTTCCGGGCGATCGTGGACGTGCTCGGCGACGCGGTCACGCCCGAGGTGGCCGCCGCGTGGGACGAGGTCTACTGGCTGATGGCGCACGCGCTGATCAACCAGGAACGGGGGCTCTACAGCGCGCGCGGGGTCCGGCCGGAGACGGTCTGGCGCCCGTGGCAGGTCGAGCGGAAGATCCCGGAGACCGCGGACGTGGTGACGTTCGTGGTCAAGCGGGTCGACGACCGGCTGGTCAAGACCTCGCTGCCGGGCCAGTACGTCACCGTCCTGATGCCGATGCCGGACGGAGTGCGGCAGCCCCGCCAGTACAGCCTCACCCGCGCCGACGACGGGGAGCACCGCCAGTTCGCCGTCAAGCGCGTGTCCGGCGACGGGAAGCCCGACGGCGAGATGTCCACGATGCTCTGCGACACCGTCGAGGTCGGTGACGTCCTGACGATGTCGTTGCCGTACGGCGACGTCGTCCTGGACGACGCCGGCCGTCCCGTGGTCTTCGCGAGCGCGGGCATCGGCATCACCCCGATGGCGGGGATGCTCTCGCACCTGGTCGCCGCGAACTCCGGGCTGAACATCACCCTCCTGCACGCCGACGCGAACGAGGGGGCGTTCGCCCTCCGCCGCCAGGTCGTCGAGGACGTCCTCACCGCCCGCAACGCCTCGATCCACGTCTGGTACGAGGACGGCACGGGCAGCATCGAGCCGATGGACGGGGTCCACGCCGGGTTGATGGACCTGTCCGAGGTCGCCCTGCCCGACGACGCCCTGTACTACCTGTGCGGCCCCATCCCGTTCATGCAGGCGGTCCGGTCGACGTTGATCGAACGCGGGGTCGCGCCGTCGGAGATCCAGTACGAGGTGTTCGGCCCCGACCTGTGGCAGGCCGACCTCGACTGAACCTCGACCGAGCGGTGAACCGAGGTCTCACCGGCCGCCGCCGACCGGGCGGGCGAGCGCGTTCACCGCGCCGCCGAAGAGCGGCGGCAGCAGCCGGGAGGCGGGGACCAGCGCGCGGCGCGCCACCCGGGGACGTGTGCCGGCGAGCAGGGCCGCGGTGAGCCAGCGGTAGCGCCGGGTCAGCCGCACCCATTCGCGCTCGTAGCGCCGGGGCTCGCCGTCGACGACCGCGCGCACGGCGGCCTCCGCCTGGGCGAACGCCAGGGCCAGGCCCTCGCCCGTCAGCGCGTCGACGTACCCGGCGGCGTCGCCGACCAGCAGCACCCGGCCGGCCACCCGCCGCCGGGCGCCCCGGCGCAGCGGGCCGGCGCCGCGCACGTCGGTGGCCGGCTCGCTGCCGCCCAGCAGGGCCTCGAGACCCGGGAGCGCGCGCAGCCGGCTGTCGAACGAGCCCTTGCCGGAGGCGAGCACCGCGACCCCGACGAGGTCGGCGGCCACCGGCGTCACGTAGGCCTCGACCTCGGGTCCCCAGTGCACCTCGACGTACGGTGACCAGGGCGCGGTCCGGAAGTGCCGGCGCAGCCCGAAGCGCGGGTACCGGGCGGCGGCGACGTCGAGGCCGAGCGCACGGCGCACCGGGGAGTGCAGGCCGTCGGCGGCCACCAGGTACCGGGCGCGCCGCCCGTCGGCGGTGACACCCACGCCGTCCTGCCGCACCTCCGCCACGGCACGCTCCTCGATGCGGGCACCGGCGGCGACCGCCGCCTCCTGCAGGGCGTGGTGCAGCGTGGTCCGGCGGATGCCCCGGCCGGGGCCGCGGCGGAAGTCCGCGTCGGCCGACCGCCCGGCGCCGACGTACCGGATGCCGCGGAACGGGTGCCCGGCCGGGTCGACGCCGAGGGCCAGCAACCCCGCGAGCGCCCCGGGCATCAGGCCCTCGCCGCAGGCCTTGTCGACCGCGCCGGGGCGGGGCTCCCAGACCTCGACGTCGAGGCCGGCGCGGGCGGCGTGCAGTGCGGTCACCAGCCCGGCCGGGCCGCCGCCGGCGACGAGCAGGTCGATCGGGCGCGGGCTCACGCGCCCACCGCCGTCGGTGCGGCAGCCCGCAGGGCCCGGCGCTCCTCGCGCAGGCGCACGGTCAGCACCCCGGCGTTCGCCACGGTGAAGGCCGCGGCGGTGAGCCACGCCGTGTGGACGAGCGGGAGGGCGGCACCCTCCACCGCGACGACGACGTAGTTGGGGTGCGCCAGGACGCGGTACGGCCCGGAGGTGACCAGCGGGAGCCCGGGCACGACGATCACCCGGGTGTTCCACCGCGGTCCGAGCGCGTGGATGCACCACCAGCGGACGCCCTGGCACGCGACGACCAGGGCGAGCATCGGCCAGCCGAGCGCGGGCACGAAGGGCCGGTCGGCCAGCCACACCTCCGCGACGCAGCCGACCAGCAGGCCCGTGTGCACCACGACCATGACCGGGTAGTGCCCGCGGCCGGTCTCCACGCCCCCGCGCGCGAACGCCCACCGGGCGTTGCGGGTGGAGAGGACCAGCTCGGCCAGCCGCTCGAGACCGATCGCGAGCACGAGCAGCGTGAAGAGCAGGGACGACAGCGGTGCGGCGGTGCTCATGCCGGCGCCCGCAGCAGCACCAGCTCGGAGCAGAAGCCCGGCCCCATGGCCAGCATCAGGCCGTACGAGCCGGGGCGCGGCGGCCGGGACCCGAGTGTGTCGGCGAGGACGTGCAGCACCGAGGCCGAGGAGAGGTTCCCGATGCGGCGCAACGAGTCCCAGGTCAGCGCGAGGGCGTCGCGGTCGACCTGGAGCGCGTCCTGGAGGGCCTCGAGCACCTTGGGACCGCCGGGATGCGCGACGTACCACCCGACGTCCGCGTGCCCCAGCCCGTGGTCGGCGAGGAACCGGCGCACGTCGTCGCCGAGGTACCGGCGCACGAGGTCGGGGACGGCGGCGTCGAGCACGATCCGCAGGCCGCCGGCGCCGACGTCCCAGCCCATCGTCCGCTCGGAGTCGGGGTAGAGGCGGCTGCGGGCGGCCAGCACCTCCGGCTGCACGCGCACGCCGTCGACGAGCTGTTCGGCGCGCCGCGACCCCGCGGCGACCACGGCCGCGGCGCCGTCGCCGAACAGGCCGCTGGCGACGAGGTTGGGCACCGAGACGTCGTCGCGCTGCAGGGTCAGCGAGCACAGCTCGACGCTCATCAGGACCGCGACCGCGTCGGGGTGGCCGACCAGGTGGTCGTGCAGCCGGGCGATGCCCGCGGCCCCGGCCACGCACCCGAGGCCGACGATCGGCACCCGCACCACGTCGTCGCGCATCCCGGTGACCGCGGCGACCCGTGCGTCGAGGGACGGCACGGCGAGCCCGGTCACGGTCGCGGAGACGACGAGGTCGACGTCCGGCGGCGCGAGGTCGACGGCCTTGAGCGCGTCGACCACGGCGCGGGCGCCGAGCTCGACCCCGGCCTCGATGAACGCGTCGTTGGACTCCCCGAAGTCGCGGAGCCGGCCGTAGCGCTCCAGCGGCAGCGCGGTGTGCCGGGTCCCGACACCCGCGTTGCGGTGGAACCGCTCCAGGACCGCCCGGTCGACGCGGCCCGCGAGCAGCGACCCCGCGACGGCCTCGGTGATCTCCTCCTGGCGGTGGCGATGGGCGGGCAGGGCACCTCGGACGCTCAGGACGCGCATGCTCATCTCTCCTCCACGGGGTGGGCGGGGGTGGGCGCGGCGGGGCCGCCCGGCAGGAGGGCGCCGGCCAGGCCCCGGACGACGGCGGGGGTGATCCGGCCCCGGGCCAGGCCGAGCTCGACGAGGTCGTCGAAGACCCGGTGGTCCCGGGCCGACGCGCGCAGGCCCGCGTCGAGCACCGGTCCGCTGCGGCTCAGGCGCGCCGCGAGCGCGGTGTGACGCAGGTGCGGGAGCAGGTGCGCGCGGGCGGCGCGCCGGTAGCGGTGCCCGGCCGTGTCGGGCCGGCCCGACGTGATCGCCCCCGCGGCCGCCCGTCCGGCCGCGAGGCCGGTGGCCACCGCGTAGTAGATGCCCTCCCCCGTCATCGGGTTGACCAGGCCGGCGGCGTCGCCGACGAGCAGCACCCGGCCGGTCGGCGGCCACCAGCGGGCACCCGAGAGCGGCAGGTGGTGGCCCTTCCAGTCGGCGCCGTCGCGTCCCGCGCCGGGCAGCAGCTCCTCGAGCCGGTCGAGCAGTTCGGAGCGGGTGGGGGCCGGTCCGCGGCCGAGCACCTCGCCGTACCCGACGTTCGCGAGCCCGTCGCCGCGGTCGAAGGACCAGGCGTACGCCGGCTGCCGGGCCGTCCCGAAGGCGATCACCTGGGCCTGCTCGCGCCCCGCGGACACCGGCGCGTAGCCGCGCAGGGCGAAGGCGGTGCGGGCGGTGGACCACCCGAGACGGCGGCGCACCATCGACCGGGCCCCGTCGGCCCCGACGACGACGGCGGCACGGTGCCCGCCGTCGAGGACGACACCGCCGGCGTCCCCCCGGTCGCCCGTCCCGCCCTCGAGGTCGCGGACCCGGTGTCGGACCAGCACCGCGCCGGCGGTACGGGCCGCCTCGACCAGCCGGGCGTCGAGGATCCGGCGCGGCACCACGTACGACGGCCGGGCCATCGTGCGGTCGACCGCGCGGTCGCCCCGGGCGAGCCGTAGCCGCGCGACCGGCACCCGGTCGTCGAGCAGGCCCGTGACCCCGACCTCGGCCAGCCGGTCGAGCACGTGCGGGGCGACGCCGTCCCCGCAGGCCTTGTCCCGCGGGAAGTCCGCCCGGTCGAGCAGCGCCACCCGCAGCCCCGGTGCGGCGTGCAGCGCCCCCAGGGCGGTCGCGGCGCCGGCGGGTCCGGCCCCGACGACCGCGAGGTCCCAGCCGGGCATCAGCCGGCCGCCACGAGCAGCACCACGTCGAGCAGCGCGATCAGCATCGCGGCGCGGAACGGGAGGCGCCCGCGGCCGGTCAGCGCGACCGCCGCGAGCGCGGCGACCACCAGCAGCGCCCCCCACACCCACCCGGGCGGGCTCCCCGCGGGACCGAGCGCGGCCAGGACGGACGCCACGACGAGCAGCCCGGCGGCCAGCGGCCGCGCCGTGCGCTCCCCCAGCCGGTGCGGCAGGCCCCGGACGCCGGTGCGCACGTCGTCGGCGAGATCGGGCAGCGCGTTGAGCACGTGGGCGCCGACCCCGAGCGCCGCGCCGGCGGCGATGGTCCACCAGGGCGGCCAGGCCGGCGCGGGGCCGGCGAGGGAGGCCACGGCCGGGAGCGTGCCGAAGGCCACCGCGTACGGCAGCCACGACAGCCAGGTGCCCTTCAGCCCGAGGTTGTAGGCCTGCGCCGCGCCGACACCGAGCACCAGGTGGACGAGCCCGCTGCGCCACCCCGCGGCCAGCGACAACGCCACGCAGGCGGCCCCGGACACGGCGACCGCGGCGGCGACCCGGCGGGCCGCCACCCGCCCGGTGGCCAGCGGCTTGTCGGCCCGCCCGACGGCACGGTCGCGCCGCAGGTCGACGAGGTCGTTCACCCAGCCGACCGTGAGCTGGCCCGCCAGGACGGCGAGGGCGACGACGAGGGTGGTGCGGGCCGGCCGACCGGCGTCGACCGCGAGCAGGGCGGCGACCACCGTGACGGCCGCGGCAGGGCCGGGGTGGGCGGCCGCGACCAGCCCGGGGAGGGCGCCGGCCCGGTGGGTGGGCAGCGGCGTCGCGCTCACGGACGGGACCGTCTGCCGACGTGGCCGTGGAGCAGGGCGTCCCTGGTCGCGCCGGCCACCGTGCGGGGTCGCAGCACCGCGGTGGGCCCGGACGCGGCCGTGCGCATGCCGTCGACGACCTCGCGGAACACGGCGACGGCGTCCTTCGTGGGCGACCAGCCGAGCTCGGTGCGGGCGCGCGTGGAGTCGATCAGCGGGAGGGCGAAGGCCATGTCGAGCCAGCCGGTGTCGACCTGCTGCAGGCGCAGGTGCCACGCGGCGGACATCGCCGGGCGCAGGACCGCCGACGGCACGTGCACCAGTGGGGCACCCAGTACGCGGGCGATGTCCGGGGCGGTCAGCGGCGGGTCGGCCGCCAGGTTGAACGCGCCGGCGGCACCCCGGTCCAGGACGCGGGCGACGGCGTCGGCGACGTCGTCGGCGTGCACCACCGGGATCGCCAGGCGGCGGTCGAGGGGCAGCACCGGCAACCAGGCGAGGGCGCGCGCCGGCACCAGCCCCGGCACCCCGTAGCGCAGCAGCGCGCTCCCGGCCGAGTGCTGCCCGACGATGCCGGGGCGGAGCCGGGTGATCGTGGGCACGGCACCCTCCGCCTCCGCCTCGTCGAGGATCCGTTCGCCGGCGGCCTTGTGCCGGCTGTAGCGCGAGCTCGGGACGCCGTCGGTCGGCCAGCTCTCGTCGACCGGCGTGTCGTCGCGGCGCGGCGAGTAGGCGCCGATCGAGGACATGTGCACCAGGTGCGGCACCCGGGCCGTGGCCGCCGCGGTCACGACGCGGCGGGTGCCGCCGACGCCGAGCTCGCGCAGGTACCGCAGGTCGTGCGAGGGCTGGAAACCCCACGCGAGGTGGACGACGGCATCGGCGCCGGCGACGACCCGCGCGAGCTCCTCCGGGGTGGTGCGGGTCAGGTCGACCGACCTCCAGGTCGCGGGCTGCCCGTCCGCGACCGGCCCCGCCGGCACCCGGCGGGCCACGCCGACGAGATCGTGGTCCTCCCGGGCGAGGCGGCGCAGCACCGCCGTCCCGATGTTGCCCGTCGCGCCGGTGACGACGATCCGCATTCCTGCCTCCCCGAGCCTCGACCGACCCGTGGTCGATTCCCCTCGCGGCGGGACCTCACACGCGCGAGCCGCGACCCGCGCGACCGCGCGCCCGGGGAGGATCGGCCGGGGACGGTCAGGCGCGGCGGAGGCGCTTGAGCGGTTCGGGCAGGTCCGCGGCGTGCACGACGGTCAGCCGCTGCGTGGCGCGGGTCAGCGCCACGTAGAGGTCGTTCATCCCGCGCGGGCTCTCGGCCAGCACCTCCGCGGGCTCCACGAGCACGACCGAGTCGAACTCCAGGCCCTTCGACGCGCCCACCGGCAGCACGACCACCGGGGCCTCGAGGTCCTCCGGGTCCTCGGGGGCGGCGTCGCCGAGCACGGCCAGGCGCACGGACGCGACCCGCGCCGCGGGCACGAGCACCGCGGTGCGCCCCTCGCCCACCACGTCCCGCTCCTCGGCGACGATCCCGGCGAGCACGCCGTCCGAGCCCTCCAGCGAGCCCGCGGCGACCGGGACCGCCCGCGGCGGCACGCCGGTGCTGCGCACGGACGTCGGCGGGCCGAGGCTCGAGTCGATCGCGGCCAGCACGTCGTCGGCGACGTCGGCGATCTCGGCCGGCGTCCGGTAGTTCACCGTGAGCTGCTCGAGCCGCCAGCGGTTCTGCACGAACGGCGAGAGCACCTCCGACCAGGTGGAGGCCCCGGCGATGTCGCCGGTCTGCGCCACGTCGCCCACGATCGTCATCGAGCGGCTCGGCACCCGGCGCATCACCAGCCGCCACGCCATCGCGGACAGCTCCTGCGCCTCGTCGACGATCACGTGCCCGTAGGTCCACTCCCGGTCCGCGGCGGCGCGGTCGGCGGTCGACTCGTAGGTCCGCACCTGCATGCGCTCGGCCAGCCGGTCGGCGTCGACGATGTCCGTGGCCCGCAGCAGCTCCGGGTCCAGGTCCTCCTCGAGGTCCAGCACGTCGAGCACGCCCTGGGCGTACTCGACCTCCTCGCGCAGGGCGGCCTGCTCGGCGTCGCGGGCGGCCGACCCGTCGTCCCCGAGCAGCTCGGCGGCCTCGTCGAGCAGCGGGACGTCCGCGGGGGTCCACCGCAGGTCCGCCGGCACGTCCGCGCCGGGCGCGGGCCGCTCCAGCAGCGCCCGGTCCTCGGCCGGGATCCGGCGGGCGATCGAGTTGAGCTTGCGCCGGTCGGCGAACAGGTCGGTGAGCAGCTGCTGCGGGGTGAGCGTGGGCCACAGCGCGTCGAGCTCGCGGGCGACGGCCGCGTCCTCGGCCAGCTCCTCGCGGATGTCCTCGACGTCCAGCTTGCCCAGCAGGTTCCGCCCGCCGAGGTTCTGCGCCACCTGCTGCGCGAGCAGCCGCAGCGCCTCGGTGCGGAAGGCGCGCTTGGCCTCGTTGTGCGGCTTGCGGGAGCGCCGGGCCCGCGACCGGGCCTGGTTGACGAGCTCCCGGTCGATCCGCACGGGCTGCTGCTCCACCACGAGCTCGATGGGCCGACGCGGCAGCTGCTGGCGGTCGCGGACCGCCGCGGCGACGACGGCCGCCATGTCGACGCGGCCCTTCACCTCGGCGGTGCGGGCGTCCTCGGGCCGGCGGGCGTGCAGGCCCGGGAACAGCTCCGCCGGGGTGGCGAGCACGACCGAGGTCTCGCCCAGCGACGGCAGGACCTGCCCGATGTAGCGCAGGAAGGTCGGGTTCGGGCCGATCACCAGCACGCCGCGGCGGGCCAGCCGGTCCCGGTGCGTGTAGAGCAGGTAGGCGGCGCGGTGCAGCGCCACGGCGGTCTTGCCGGTGCCCGGCCCGCCCTGCACCACCAGCACGCCCGACGGCTTGGACCGGATGATCCGGTCCTGCTCGGCCTGGATCGTGGCGACGATGTCGCCCATCCGGCCGGTGCGCGCCTCGCTGACCGCGGCCATGAGCGCGGCCTCGCCGGCCAGCCCGGTGCTCGACCGCTGGGCCGCCGCGTCCGTGAGGTCGAGCACCTCGTCGTCGACCGCGACGACGGTCCGGCCGCGGGTGCGCAGGTGCCGGCGCCGCCGCATGCCCTCGGGGTTGGCGGCGGTGGCGGTGTAGAAGGGCTGCGCGGCGGGGGCGCGCCAGTCCATGAGCAGCGGCTCGTAGTCGTGCTCCTCGTCGAGCAGGCCGAGCCGGCCGATGTAGCGGACCTCGCCGGACTCCGCGTCGAGCCGGCCGAACGCCAGCCCGTGCTCGGCGGCGCGCAGCGCGGCGAGCCGGTCGGTGTACATCGCGGCGGCCGCGTCGCGCTCGGTCAGCGCCTGCGGCGTGCCCACGGTCTCGCCGTGCAGCACGTCGGCGAGCCGGCGCGCGGTGTCCCGACGGCGTTCGTCGAGCCGCTCGTACAGCATCGCGACGTACGCGCGCTCGTGCTCGAGCGGCGACTCGCCCGTGGCGGGTTCGGAGGTCGGCACCTGCTCAGACGTCCTTCGCGGGAGTGACGGATCGGCCGGTCCCCCCGGTCGTCCCTCGATCTGTCGGTATGTGAGGCGCCGGCGGCGCGGCCGACGTCCTCGTCGTCCCTCGTCGCCCGACGGCGCGGCAGTCCAACCTACCAGCGATCTCGCGCGGCTTCCCCTCGCATTTCCCCCGTCCGTGCCCCGCCCGGGGGGGTGCCCCGCGGGCCGCGTTTCCGTATCGGGGCGGTCGGGTAGATCCCTGCGTGGCGTCGGACACCAGAGCCAGCAGAGACCGGGTGCCGGGGCGTCGTGGCTGACCGCGACCCGGCTCCCGACCAGGCACCCGACCAGAACGGGCGGGCGGCCGACTCCGAGTATGCGCACCTCGCGCCCCTGTTCGAGAAGTTCGTGGCGCTCCCCGCCGGCCATCCCGAGCGCGACACCCTGCGCGCCGAGCTGGTCACCGGCCACCTGCCGGTGGTGCAGCACATCGCGCGGCGCTTCGCCAACCGCGGCGAGCCCGTCGACGACCTGGAGCAGGCCGGCACGGTCGGGCTGATCAACGCGGTGGACCGGTTCGACCCGGAGCGCGGTGTCGACTTCCTCTCCTACGCGATCCCCACCATCACCGGCGAGGTGCGCCGACACTTCCGCGACCGCACCTGGTCGATGCGGGTGCCGCGGCGGCTGAAGGAGATGCAGAGCTCCATCAACGGCGCCATCGGCCCGCTGTCGCAGGAGTTGGGCCGCGCGCCGAGGCCCTCGGAGATCGCCGAGCGGCTCGGCATCACCACCGAGGAGGTCCTCGAGGGGCTCGACGCCCAGCAGGCCTACCGCGGCCCGTCGCTCGACGAGCTGGTGACCGGGGCGGACTCCCCGCTCGCCGACACCCTGGGCGCGGCCGACGCGGAGCTGGACAAGGTCGAGTACCGGCAGACCCTGGCCCCGCTGCTCGACGACCTGCCCGCCCGCGAGCGCACGATCCTGGTGCTGCGCTTCTTCGGCAACAAGACACAGACGCAGATCGCCGACCAGATCGGGATCTCGCAGATGCACGTGTCCCGGCTGCTGGCGCGCACGCTGGCGCAGCTGCGGCAGCGGATGAGCGAGGAGTAGCCGGGGCCGCGCGAGGGGCGCGGCGCGGGCTCAGCCCTTGATCAGGCGCACGACCGCCCGCTCCACCGCCGCCCGACTCCGGTCGTCCGTGAGGTCGGGGGTCTCCAGCCGCTTCAGCGCCACCAGCACGGTGCGGCCCTCCTCGAACTGCTCCACCACCCGCGGGTCCACGTAGGAGTTCTTCGCCACGGTCGGGGTGTTGCCGAGGTGGTCGGAGACCGTGGTGATGGCGTGCCGCACCATCCGGGCCCGCGCCCGCTTCGCCGACGGCACCCGGCCCTCCTCCGCGACCGCCCCGGCCAGGGTGACGGCGGCGAGCACCGTGGCGTTCCACGTCCGCAGGTCCTTGCAGGTGAACCCGTCCCCCGCCAGCTCCTTCACCGCGCTGTTGAGGTCCTCGGAGCGCACGTCGTGCCAGCTCGTCCGGCCCATCTTGTAGGCCAGCAGGTCCTCGCCGCCGCCCTTGCGCCGCAGCAGCCCGTTGACCAGCCGGTGCAGCAGCGGGTCGCGCAGGTCGAGCTTGCGCGGCACCCCGCCCTTGGCCGGGTAGTCGAAGTGGATCAGGCCCCGGCGCAGCGTGACGTGCTCGCGGCGCAACGTGGCCAGACCGAAGGTGCCCGATTCGTCGTGGTCGTCGCCGTCGTGTCCGCAGTCGTCCGACCCGTCGTCGCCGCAGCTCGGGGCGTACTGCTCGCCGCCGGCCCGGAAGACCCCGATGTCCAGCATCCGCACGGCCCCGGCGAGCACCCGCTCGCGGTGCAGCCCGCTGGGCTCGAGCCGCGCGGTGATCTCCCCGCGGATGTCGGCCAGCCTGAGGCCCAGGGAGAGCACCCGGTCGTGTTTCTCCTGGTCCCGGGCCCGCCGCCAGTCGTCGTGGTAGCGGTACTGCCGGCGGCCGGCGTCGTCCGTCCCGACGGCCTGGATGTGGCCGCGGGGGTCGGGCGAGATCCAGACGTCCCGCCACGCGGGCGGGATGACCAGGCTCTTGATCCGCGCGATCTCCGCCCGGTCGTCGATCCGGCTCCCGTCCGGCGCGAGGAACACCCAGCCCCGGCCGGAGCGGCGCCGCCCGTACCCCGGGGTCGAGGGGTCGGAGCGGACGAGCCCGGCGGGCGCATCGGCTGCTGCTGCGGTCACGGCCGGGAGATACCCCGGCCGCCCTCGCGCAATCCCCCGGGTGACCGAACCTGCGGGGTCGCCCGGCGGGCGGCCCCGGCTCCGGGTCAGCTCCCGTGGTGCCGCTGGCGCGGCGCGCGGCCGTACGGCTGCTCCACCGGGTCGACGTGGTGCTGCGACGGCAGCGGCCGCACCTGCGGGTCCTCGGCCAGCGCGACCGGCTCGCCGTGGTGGCGCAGCCGCATCGGCGGGCCGCTGACCAGCCGGTACTCCACCTCGTCCGGCGTGATCGTGACCCGGATGTGCCGCCCCTGCCAGCGCAGCCCGAAGGAGATGCGGGTGAGCGCCGCGGGCAGGACCGGCGCGAAGGCCAGCCCGGTCGCGTCACACGTCATCCCGCCGAGCCCGGTGGTGATCGCCACCCAGGTCCCGGCCATGGAGGCGATGTGCATCCCGTGGTCGGTGTTGCCGGCCAGGTTGTTCAGGTCGATCAGCGCGGCCTCGGCCAGGTAGTCGTAGGCCAGGTCCAGGTGCCCCGTCCGCGCGGCGACCATCGACTGGGTGCACGCCGACAGCGACGAGTCCCGCACCGTGATCGCCTCGTAGTAGGCGAAGTTGCGGCGCATCTGCTCGGGGGTGAACGCGTCCGGCCGGAGCTGCATCGCCAGCACCAGGTCGGCCTGCTTGATCACCTGCTTGCGGTACAGGTCGAAGTACGGGTAGTGCAGCAGCAGGGGGTAGGTGTCGGCCGGGGTGTTCTCGAAGTCCCAGATCTTGTGCTTGGTGAAGCCCTCGGACTGCGGGTGCACGCGGAGCTCGTCGTCGTACGGGATCCGCATCGAGGCCGCCGCGTCCCGCCAGCTGGCCATCTCCTCGGAGTTCACGCCCAGCTTGGCCGCGCTGCGCGGGTGCTTCGCGGCGACCTCGGCGGCGTAGCGCAGGTTCAGCTGCGCCATCAGGTTCGTGTAGACGTTGTTGTCCACGATCGCCGAGTACTCGTCCGGGCCGGTCACGCCGTCGATGCGGAACTCGCCCGCGGAGTCGTGGTGGCCCAGCGAGCGCCACAGCCGGGCGGTCGCGACCAGGATCTCCAGGCCCACCTCGAGCTCGAAGTTCGTGTCGCCGGTCGCGGCGACGTGCCGGCGGACGGCGTCGGCGATGTCCGCGTTGATGTGGAAGGCCGCGGTGCCGGCGGGCCAGTACCCCGAGCACTCCTCGCCGCGGATGGTGCGCCACGGGTAGGCCGCCCCGTCCAGCCCGAGCTGCTGGGCGCGGTCGAAGGCCTGCGGCAGGATCGACTGCCGCCAGCGCAGCGCGTCCGCCGCGGCGTCCGGCGCGAGGAAGGACAGCACCTGCAGGCAGAACGTCTCGGTGTCCCAGAAGGTGTGGCCGTCGTAGCCGTCCGCGGTGAGACCCTTCGCCGAGATGCAGCGGCGCTCCGCCCGGGCGCCGGCCTGCAGCACGTGGAAGGTGGCCAACCGGACGGCCTGCTGCAGCTCCGCGTCGCCGTCGATCTCGACGTCCGCGGTCTCCCAGAAGTCCTCGAGGTAGTCGGCCTGCTCGCGGAGCAGGCCGTCCCAGCCGGTGTAGCGGGCGGCGGCCAGCGCGGCCCGGACCTGGTCGTACACCGCGGGCAGGCTGCGCTGCGAGGACCAGCCGTAGGAGAGGTACTTGACGACCTTGAGGGTCTCCCCCGGCTTGACCCGCCCGATGATCGTGGTGCTGCCGGCGTCCTCGGTGGCGTCCGAGGTGATCTTGATGCCCTCCGGCCCGTGCACCTCGTGATCCATCGCCGCGGCCACCCGCAGCCCCGACTTGCGGGTGCTGTGCACCAGCGTGGCCCCGGCCTCGTCGGCCCGGTGCATCTCCGAGATCAGGGCGTTGGTGAGCGCGGCCTCCAGGCGCGGGTCGTCCGCGCCGCGGGCGGGCAGCTGCTCGTTGGCCACCAGCTCGGACTGCACGACGAGCAGTGCGGCCTCGTCGAGCACCTCGACCTCGTAGCAGATCGCGGCGATCGCGCGCTGCGTCAGCGACACCAGCCGGATGCTGCGCACGCGCACCACGCGCCCGGCCGGGGACTCCCACTCGACCTCCCGGCTGAGCGTGCCGGCGCGCAGGTCGAGCACCCGCTCGTGCCGGCGGAGCTTGCCGTAGCGCAGGTCGAAGGGCTCGTCGTCGACCAGCAGCCGGATCAGCTTGCCGTTGGTGACGTTGATGATCGTCTGCCCGGACTCCGGGTAGCCGTAGCCGCCCTCGGCGTAGGGCAGCGGCCGGACCTCGTAGAAGGAGTTCAGGTAGGTCCCGGGCAGGTGGTGCGGATCGCCCTCGTCGAGGTTGCCGCGCAGTCCGATGTGGCCGTTGGACAGCGCGAAGACCGACTCCGTCTGCCCCATCGCGGCGATGTCGAGGGTCGGTTCGCGCACGACCCAGGGCTCGACCGCGAACGTGCGGCCCGCGTCCGGCTTCACTACTGGTCCTCCAACAGCTCGGAGAGGTCGGACACCACCACGTCGGCGCCGTGCTCGCGCAGCGCGTCGGCGTGCCCGAGCCGGTCGACGCCGACGACCCGGCCGAACCCGCCGGCCCGGCCCGCCGCGACGCCGGCCAGCGCGTCCTCGTACACGACCGCCGCGGTCGCCGGGACGTCCAGGTCCTGCGCGGCGGCGAGGAAGGTGTCGGGGTTGGGCTTGCCCGGCAGGTGCCGCGCCCGGGCCGCCACGCCGTCCACCCGGTGGTCGATGAGGTCGGACAGCCCGGCCACGTCGAGCACCTGCTCGGCGTTGGCCGACGACGACACCACGGCCACCTTCAGGCCCGCCTTCCGCACGGCCTCCAGGTACGGCCGGGAGGCCGGGTAGACGTCGACGCCCTTCTCCCGCAGCACGACCTGCACCAGGTCGTTCTTGCGCGTGGACAGGCCCCACAGCGTCTCCGCGTCCGGCGGGTCGTCCGGGCTGCCGTCGGGCAGGGTGATCCCGCGCGAGGCGAGGAAGCTGCGGGTGCCCTCCAGCCGCGGCTTGCCGTCGACGTAGGGCCCGTAGTCCGCGGCGAGGTCGAAGGGCCGGTAGCCCGGGCCCTCCCGCTTCTCGAGGTACTCGTCGAACATCGTCTTCCACGAGGCCGCGTGCACGCCGGCGGTGTCGGTGAGCACACCGTCCAGGTCGAACAGGCAGGCGCGTGCGCCGTCGGGGAGGCCGAGCATGGGCGGAACCGTAGCGTCCTCCTGATCGCGCCCGCAGACCGGCGCCGCCTCGGTCACGCCTCGCCGGTCAGGTTGTCACACGCCGTTCACACAGGAGGGTCGTCTCAGCCGGAACAGGCGGCGGGTGCGGGCAGCCGCAGCCTGCGTTCGCCGTGGCCCCGGTCGGTCACGACCACCTCCGCGCCGCCCGCGCCGTCCGCCGCGACGTGCACGGTCACCGCGCCGCCCTCCGGGCGCGGCTCGATCTGCTGCTGGACGGTCTCGCGGACGAGGACCAGCACCTGCAGCGGGGCGACGGACAGATCGCGGAGCTGCGCGGCGAGCCCCTCCCCGACCGTCACCTCGGCCTCCAGCCGGCGGCCGAACCGCGCCTTCTCGATGGCCAGGTAGGCCCGCACGGCGGCCAGCTCGTCGGCCAGCGGGATCTCCGGGGTGCCCACCCGGTCGGCGGTCCGGCTGAGGTCGGCGAAGCCCAGCAGGAGCTCGCGGGCCTGCGCGGGATCGGTGCGCATCAGGGCCGCGATGGTGTTGAACGCGTTGTAGACGAAGTGCTGCTCGAGGCTGCGGTTGAGCGAGCTGGCGGAGGCCGGCGGCGGCGCCTCGGGACGTGCGGGCACCGGCGGGAGGGCCGGGGGTGGGGTGGGCGGCTCCGGGATGGGTGCGGCCGGGGTCGCACCCGCGCCGTGGCCCACGTCCTCCCCGTCGGCGCTGTCGGCGCGGTCGGCGCGGCCGGTGCGGCGGCCGTGCTCGTGCGGGGTGCGGACCCGCTCGCCGCGTCGGCGGGGACCCCAGACCTCGGCGTCCTCGGACCCCGGTGTGGCGCACTCGCCGGTCTCCCCGGTCCCCGCGCCCGCGTCCCGGTCCCAGGGCGTGCCCGCCCAGTCCTCCGGCGCGACCTCGCCGGGCCGCAGGATCCCGCGCCACACCGGCAGCCGGAGGTGCGCCCCGCGTGTCCAGCCCTGGTACTCGGCCTGCCCGACGATCCGGGGCACGACCCAGCGCGCGTCGTCGGCGACCGCGTCGGGTACTGCCCCCGGGCCGGCGGGCACGAACGGGGGGACCTGCGCGTTCAGGGTGCGAAGCAGCTCGCCGATCTCGCGGCGCGCGGCGCCCGATCCCACGCCCACGCGCCCGACGTAGCGCAGCGGCCCGAGCGGCCCACCGGGCACGGGCGGGGTGTCCGGGATGCCGAGCAGCAGTGCCCCGACCCGCCCGGGCCGGTTCCGCTCGGCCGGCATCCAGCCCCCGACCACGACCGGGCGCGCCCGGCGCAGCGGCACCCGCAGCCAGTCCCGGGTCCGGCGGCCGGCCTTGTACGCGGCGTCGACCCGCTTGAGGTGGAGCCCGTCGAGCCCGAAGCGCTCGGCGGCCTCCATCACGAACCCCGCCTCCGCCGCGGGGTGCGAGGGCGGCACCAGCACGTGCGGCCCGGCGATGTCCAGGCCCTCCAGCAGCCGGCGGCGCTCGGCGTAGGGGCGGCGCAGCAGCGGGCGCCCGTCCAGCCACAGCAGGTCCGTGACCACGAACCCGACGGGCACCCGCGCGCGCAGCGACTCCGAGGGCGCCACCGTGGAGGTCCGGCGCATCAGCGGGCGCCGGCTCGGGCGACCGGCGTCGTCGAGGGCGACGACCACGCCGTCGAGCACCAACCCGGCCCCGCGCACCCGGTCGCCGAGCACGGCGAGCTCGGGGAAGCTGCGGGTCACGCTGCGCGCGGTCGACGAGAGCAGCCGGACGTGCCCGGGACGGACGTAGGCGACGCAGCGGAAGCCCGCCCAGGCGAACTCGACCGCCCAGTCGCCGCCCCGCTCGCCGTCGGCCAGGTCCCCCTGGGAGGGGAGCATCGGCGGGACGACGTCGGGCATGCCCGTGCCCGCTCCCCGCCCTGTCACGCTCCCCACGGTAAACGGCCGTACGGGGGATGTGTCACCTGATCGGCCGTACGGCGGTGGCAGCGCGCCCAGGGCACCGTGATCTGCGGCAGGTGGTGCGCGGGCGGGCGGAATCGGCTTTCCCGCGGCGACCGGGCCGGAGCAGGCTGACGCCGTGGACGCGACCGTGCCCGTCGGGCCGCCGGACGGTTTGCCGGAGGGGCTGCAAGACGGGCTGTCGATCAGGGCCGCGGGGCCGGCGGACGTCGAGGCCCTCCGCGAGCTCGAGCGCGCGGCGGGCGCGCCCTTCAGGAGCCTCGGCATGGACGCGATCGCTGACGACGAGCCGCCCACCGCGGCGGAGCTCCTCGGACCGGTACGCGCCGGCGCCGTGCGCGTCGTGGACCAGGAGGGGCGCATCGCCGCCTACCTGCTGGCCGAGCCGCTGGACGGCGCCCTGCACGTCGAGCAGGTGTCCGTGCACCCCGACCACGCCCGGCGACGGCTGGGGCGTGCCCTGCTCGAGGACGCCGCGGCCACGGCCCGGCGCGCGGAGCTGCCCGCCCTCACCCTGACGACCTTCGTCGAGGTCCCGTGGAACGGGCCGTACTACCTCCGGTGCGGGTTCCGCTGGCTGGCCGAGGAGGAGCTCACCCCCGGCCTGCGCGCGGTCCGGGCCGCCGAACGGGCCCGGGGCCTGGACCGGTGGCCGCGGGGCTGCATGATCCGGATGGTCCGGACCCTCTGAGCGGGCGGATCCGGACGGGCCGCCCGCGGTTCCGGCCGAAGCAGTTCCGTGCACCGGGCGCGCCTGATACCCCTCTGGGGTATCAGACGACCGAGGAGGCGCCGTGACCGCGATCGAGCAGGGGATGTCCCGCCGGCAGACCTGGTTCCACCGGACCTGGCCGGCCGCGGCCGGACTCGCCGTGGGCGTCGCCTCCGGGCTGGGGATCGTGGACGGGGCCGAGGTCGCCCCCGTCGTCGCCGCCTCCGGGTTCGTCTACCTGACGGCCGCGGCGCTCGGCTCGCGCGTCGCGGCGTGGCCGGCCTTCGGCGTGTCCGTCGTGCTGATCGGCGTGGGGAAGGCGGTGCCCGGTATCGACCCCTCGGTCTGGATGCTCGCGCTCGCCGCCGTGCTCGCGGTGGTGGGCCTGGCCAGGGGCCGGCTCCGCCCGCCGTGGGGCCTTCCCCTGCAGGCGGCGGCGATGCTGGTGCTGGGGGCGGCCGCGCTGGTGGCGGCGCAGGCGTCGCCGGGGTGGTCGGGGGCGCTGGTGGCGGGTGCGCTGCTCGTGCACGCGGGCTGGGACGTCCACCACCACCGCACCGGGCGCGTGGTCGTGCCGTCGATGGCGGTGTTCTGCGCGGTGCTCGACACCGCCCTCGCCGCCCTCGTGCTCGCGGTCACGGTGGTCTGAGCAGGCAGGTCGGCCCGCGCGGGCGGACTCGTGGACAATCGGCGGCATCATGACCGCCACCTCCGCCGCCCTGCTCACCGACCGCCTCCCCCGGGGCGACGATCCGGACGCCCTGGTCGGGGTCTTCGCGGACTGGGCCTTCGAGGAGCGGGGCCTCTCGCTCTACCCCGCACAGGAGGAGGCGCTGCTGGAGATCGCGACCGGCGGCAACGTCATCCTCTCCACCCCCACCGGATCGGGGAAGTCGCTCGTCGCGATCGCCGCGCACGCCGCCGCGGTCGCCCGCGGCGCCCGTACCTTCTACACCGCTCCGATCAAGGCGCTGGTCAGCGAGAAGTTCTTCGACCTGATCGACGTCTTCGGCGCCGACAAGGTCGGCATGCTGACCGGCGACGCCGCGGTGAACGAGGGCGCCGAGATCATCTGCTGCACCGCGGAGATCCTGGCCAACATCGCACTGCGCCAGGGCGCGAAGGCGGACGTCGGCTCGGTCGTGATGGACGAGTTCCACTTCTACGCCGACCCGGACCGCGGCTGGGCCTGGCAGGTGCCGCTGGTCGAGCTGCCGCAGGCGCAGTTCCTGCTGATGAGCGCCACGCTGGGCGACACGTCGTTCTTCCGGGACGACCTCACCCGCCGCACCGGCCGCGCCACCCGGGAGATCACCTCGGTCGAGCGGCCCGTGCCGCTGCACTACCGGTACGTCCTCACCCCGCTGCACGAGACGATCACCGAGCTGCTGGAGACGCACGAGGCGCCGGTCTACGTCGTGCACTTCACCCAGCAGTCGGCCGTCGAGCGGGCGCAGGCGCTGATGAGCGTCAACGTCACCTCGAAGGAGGAGAAGGCCGCGATCGCCGAGCTGATCGGCGACTTCCGGTTCACCGCGGGCTTCGGCAGGACCCTGTCCCGGCTGGTCCGGCACGGGATCGGCGTGCACCACGCCGGGATGCTGCCCCGCTACCGCCGGCTCGTGGAGACCCTCGCCCAGGCCGGGCTGCTCAAGGTCATCTGCGGCACGGACACCCTCGGCGTCGGGATCAACGTGCCGATCCGGACCGTGCTGTTCACCGGCCTGTCGAAGTACGACGGCCGGCGCACCCGCCCGCTCAAGGCGCGCGAGTTCCACCAGATCGCCGGGCGGGCCGGGCGGGCGGGATACGACACCGTCGGCACGGTCGTCGCCGAGGCGCCCGAGCACGAGATCGAGAACCACAAGGCCCTGCAGAAGGCCGGCGACGACCCGAAGAAGCGCCGCCGGGTGGTGCGCAAGCAGCCGCCGGAGGGCTTCGTCGGCTGGTCCCAGACCTCCTACGAGAAGCTGCAGGCCGCCCAGCCCGAGCCGCTGACCAGCCACTTCCACGTGTCGCACGCGATGCTGCTGAATGTGATCTCCCGGCACGGGGACGCGTTCACCGCGATGCGGCACCTGCTCGAGGACAACCACGAGCCGCGGTCCCGGCAGCGCAAGCACATCCTGCGCGCCATCGCGATCTATCGGGCCCTGCTCGCCGCGGGCGTGGTGGAGAAGCTCGACGCGCCCGACGCGGAGGGCCGCACCGTCCGACTCGTCGGCGACCTCCAGCTCGACTTCGCGCTCAACCAGCCGCTGTCGCCCTTCGCCCTGGCCGCCTTCGACCTGCTCGACCGGGACTCGCCGTCGTACGCGCACGACGTCGTCTCGGTCGTCGAGGCCACGCTCGACGATCCCCGCCCGGTGCTCTACGCCCAGGAGAACAAGGCCAAGGGCGAGGCCGTCGCGTCGATGAAGGCCGAGGGCATCGAGTACGAGGAGCGGATGACGCTCCTCGAGGACGTCTCGTACCCGAAGCCGCTGGAGGAGCTGCTGGTCGGCGCACTGGAGACCTACCGGCGCGGCGCGCCGTGGGTGGAGGACGCCCGGCTCTCGCCCAAGTCCGTGGTGCGGGACATGTCCGAGCGGGCCATGACCTTCCACGAGTACGTCGCGTTTTACCAGCTCGCCCGCTCCGAGGGGCTGGTGCTGCGCTACCTCGCGGACTGCTACCGGGCGCTGCGCCAGACCGTGCCCGAGCACGCGCGCACGGACGAGCTGACCGACCAGATCGAGTGGCTCGGCGAGCTGGTACGCCAGGTCGACTCCTCGCTGCTCGACGAGTGGGAGAAGCTCGCGGCCGGCGGCGGGGTCGAGGACGAGTCCGCGCCGCCCTCCCTCGACGAGGGCCCGGCCGGCGTCACCCGCAACGCCCGGGCCTTCCGCGTGCTGGTCCGCAACGCCCTGTTCCGCCGCGTGGAGCTCGCGTCCCTGCAGCGCTGGGACCTGCTCGGCGAGCTGGACAAGGAGGCGGGGTGGACCGCGGAGCGCTGGCGCGAGGCCTTCCTGCCCTTCTTCGACCTGCACGGGTTCGGCGGCATCGGGATCGGCCCGGACGCCCGCGGCCCGAAGATGATCGACATCGTGGAGGAGCCGGAGCGCTGGCTCGTCCGCCAGGTGATCGACGACCCCGCCGGCGACCGCGACTGGGCCATCACCGCCGAGGTCGACCTCGCCGCGTCGGACGAGGCGGGCGAGGCCGTCGTGTGGGTCACCGGCTTCGGCGACTCCTGACGAACCGGGCGAACGGCACTCTCGCTCACCAGGGATGAGCGAGAGCGCCGTTCGCTCACACGGTCAGGGAGGCGAGCAGCTCGAGGACGTGCCGGTAGGTACGGCCCGTCGCCCGGGTCATGCCCAGCTCGCAGGTGCGGTTGCAGGACACGTGCGCGGCGGCGTCCCGCTCGCGGACCTCGGCGGCCTCCCGTGCGGTCGCCGAGGCGGTCAGCTCGGGGTGGAGCAGGCCGCGGTCGCCGGCGAAGGCGCAGCACCCCCACTCGTCCGGGACGTGCACCTCGTCGGCCACCGCGTGCGCGAGGGCGAGGAGCGCCGGATCGAGCTGCATCCGCACGGAGGAGCAGGTCGGGTGCACGGACACGGACGCCACGGTCGCGTGCTCGCCCAGCCGCGGCAGGACCTCGTCGACCACGAACCGCATCGCGTCCACGACCCGGACGCCGGTGCCCTCGAGCAGCCCGTGGAACCCTTCGGTGCAGGACGACGCGTCGCTGATCACCGGCAGCTCACCGTCCCGGGTGGCCGCGAGCACGACCGGGCGGACCCGCTCCCGCATCGCCTCGTACCCGCCGGGGACCCCCTTGGAGGACCACGGCGTGCCGCAGCACAGCGAGTCGACGCCCTCCGGCACGAGCAGCCCCACGCCGGCGGCCCGGCAGAGCGCCTCGACGCTCGCCTGCACCCCGGGCCCCTCCGGCTCGCCGGCGGGCCCGAAGATCGTGTTCACGCAGGACGGGAGGTAGACGGCGGCCGGGGCCACCGCCGGGGCCGGCCTGGCCCGGCGGGGCCCGCCGCGCGGCAGCTCCCCCGACCACAGCGGCACATGCTCCGCCCCGGCCACCGCGCGAACCGCCCGGTTCGCCGCGGTGACGGCGGGATCGAGGGCGTCCGGCGCCTTGTCCAGCGCGGTCAGCGCGAGCGAGCCGCCCCGGGTGACCGCACCCCAGTGCTTCGCCGCCGTGGTCCACGCCGCGGCGTTCGCCTTCGGCTGGTCCCGCCGGCGGTGCTTCTTCACCAGGTCGCCGGTGTTGATCAGCACCGGGCAGGCGGTCTGGCACATGCCGTCCACGGCGCAGGTCTGGACCGACTGGTAGTCGTAGTCCGCCCGGATCCGCTCGGCGAGCACGGCGTCGCCGGCCAGCTCGGCCCCGCGGATCGACCGCCAGGCCGCGATCCGCTGCCGCGGCGTGAGCGTCAGGTCTCGGCTCGGGCACACCGGCTCGCAGAACCCGCAGGCCGTGCAGCGGTCGACCTCGGCGTCCACCTGCGGGTTCAGCTTGATGTGCTTGAGGTGCAGGTCCGGGTCGTCGCTGAGCACCACGCCCGGGTTGAGCACGCCGTGCGGGTCGAGGAGCCGCTTGATCTCCTGCATGACCGCGTACAGCTCGTCGCCGTACTGGCGGCGGACGTACGGCGCCATGACCCGCCCGGTGCCGTGCTCGGCCTTGAGCGACCCACCCTGCCCCAGCACGAGGTCGACCATGTCCTCGGTGAAGTCCCGGTACCGGCCGAGCTGCTCGTCCGTCTCGAAGCGGTCGGTGAGCATGAAGTGGATGTTGCCGTCCTTGGCGTGCCCGAAGACCACGCTGTCGCGGTAGGAGTACCGGTCGAACAGCACGGCCAGCTCCCGGCAGGTCTCCGCCAGGGCCGGCACGGGCACCACGACGTCCTCCAGCAGGGCCGTGCTCCCCTGCGGCCGGGCCCCGGCCACGGACGAGTAGAGGCCCTTCCGCAGCTTCCACAGCGGGCCGCGGACGCCGGCCTCCGTGCTGAGCCGCACCGGCTCCGCGGTCCGGAGGGCGGCGAGCACCGGCTGCGCGGCGGTGACCCGCTCGGCCAGCTCCTCGCCGGAGGTGGCCTGGTACTCGAGCAGCAGCGCGGCCTGGGCGTCGACCGCGATCCGGGCGACCTCCGGCGGGCAGTCCGCGAACGACTGCCCGACGCGCAGCGAGGTGGCGTCCATCAGCTCCAGGGTCGCCGCCTGCGTGGCGACGAGGGCCGGCAGCGCCTCGCTGGCCGCGAACAGGTCGTCGAACACCAGCAGGGCGGACGAGACGTGGGTGCGCAGCGGGACCGTGCGGAACACCGCGGACGCGACGAACGCGAGCGTGCCCTCGCTGCCGACCAGCAGGTGGGTGAGGATCGCGGTCGGGGTGTCGTGGTCGAGCAGCGCGTTCAGCCCGTAGCCCATGGTGTTCTTCATGGCGAACTGCCGCTCGATCGTGGCGACCGAGGCCGGGTTCGCCAGGACCCGGTCCCGCAGCTCCAGCAGGCCCTTGGCGAGGTCCGGCTCGAGCGCCCGCAGCCGCTCGTCCGCGTCCGGGGCACCGGTGTCGACCACCGTGCCGGAGGGCAGCACCGCGACCACCGACTCCAGCGTGCGGTAGCTGTTCTCCACGGTCCCGCAGGCCATCCCGCTGGAGTTGTTGGCCAGCACACCGCCGACCGTGCACGCCGCCTCGCTCGCCGGGTCGGGGCCGAACCGGCGCCCGTACCGGGCCAGGCGGGCGTTGAGCTGCCGGACGGTGACACCCGGCTGCACCCGCACGCGCAGCCCGTCGTCCAGGATCTCGACCTCGCGGAAGTGCGTGCGGGTGTCGACGAGCAGCTGGTCGGTGACGGCCTGGCCGGACAGGCTGGTCCCGCCGGACCGGAAGGTCAGCGGGACGCCGGTGCGCCGGCTCAGCGCGAGCAGCCGGCCGACCTCGGGCGCCCCCCGCGGCACGACGACCGCGGTCGGCAGCAGGTGGAAGTGCGAGGCGTCGTGGGCCTGCGCGTGGCGGGCGAGCTCGTCGTCGCGGAGCTGCCCGGTGGTGGACACGCAGGCCCGCAGCTCGCGCAGCAGCGCGTCACGGGACATCTGGGCACCATGCCACCCGGCACGGCGGGCTGCCGCTCCACCAACCCGGTGAACAGCGCGGGCCGGGTGGGTCAGCCGAGCGGGCTGCGCGGGAGCAACCGGTCCGCGATGATCTTCTGCTGGATCTCGCTCGTGCCCTCGAAGATCGTGGTCAGCCGGGCGTCCCGCCAGTAGCGCTCGACCCGGTGCTCGGTGGTATAGCCGTTGCCGCCGTGCAGCTGGATGCCGTCGCCGGTGACCTCGGCGGCCATCTCGGTGGCCAGCAGCTTCACCATCGCCGCCTCCCGCTCGCAGGGTTCGCCCTGGTCCAGCCGGTGCGCGACGTGCTGGTAGAAGGACCGGGCCTGCTCGACCCGGGCGGCCATCGTGGCCAGCCTGAACCGGACGGCCTGGAAGTCGCCGATCGGGTGCTCGAACTGCTCGCGCTTCTGCAGGTAGACGATGCAGTCCTCGACGGCGCCGCGGGCCAGCCCGACCGCCCGGGCCGCGGTGTGCACGCGGGCGATGTTGAGCCACTGCTGCGTGTCGGCGAACCCCTGGTCGCCGGAGGCGAGCTGGTTGCCCGCCGGGACCCGCAGGCCGTCGAACTCCAGGTCCCACGTGACGAAGCCGTGGTAGCCGATCTTGTCGATGGGCCGCCCGGTGACGCCCTCGGGGAAGGAGTCGCGCTCCTTCTCGACGACGACGGTGGCAAGGCCGGCCGAGCGCCGCTCCCCCGGCTTCGGGTCCTCGGTCCGCACCAGCACCTGGATGAAGTCGGCGGCCTTGGCGTTGCCGGTCCAGCGCTTGCGCCCGGTGATCACGAAGTCGTCACCGTCCCGGACCGCCCGGGTCGCGACGGCGGCGAGGTCCGACCCGGCGTCGGGCTCGGAGAGGGCGATGGCCCCGATCCAGGTCCCCGCGGCACTGCGCCGCAGCAGCTCCGCGCGGCGGGACTCGTCCGCCACGCCGGTGCCGGCCCCCTGGGCCCGGGCGATGATGCTGCCGACGCTCATCCAGCCGCGGGCCAGCTCCTCGGCGATCATGCAGTACTCGAAGGCGCCGAGGCCCAGCCCGCCGTGCTCGCGCGGCACGGTGATCCCGAAGTAGCCGAGCTCGGCCAGCTCGTCGAGCAGCGAGCGCGGGATCTCGCCCTTGACCTTGTCCAGCTCGTCGGCCAGCGGGAGGACGCGCTCGGCCGCGAAGGCCCGCGCCTGCTCCTGCAGCTTCTCCCGCTCCGGGGTGTGGAACGGGGCCGGGACGACCGGGACGGGCGGGGCCAGGAAGTCGCTCATGGTGGAGTTGTGCCACACCGCGGCCGCGCGCGCCCGCCGGACCGGCCGGTCGGGCGGGGTGCCCGGCCGTCCCGGCGGCATCGTCGGCGCAGGTCGGCGCAGGTCGGCGCGCAGGTCGGCGGGTCGCGAGCGACCGCGCCCGGTCAGGGGCGGTCGGCAGCACTCACAGCCGGCGCAGGCCCGCGAGCACCCGCTCCATCAGGGCCAGGTCCGGTCCCTCGGCCGTGGCGGTCCGGTGCACCTCGAGCCCGCCCGTGACCGCGAGGTCGCCCACGACGACCCGGGCGACGCCCAGCGGCATCCCCGTGAAGGCGCCGACCTCGGCGATCGACCGGGGCTCACGGCACAGCTCGAGGATCGCGGTGTGCTCGGCCAGCTCCGGCTGGCGGAAGGCCGCGGGCGGGGTGGACACCAGGGTCTCGATGGCCAGCTCGTAGCGGGACCGGGTGCGGCCCTTGGTGTAGAAGTACGGCCGGACGGCCAGGGAGCGGCCGGTCCGGTCGTCGACGTACTCGTCGTCGAGGTCGCCGGGCCCGTCGACGGGCGGGGGCAGCGGCGGCAGCACCGGGTCGACCACGACCGGGATCGGCTCCGGGTGCTCCTCGCGCTCGCGGCGACGCCGGGACGCCCCGCCGAAGCGGGCGCCGGTGTACCCGACGGCCGGCTCGTCGGGCGCGAGGGCGCTCTCGGCGACGGCTGCCGTCGTGGAGGTCTGCGCCGGCAGCGGGGCCGCCTCCCCGACGACCGCGATGGCCGCCGTGTCCGCCTCGTCCGCGGTCCAACGGTCGCTCCGGGTGCCCGCCTCCACGCCGGCGGTGCCTGCGGCCTCCGCCGCCCCCTCGGTCCTCTTGCGCCGCCGCTTCCGGGGCGCGCCGCCGAAGCGGGCGCCGGTGAAGCCGATGTCGAGGTCGTCGGCGGGCGTCATGCGTCTCCCTGATCGCGGACCGGAGCGTGGAGCGGCTCGCACGGTCTCGACCGTCTGTTACGAAGCCGTGTCATCGGCGTTCCACCCGCATGACGATCGCTCTCCGTGCTCCCTGTCCGACGACCGGGTGACGAGGTCGTGTCCGAGCGTCACCGCCATGGGGGACGAACCCACCGAAAGGGGACGAGGCGGACCGTGACCCGCCGACGCCGCGGTCGTCGCGCTGCGCGAGCAGATCCGGGACGGCGATCCGCGGCTAGAGTCCCCCCGGTGGCCCGCTACCTCCCGCTCGCCCGGCCGTGGTTCGGGCTCGTGGCCGCGTTCGCGCTGCTCGGGGTCGCGGTGCAGGTGGTGGCCGTCGCGGTGGACTCGGCCCCCTACTCGGTGTTCACCGGCACCGGGGCCCGCGTGGCCAACGTGTTCGCCTACTTCACGATCCTCAGCAACCTGCTCGTCGGGGTCACGCACGTGCTCCTGGCGGTCGATCCCGCACGGGACTCCCTGGCGATGCGGGTCCTGCTGCTCGACGCCGTGGTGGGCATCGCCGTCACCGGTATCGTCTACAACCTCGTGCTGGCCCAGACCGTGGACCCGCACGGCCTGCACCAGGTCGCCACCGTGGTCTGCCACATGATCACACCGCTGCTCGCCGTCGTCGGGTGGCTGGTGTTCGGCCCGCGCGGGCTGGTGGACCGGGAGGTCGTGCTGGTCTCGGCGGGCTACCCGCTCGCCTGGCTGGCGTTCACGCTGGTGCGCGGCGCGGTGATCGACTGGTACCCGTACCCGTTCGTCGACGTCGTGGCGCACGGCTACGCCCGCATCGCGGTCAACTGCCTGGTCGTGGCCGTGTTGTTCGTCGGGCTGGGGTTCGGGGCGCTCGCGCTGGACCGTAGGCTGCCGGGGCTCGGCGCCCGCTGAGGGCGACCGTCGCCGAGTCCTGTCCTGCACCGGGAGGTGGCGTGCGCATCACCGGCGCGGAGGGTCCCCGGCCGTCTCCGGCCCCTCGCAGGGGTGCCACGACGCTCCCGCCGTTCGGCCGGCGTCTGTTCCTCCTCGGGGCCACCGCCGCCACCGGCGCGCTCGCCGCCGGTGCCGCACGCACGGCGTCGATCCGCGACCCCTTCACCCTCGGCGTCGCCTCGGGCGACCCGTCGCCCGACGGCATGGTGCTGTGGACGCGGCTCGCGCCGGATCCCCTCGCCGCCGACGGCCTGGGCGGGATGCCCGCGCGGGTGGTGCCGGTGGAGTGGGAGGTCGCCCGCGACGAGCGCTTCACCGTGATCGAGCAGCGGGGCACGGTCGACGCCGTACCCGAGGCCGCGCACACCCTGCACGTCGAGACCACCGGCCTGGCTCCCGGCCGCGAGTACTTCTACCGGTTCCGCGCGAACGGGGCCGTCTCCCCCGCGGGCCGCACCCGGACCGCGCCCGCCTCCGGCGCCCTCGGTCCGGCGCTGACCACCTGCGTCGCCTCCTGCGCGAACTACCCCATCGGGTACTTCACCGCGTACCGCCGGCTCGCCGAGGACGAACCCGACCTCGTCCTGCACCTCGGTGACTACCAGTACGAGTACGCGACGCCGGACGAGGCGGTCCGGCCCGTCGTCGGACCCGAGACGACGGACCTGGCCGAGTACCGTCAGCGGTACGCGCAGTACCGGACCGACCCGGACCTGCGCGCCGCGCACGCCGTCGCGCCCTGGCTGGTGGTGTGGGACGACCACGAGACCGACAACAACTGGGCCGGTGCCGACCCCGAGGACGAGCAGCCACGCAGGGCCTTCCGCGCCCGCCGCGCCGCCGCTGCCCGGGCGTACTACGAGAACATGCCGCTGCGCCGCACGTCGGTGCCGCGCGGCCCCGACATGCAGCTCTACCGGCGGATCGAGTGGGGCGGGCTCGCCACCTTCCACGTGCTCGACACCCGTCAGTACCGGGACGACCAGGCGTGCGGGGACGGCCGACGGGTCGGCTGCACGGAGCGGCTGGATCCCGGGCGGTCGCTGCCCGGGGCCGCCCAGGAGCGCTGGCTCGCCGACGGGTTCCGGCGCTCGCGGGCGCGCTGGGACGTGCTGGGCCAGCAGGTGTTCTTCGCCCGGCGCGACCTCGACCCCGGTGCTCCCGAGAGGCTGGCCATGGACGGCTGGGACGGCTACGCCGCCTCCCGCGACCGGGTCACCCGCAGCTGGGTCGACGCCGGTGTGCGCAACGCCGTCGTCCTCACCGGCGACGTGCACACCCACTGGGCCAACGAGATCAAGGCCGACTACGAGGACCCGGCCTCGCCCGTCGTCGGCACCGAGCTCGTGTCCAGCTCGATCACCTCGAGCGGCGACGGGGACGCCTCGACCGACCACCCCGACCTGCGGACCAACCCCCACCTGCGCTTCCGCAGCAACCGCCGGGGGTACGTGCGGGCCCGCTACGAGCCCGGGCGGCTCACCGCCGACTTCCGGGTGGTCGACGCCGTCACGACGCCGGGTGCGCCGGTCCGCACCGCGGCGTCCTTCGTGGTCCCGGACCGGGAACCCGGGCTCCACCGGGGGTGAGTCCCGGATGTGGGTCACCCGTCGACCTCACACCGCTCGGCGCGCGGGAATGTCGCCGCAGTCCGCCATGCTGTGTCGCGGTAGGACACGTCGGCGGAGGGACGGGCATGGCGATCACCCGAGGTTTCACCGGGCGCGGCCGGGCGACGCGCGACCCGCGGCTGCCCCCGGGCCAGTACGACGCGAAGGACGACTGGCCGGTGCTCAACGCGGAGGCCACGCCGCGGATCGGCACCGACCGCTGGACCTTCACCATCGAGGGCCTGGTCGACCGGCCGCGCAGCTGGACCTGGGAGGAGATCCACGCCCTGCCGGGGTCGCGGTACTCCGGCGACATCCACTGCGTCACCACCTGGTCGAAGCTGGGCATGACGTTCGACGGGGTCTCGGTCGACACGCTGCTCGAGGCCGTGGGCGTGCAGCCGGAGGCCGGGTTCGTCATGGCGACGGCGCACACGGGCTACACCACGAACCTGCCGCTGGCGGACGTGACCGGCGGGAAGGCGTGGGTGGTGTGGGAGGCGGACGGGCGGCCGCTGACCGTCGAGCACGGCGGGCCGGCGCGGCTGCTGGTGCCGCACCTGTACTTCTGGAAGAGCGCGAAGTGGGTCTCCGGCCTGCGCGTCATGGCCGAGGACGAGCAGGGCTTCTGGGAGCGCAACGGGTACCACGACCGGGGCGACCCCTGGCTCGAGCAGCGGTACCAGGGGGACTGATGGCGACCTGGCAGACGGCGACGGTGCTGGACGTCCGGCGGGAGACGCCCACGGCCAAGACCTTCCGGCTCAAGCTCCCGGCGGAGTCCGGGCACATCGCCGGGCAGTACTACGTGGTGCGGCTGACCGCGGAGGACGGCTACACCGCCCAGCGGGACTACTCGGTGGCGTCGGTGCCGGGCACGGACGAGATCGACCTGACCGTCGAGCTGCTGCCCGGCGGCGAGGTGTCGGAGTTCCTGCACGAGGTCGTCGAGCCCGGGGACGAGCTGGAGGTGCGGGGGCCGATCGGCGGCTGGTTCGCCTGGCCCGGCGACACCCCGGCGCTCGGCGTGGCCGGCGGGTCCGGGGTGGTGCCGCTGATGGCGATGCTGCGGTCCGCGCGGATCGCCGGGTCGGGGCTGTTCCGGCTGATCGTCTCGGCCCGCACGCCGTCGGCGCTGTACTACGGCGACGAGCTGCCGGGGCCGGAGACCACGATCGTCTACACCCGCGAGGTGCCGCCGGGGTACGCGCGGCCGCCGGGGCGGATCACGGCGGCGGACCTCGAGCCGCTGCTGCAGCCCGATCAGACCCTGTTCGTGTGCGGCACCCCGCCCTTCTGCGACACGGCGACCGACCTGCTCCTCGGCCTCGGTGTCACCGCGGACCGCATCCGGGTGGAGCGCTTCGGCCCCTCGAGCTGACCGCGCTCTGCGAGTCGGGAGTTCCGGCAGCGCGAGTCGGGAGTTCAGGCCCGCCGGTACATCTCGGCCGCGGCACGGGAGAAGCCGTCGGGCACCCCGGCCGCGGCCAGGGTGTCCGCCGCCTCCTCCATCTCTGCGACCCACCGCCAGCCCTTCTCCTTCGCCCGCCCCGCCACCGCGGCCAGCTCGGCCGGGTAGTCCACGCCGGTGCGCGCCAGCTCCTCGCGCAGCGGGCCGTCGACGCCGAGGGTGCGCGCGGCCTCGTCGAGCGCGAGCCAGATCGCGGGCAGCGCCTTGCTCTGCAGAGCGAAGCAGGCCTTGAGCGCGCTCGCGGTGCCCGGCTCGGGCCCGAGCGTGCGGGCCGCGAAGGGGGTGCCGGCGAACAGGGCCTCCACCGTCGAGGCGTGCGGCCCGGAGAGCCACAGGACGGTGCTGCCCGCCTCCCACGCCGGCGGGCCGATCACGGCTCCGTCGACCACGGCGTCGTCGGGGAAGAGGCCGCCGATCGCGGCGACCGTGGCCGGGGAGACGGCGTTCGCGTCGACGTACAACGGCGTCCGGTCCTGCCCGGCGACCGCCTCGGCCACCTGTGCGGCGACCTCGCGGGCCGCCCCCGGCGGGCAGATCGAGATCACGACGTGCGCGCGCCGGGCCAGCTCACCGACGTCCGGCACGGCGATCAGGTCCGCCAGCTCCGCGCGCTTCGACGTGGCCTGCGAGCGGCCCGCGGCCGCCCAGATCACGGCGCCGGCCCGCGCCTTGAGCGCCGAGCCGAGGGCGGCACCCATGGCCCCGGGGTGCAGGATCCCGATCACGGGGCGGGCGGGCAGCGTCCAGTCGCTCACGTCGGCCATCATCCGCCCGTGACCAGCCGGGCGCGCAGGTCCAGCAGGACGTCGAGCGCCCCGGGCACCACGTACACGGCCAGCGCGAGGGTCCCGAGGGTCAACAGGGGCGCGACCAGCAGCGCCTCCACCCGCCCGCCGGCCCGGAACCGCAGCGGTCGCGGGCTGCCGATCGGGTACCAGTGCCGGCCACGGATGGGCAGGGGCCAGAACAGCGGTGCCCCGGACTCGGTGACGGCGTCGCCCAGCGAGTGCACCAGCATCCCGAGCCCGACCGCGAGGCCGAGCCAGCCCGCCGTCCCGGCGGTGCCGCCGGGGAGCTTCTCCTCCGCCACCCAGGTCAGCCCCGCGGCGATCACCAGCGAGGGCGGGCCGGGCACCAGGCCGTCGAGCCCCTTGATCGCCAACGCCAGGCACACGAACAGCACCCCGGCGGTGACCGGCGTGCCCCAGCGCGCACTCGTCACGCCGACCGCGGCGGCGAGCAGCAGCGCGCCGGCCACCGTGTGGGTCAGACCCCGGTGCGTGCCGCGGCCGGAGTCCCGCGGGCCCCGGGTGAGCCGGAAGACCAGCGCCGACAGCGGCCGGACCGCGTGGGCGGCGAGCCAGGAGGCCCAGGAGAAGCGGCGGCTCGCCGTCGACGAGGGATGGTCGAGGTCGGGCAGCAGCGCGGCCCCCGCCGTCACGCCGGCGAAGGTCAGGATCGTGCCCGCGGTCGGGGACGTGCCCACCACCTGCGGGGCGAGCCCCGCGACCGCGAGCCCGAGGGCCGCTCCGGACGTGGCGTGACTGACCCCGAGCACCGGGTGACCGTACGTGCGGCGGGCCGCGCTTCCCGCGAGGCGCGCCGAGGGGCAGGGTCGTGGCATGAGCCTCTCCTTCGACGGCGCCGTCGCCGGCTGGTGCCAGCTCCCCTCCCCCGCCGCGGCCGAGATCGTCGGCTCCTCCGGCGTCGATCTCGTGTGCCTGGACGCCCAGCACGGCCTCCTCGGGGACGACTCCCTGCTCGCCTCGCTGCAGGCCCTGCGCGGCGTCCCGACGCTGGTCCGCGTGCCGCACAACGCCCCGGACCCGATCAGCCGGGCCCTCGACCGCGGGGCCGACGGCGTGATCGTCCCGCTGGTCGACTCGGCCGCCGAGGCCGCGGCGGCCACCGCCGCGTGCGCCTATCCCCCGGCCGGGGTGCGCAGCTTCGGCCCCACCCGGGTGGGCTGGACCGGCGCCGACGTCCTCGCTCGCGGCGCCTGCGTGATCATGATCGAGACGATGGCGGCGGTCGCGGACCTGCCGGCGATCCTGCAGGTCGACGGGGTCGACGCGCTCTTCGTCGGCCCGTCGGACCTCTCGTTGAGCTCGGGCCGGGCCGCGATCCCGCCGCTCGACGACGAGGGCTACCGCGACCTGCTCCGCTCCGTCACGGGGCAGTGCCGGGAGGCGGGCATGCCGGTCGGCGTCTACTGCGGGTCGACCGAGTGGGTGGCCACCTACCGCGAACTGGGCTTCACCTGGCTCACGATGCCCGCGGAGGCGGGGCTGCTGCAGGCCGCCGTCGGCTCGACCCTCGCCGCGTTCCGTCGCTGAGTATCGGCTCCTTCGGCGCCACGCTCCATGATCGTCGGTGGGGGACCGCGGACGTCGTTCCTCGACGGCGTCCGTCCACGTCCGGTGATCATGGCCTACCGGGGCGCCCCGTCCGCGATCCCGGCCAGCCGGAGGCGGAGGGCGTCGGCCGGCGACCCGGGTTCGGCGGCGGGGGCGGCGAGGACCCGGGAGAGGTCGTCGCGCAGGCCGTCGAGCCAGACCCGCAGGTCGGCGAGGTGGTAGAGGTCGACACCGAGGTCCGTGGGCCACCGCAGGTCCGGCGGCGGGAGCGTCGGCGCGGTGAGGGCGGTGCGGTCCCGGCGCGCGAGACCGAGGGCGACGTGCTCGAAGCGGGCGGCGACGTCCGCGGCGGCGAGGTCGAGCGGGCCCACGCAGCTGAGCAGCCGCCCGGTCGGGCACTCCCGGACCAGGGCCTCCGCCCCGCGCACGGCGTGGTGCCCGGCCACCAGGGTCGCCTGCCAGTCGACGACGCCGGGCTGCGGCCGTTCGCTCTGGTAGAGCGCGTAGGAGGCCTCGGCGAGGCGGCCGGTGCGGCGGGCGCGGGGCAGGGCGTCGGCGGGCCGGGCGCCCTCGGCGACCACCCGGACCGTCTCGCGGACCACGCCCGCGGCGTCGGCCAGGAACTCGGCGGCGGCGCGGTGCAGTTCGCCGGTCCCACCGCGCGGCCACGCGATCAGGCCGATCACCACGCCGATGGCGGCGCCGACGGCGACGTCGAGCAGCCGGGCCTCGGCCAGATGCCAGTCCGCCGGGCTGACCTGCGCGAACACCATCGAGATGACCAGGGTGAAGAGCGCCTGTGCCCAGCCGGGGCCGAGCAGCGGACCGGCGGCGAAGCCGACGAGCATGAGGATCGGCAGCAGGACGGCGTAGGTCGTGGGCGGCACGCCCACCACGAGCAGCCCGGCCGCGATGAGGGCGCCGATGGTGGTTCCGATCAGGGCCGGGCGCAGCAGGGCGCGGGTCTCGGCGGCCGTGGTCCGCAGCACGGTGAGGATGGTGAGCAGCACCCAGAACCCGTGGGACAGGTCGAACAGCCCGGCCAGCAGCCTTGCGACGGCCAGGGCGACGGCGAGCCGGAGCGCGCCCTGGAAGTAGACCGACCGCGGGGTGAGGTGTTCGCGCAGCCGGTGCCAGAGCAGCGCCCACTCCGGCTCGTGGGCGAACCAGAAGACGCCGGGACGGGCCGAGGCCGGGGTGGGGTCGGGCGGGACGGGGGCGCCCGCGACCACGCGCAGCGCCGTGACCAGCGTCTTCGTCCACTCCCCCAGCTGCAGGGCCAGCGACCCGAGCCGCAGCCGTTCCGGCGGGAGGCCGTCGGGCGGAATGGCGGCGCGCGCCGCCCGGAACTCCCGCAGGGCCGCGGCGACCCGGTCGGTGTCCGGGACCTCGCCCTCGCCACGCAGCCACGCGCCGGCGGCCGCGACGCAGGAGGCGACCTGGCGCAGCAGGCCGGTGGCGGCGGGCAGGTCCGGGGCGGCCCGGTCGTCGGTCAGGGCGAGGTCGGCGACGCGGCCGAGCAGCAGCCGCGTCGTCCCGGCCGCGGTGGCCAACGCGTGGTCGCGACGGCTCGCCGAGGCCGGGGCCTGGCCGAGCGGCAGCTGGGAGGGCCGCAGCGCGTCGGCGGCGTCGACGGCCTCGGGCAGGAGCGCGTCGAGCCGCTCCCGCCCGCCGCCGGACCAGGCGACGACCAGCGCGTCGAGGCAGGCGGCGAGACCGCCCACGGCCGCGGCCAGCCGATCGGTGTAGGGCGGCGGGCTCCGGTCCGGCCAGAGCACCAGCTCGGCGGCGGCCAGCACCACGACGGCGAGTGCGAGGCCCGCGATGCGCCAGCCCAGCGCGCCCGGGTCGAACGGCGGGAAGCACGGCAGGATGTACAGCAGCTGCGTGCCGGCGGCCAGCCCGACCAGCCGCGGTCCGCCCACCCCCACGAAGCTGACCACGAAGCCGAGCACGAACATCCCGGCCGTCGCGGCGGCCAGGTCGAACGACAGCAGCGTGCCGAGGCTGATCAGCACGGCCCCGACGGGCAGCATCACCAGGATCGTGCGCGCCCGCCGGGACGGGGTGCCCGGGATCTGCGAGAGCGCCCCGAGCGCGACGGCCCCGAACAGGGCGTACGCGGCCATGTCCGGGTCGTCGAGCACGTACCGGCAGACGTAGAAGCCCAGGCAGGCGACGACCGTCACCCGCGCCGCCCGCCGGACGGCGGCCAGGCCGGGGTCGTGGCGGCGCAGCCACGCCCCCGGTGAGGTCATGCCGGGCATCCTGCCCGCGGGGTCGCCCCGTGTCAGCCCTGCAGGTGGCCGAGCTGCCGCAGGACCGTCATGTTGTCCCAGGTGATCCACCACTCGGCGATCTTGCCCTCGGCCATCCGGAACACGGCCCCGAAGCTGAATTTGGCGTACTTCCCGGTGGCCGGGAACGGGCCGAAGTCGCCGTCCTGGGTGCCCTCGTAGGTCGCCCAGAGGCCGACCATGTCCCCGTCGACCACGATGTGCTCGAAGGTCTGCTTGTTGTCCGGGAAGACCGTGGCGTCGAACCGCAGGAAGTCCTTGAACTGGTCGAGGTTCGTGACCTCCATCGCGGGCGTCGCCTCGCAGTGCCGGACGACGTCCGGCGCGAGCAGGGCGTCCAGGTCGTCGAGCCGGCGCTCGTTCATCGCGCTCTCGAAGCGCCGCATGAGGTCCTTGGTCTCGCCCGGGGTCAGCACGTGCGGACACCTCCGTGATCGTGGTCGACCGGAGGCGTTCGGAGCGGATCTTTCGGGCGTTACGACAGGTGCGGCTGCGGCACCTTGTTGCGGCGGTCCCGGAGCCGCTTGGGCCAGTAGTGCTGGATCGCCGCGTTGAAGTGCGCGCCCAGCACGATCGCGAGCCCGATGAAGAACGCGGCCAGCAGGAACGCGATCGGCGCGGCGAGGGCGCCGTAGGTGTAGCCGGTGGTGGTGAGCCAGCTGATGTAGACGCGCAGCCCGGTGACCCCGGCCAGGAACACCACGGCCGCGAGCAGAGCGCCCGGCAGGCCGCGGTGCCACGGCGGCTTGGCCGGCAGCGCGAGCTTGTAGAGCGTGGTCAGGGCGAGGACCAGCACGAACCCGAGCACCGGGTAGTAGAGCCAGCCGATGAGCGTGACCGCCGGGTCCTGCCACGACGCCGGCAGCAGCTTGGGCAGCCGGTCCGGGCCGAGGGCGAGCAGCGGCAGGGAGACGATCCCGCCGACCAGGGCGACGAGGTACATGAGCAGCGCGAGCGTCCGCTGCCAGACCGCGTTGCGGACGCCGTACTGGTCGTGGGCCCGGGTGATCGCGTCGACGAACGACGACATCGCCGACGACCCCGACCACAGCGAGATCACGAAGCCCAGCGACACGAGCTCGCTGCGGCCCGTCGTGAGCAGCGTGGTGACGGTCGGGGCGATGATCTCGTCGACGACGTTGCGGCTGAACACCGTGGAGGCGCCGCGGAGGATCTGCTGCTCGGCGAGGTCGATCGTGTCCGGGCCGAACCAGCCGCCGATGTAGCCGAGGCTGCCGAGCACACCCAGGAGCAGCGGCGGCAGCGACAGGGTCTGCCAGAACGCGGCCGCCGCCGACTCGCTGAAGATGTTGTCGTCCCAGGCCCGCACCAGCGTGCGCTTGACCAGGACCCAGGCCCCGTGCCGACCGTAGGGCCGGGGCGTGCCCTCGGCGGTGAGCCGGACCGTCGGGGCGTCCGGCACCTCGTCGGCCGGGCGGGCGGGGTCGCCGGGGTGCGCCTGCGCGCGCTCCGGGGCCCGGCCCGCCACGTCCGCCACGCCCCCAGCATGCGCCGACCCGGGGCATCTGTCGCGTCCGAGTTCCGGCGCGTCCGGGTCCGGCCCGCCGGAACCGTCAGCCCAGCAGGTCCAGGATCTCCTGGGCGGCCAGCGTGGGCGTCAGCTCGCCGGTGCGGACCTCCTCGGTCAGCCCCGGCAGCCGCCTCTTCACGCCCGGGTCGCTCGTCAGCCGGTCCATCAGCTGGTCGCGGACCATCGCCCACATCCACTCGACCTGCTGGTCGGCCCGGCGCCGCGCGAGCTCGCCGGCCTTCTCCAGCGCCGCGCGGTGCTCGAGCACCGTGCCCCACACCTTGTCGAGGCCCTTGCCGGTCTGTGCGCTGCAGGACAGCACCTTCGGCCGCCAGTGCTCGCTCGACGGCGCCATCATGTGCAGCGCGCCCGCGAGGTCGCGGGCGGCGGCCCTGGCCTCCCTCTCGTGCGGCCCGTCCGCCTTGTTCACCGCGACGACGTCCGCCAGCTCCAGGATCCCCTTCTTGATCCCCTGCAGCTGGTCGCCGGTGCGGGCGATGGTGAGGAACAGGAAGGTGTCGACCATCCCGGCCACGGTGACCTCGGACTGGCCGACGCCGACCGTCTCGACCAGCACGACGTCGTAGCCGGCGGCCTCCATCAGCACCATCGTCTCGCGGGTGCGCCGGGCGACGCCGCCGAGCGTGCCGGCGCTCGGCGAGGGCCGGATGAAGGCGTTGTCGTCCACGGCGAGCGCGGCCATCCGGGTCTTGTCACCCAGGATCGACCCCTTCGTCCGGGTGGACGACGGATCGACGGCCAGGACCGCGACCTTGTGCCCCTCCCCCGTCAGCCGGGTGCCGAGCGCCTCGATGAAGGTCGACTTCCCGACGCCGGGCACGCCCGAGATCCCGACCCGCGTCGCGCCGCCGGCGTGCGGCTGCAGCTCCAGGAGCAGCTGCTGGGCCGCCTGCCGGTGGTCGGCGCGGTTCGACTCGACGAGCGTGATCGCGCGGGCCAGGACCGTGCGGTTGCCGTCGAGCACGCCCTTGGCGAGCGCCGGGACGTCCGGCGGCTTCGGGGGCATCAGTCCGTCGACTCCGCGTGGTCCCCGTGGCCGAGGGCCGCCGACAGCTTGCCGAGCAGCTCGACGGCCGACTCCGCGATCACTGTGCCGGGCGGGAAGACCGCCGCGGCGCCCATGTCGACGAGCTGCGGCACGTCGGCCGGCGGGATCACGCCACCGACGACGATCATGATGTCCTCGCGGCCCAGCTTCGCCAGCTCCTCCTTCAGCTCGGGCACCAGCGTCAGGTGCCCGGCGGCGAGCGAGCTCGCCCCGACGACGTGGACGTCGGCCTCCGCGGCCTGCCGCGCCACCTCGGCGGGGGTCTGGAACAACGGGCCGACGTCGACGTCGAAGCCCAGGTCGGCGAACGCCGTCGCGATCACCTTCTGGCCGCGGTCGTGCCCGTCCTGGCCCATCTTGGCGACGAGGATGCGGGGCTGGCGCCCCTCCTCCTCGGCGAACTCGGCGACGAGCTCGCGGGCACGCGTGATCGCCGGGCTGGACCCGGCCTCCTCGGAGTACACGCCGGAGATGATCCTGATCTGGCCGGAGTGCCGCCCGAACACCTTCTCCAGCGCGTCGGAGATCTCGCCGACCGTGGCCTTCGCGCGGGCGGCGTCGACGGCCAGGGCCAGCAGGTTCTGGTCGACGCCGCGCTCGGCACCCTCGGCGATCGCCGCCGCCGAGTTCGTCAGCTTCTCCAGCGCCGCGTCGACCTCGCGGGAGTCCCGCTCGGCGCGCAGCCGCTCGAGCTTCTCGATCTGCTCGCGGCGCACCTGCGCGTTGTCGACCTTGAGGACCTCGACCACCTCGTCCTCGTCGACCACGTACTTGTTCACGCCGATCACGGGCTGGCGGCCGGAGTCGATCCGGGCCTGGGTGCGGGCCGCGGCCTCCTCGACGCGCAGCTTCGGGATGCCGGCGTCGATCGCCCGGGCCATGCCGCCGGCCTTCTCGACCTCGGCGATGTGCCCCCACGCCCGGCGCGCCAGGTCGTAGGTGAGCTTCTCCACGTAGTAGGAGCCGCCCCACGGGTCGATGACCTTGGTGGTGCCGGACTCCTGCTGCAGCAGCAGCTGGGTGTTGCGGGCGATCCGCGCGGAGAAGTCGGTGGGCAGCGCGAGTGCCTCGTCAAGCGAGTTCGTGTGCAACGACTGGGTGTGGCCCTGGGTCGCCGCCATCGCCTCGACGCAGGTCCGGACCACGTTGTTGTAGACGTCCTGCGCGGCCAGTGACCAGCCCGACGTCTGCGAGTGCGTGCGCAGCGAGAGCGACTTGGGGTTCTTCGGCGAGAACTGGTTCACGAGCTTCGACCAGAGCAGGCGCGCGGCCCGCATCTTGGCGACCTCCATGAAGAAGTTCATGCCGATCGCCCAGAAGAAGCTCAGGCGCGGGGCGAACTTGTCCACGTCCAGGCCGGCGTCGATCCCGGCGCGCAGGTACTCCACGCCGTCGGCCAGGGTGTAGGCGAGCTCGAGGTCGTTCGTCGCCCCGGCCTCCTGGATGTGGTACCCGGAGATCGAGATCGAGTTGAACTTCGGCATCTTCTGCGACGTGTACGAGAAGATGTCCGAGATGATCCGCATGCTCGGCTGCGGCGGGTAGATGTAGGTGTTGCGGACCATGAACTCCTTGAGGATGTCGTTCTGGATGGTCCCCGCGAGCTGCTCCGGCTTCACCCCCTGCTCCTCCGCCGCGACGATGTAGAGGGCGAGCACCGGGAGCACCGCGCCGTTCATCGTCATCGAGACCGACATCTTGTCCAGCGGGATCCCGTCGAACAGCTGCCGCATGTCGTAGATCGAGTCGATCGCGACGCCGGCCATGCCGACGTCGCCGCCCACACGCGGGTGGTCCGAGTCGTAGCCGCGGTGCGTGGCCAGGTCGAAGGCGATCGACAGGCCCTTCTGGCCGGCCGCGAGGTTGCGGCGGTAGAAGGCATTCGACTCGGTGGCCGTGGAGAAGCCCGCGTACTGGCGGATCGTCCACGGCTGGCTCGCGTACATGGTCGGGTACGGCCCGCGCAGGTACGGGGTGATGCCCGGGTAGGTGCGCAGGAAGTCCAGGCCCTCGGTGTCCGCCGCGCTGTAGAAGGGCTTGACCTCGATGCCCTCGGGGGCCTCCCAGGCCTCCGGGCCGCCGGCCCAGTCGGTGGTCGGCGACGCGTCGGACGCCAGGTCGACCGTCGTGAAGTCGGGGATGCTCACTTCTCGACCTCCAGGGCGGAGTAGACGTCGTCGATGACGGCGAGGGCGTCGCACCCGGCGAACAGGTACCCGTCGACGCCCTCGTAGGGGCCCTTGCCTGCCAGCAGGATGCGCGCGGCGCCGGCCTCGCGCAGCGCGGCGGCCGTGGCCTCGGCGCGCTCGCCGTACAGCGCGTCCGTGGAGCAGAGGACCGCGACCGGGGAACCCGCCTTGCGGAAGGCCTCGGCCACCTCCTCCGGTGTCTCGGTCGGGCCGGCCTCGGGCGCGGCGATCCCGCCCGCCTGCAGCAGGTTGCGCGCGAACCCGGCGCGGGTGGTGTACGCCGCGAGCGGGCCGAGGGTGGCCAGGAAGGCGGCCGGGCGCGCGCCGGTCTCGGCGAGGATCTCGTCCGACCGGTCGCGATGGGCCTCGTAGGCCTCCGCGGGCCGGTAGAGCGGCAGGCCGCCGCGGGCGACCGGCTCAGGGAGCCGCGTGCGCTCGACCGGCTTCTCGTCGAGGTTCGGGAACTCGCTCACGCCGGTCAGCGGCGTGCGGCGGGTCGCGACGCCCTTCTCGCGCTTCGCCCGGACCTCGCCGATCTGCTCCGCGAGCAGCCCGGAGTCGAGCGCGGCCACGGCGCCGCCCGCGGCCTCGAGCTCCTGGAAGAAGGCCCAGCCGGCGCGGGCGAGGTCGTCCGTGAGGTGCTCGACGTACCAGGAGCCGCCGCCCGGGTCGATCACCCGGGCCAGGTGGGACTCCTCGATGAGCAGGGACTGGGTGTTGCGCGCGACGCGCCGGGAGAAGGGCTCGGCCTCCCCGATCGCGATGTCGAACGGCGGCACGGTGACCGCGTCCGCCCCGCCGACACCGGCGGCGAACCCGGCGACGGTGCCGCGCAGCATGTTCACCCACGGGTCCCGCTTGGTGAACAGCGTCGGCGAGACGACGGCGTGCTGGGCCTGGCCGGGGCCGTCGACACCGGACGCCTCCAGGACGCGGCCCCACAGCCGTCGGGCCGCCCGGAGCTTGGCGATGGTCGGGAACTGCTCGGCGGTGGCGGAGAAGCGGAACTCCAGCAGGCGCGCCGCCTCGGCCACCGACAGCCCGGCACCGGTGAGCGCGCGCAGGTAGGCCACGCCCGCCGCCAGCGAGAAGCCGAGCTCCTGGGCCTCGGAGCCGCCGGCCTCCTGGACCGGGGTGGCGTCGACGACCACGGCCTTGACCTGGGGGTACTGCCCCGCCACACGGGTCGCGAGCGGGACGACGGAGTCCACGTCCGGCCCGGAGCCGGCGCGGGCGCGCAGCCCGATCGGGTCGAGGCCGAGGGTGCCGAGCAGGGCGTCCTTCGCGACGCCGCGCTGCTCGGCCAGGGTCAGGAAGGCCTCGGCGGCCTCCTCGGCCGACTCCCCCGCGTCGAGCACGACGGGGGCGAGGTCGAGCATGACGCCGTCGAGCGCCGCGCCCAGCTCGGCCACCGGCACGCCGCCGGCGCCGACGGCGAGCCACACCGAGGACACGCCGTTCTCGAGGTCGGCCAGCAGGGCCGCGTGCACCGCCTGCGCCGAGGGCGCGGCGTGGTGCTGGCGGACGTCCCAGCCCGCCGGCACGTGCCCGCCGGCGCGGGAGCCGCGCACGAAGGGCAGCGCCCCCGGCACGCCGGTCTCCGGCAGGTCCGCGACGTCCTCGGCGGTGTACAGCGGCTGCACGTGGATGCCGTCGGCGGTGTCCCAGGCGAGCTTCTCGACGCCCGCGCCGCGCGGCGCGTCCTCGCCGATGCGCCCGGACCTGCGGACGACCGCGTCGACCGCGGCCGCCCACTGCTCGCGCCCCGCGTCCTCGAACTCGGCCGCGAGCACCAGGTGCTCCGGCGGCTCGGGGGCGTTCTCGGCGAGCTCCTGCTCGTCCACCTGGTCGGTCGGGGCGTCCTGCGGTGCCCTGCCTGATGTCATCCGCGCAACTCCTCACCCACCCCGGCGAGCGCACACGCCGTGGTGCGTCGTCGCTACGCGGGGTCGTGCGGAGTCTAGTGAGCGCACCGAGGCCCGGTCAGCCGTGACCCTCGTGATCTGGACCTCTGATCGGCCCTGATCAGGCCAGCGTCACGGCGTCCCCCGACACGGTGACGGCCTTCTCGGGGAGCGGCTTCTTCGCAGGTCCCTCGGTCGGCGCGCCGTCGGTCACGGAGAAGTAGCTGCCGTGGCAGGGACACACGATCTGGCCGTCCGCGACGGACGTCACCGCGCAGCCCTGGTGCGTGCACGTCGTCGAGAAGGCCTTGAACAGGCCCGCGGTCGGCTGGGTGACGACGACCTGCTGCGCGGCGAGGATCACGCCCCCGCCGACGGGGACCTCGGCCGTCCTCACCAGCGGAGCGGCCGCGCCGCCGGGCTGGGGCGCCGCCGTGGCGCCGCCCGCCTGCGGGGCCGTCTGCGGCTCCGGCGCCGCGGAGTAGGTGGCGCAGCCGGCGAGGGCGGCACACCCGGCGGCGCAGGTGCCGGCGAGCATCGAGCGTCGGTTCAGCAGGGGGCTCATGGGTGGGTCTCCCGGGGTCAGAAGGTCAGGCCCTTGGTGGTGAAGAACCACACCGAGGACGTCAGGAAGAGGCCGGTCAGCGCCGTGAAGACCAGGCCGCCGAGGAGGGGCAGGGCCCAGCGGGGGGCGTCGTGCCGGGGCAGGACGAGCATCTTCGCGGCGAAGGCGCCGTAGAAGAAGCAGCCCAGCAGCGAGTGCAGCAGCACCCGCAGGTTCGCGTCCGAGTAGCCGAGCGCGTAGAGGCAGTGCACCGCGACCGGGATCGTCAGCAGCACCGCGACCCGGCCGGACCAGCGGTGGAGCGTCGCCGTCCGCGGGCCGGCGGGGCCGCGGCGGGCGAGCCGGCCATACATCCGCATCGAGGTCCAGAGCTGCACCAGGACCAGCACGAACGCCGCGGCGGTGAGCCAGCTCTTGGCCGCGAGCCCGCTGGAGAAGCCGGCGAGGTTGATCGCGGTGCCCGTGCCCTCGTGGAGCCGGGCGTAGGCGCCGAGGCCCACGGAGACCGCCACGCCGACGACGGTCGGGACGAGGATCGCGGCGAGCCGGGTGCGGGGGTGGGCCGGCGCCTCGACGACCTCGGGGGCGTCGGCGGGATCGTCGGCGGGGCGGTGGCCCGGGACGTCGAAGGCGTCGAACCCGCCGAACCGGTCGAACTCCGCGAGCTCGTCGACGTCGTTCAGGTCGTCGTAGTCCGGGCGGTCCCAGGTGCGCCGGCCCCACGTCGGGTCGGCCCACGTCTGCTCGACGCTCTCGTCGCGCCCCGGCTGGTCGGGCACGGCGGCGAAGACCGAGGTGGTGGCGTCGTGCAACCGCGGGTCGAGCCCGGCGTCCGGCCCCGCCGGCACGATCGGGAGGTTCGGGTCGGTGGGCGGGTCGAACCGGCCGGGGTCGTGGCCCGGCCGGTGGCCGGCGTCGGCGGTGTCGGAGTAGGGCTCGGTGCCGTGCTCGGCGGGATCGAGGCCGAGATCGGTGGCACCGGCGCGCGGGGAGCGGCTCACGGGGTCCTCCGGGGAGATCGGGGTCAGGCGGTGCCGAGCTTCTTCAGGACGGCCCGGTCGGTGGCGACCCCGGCGGGGGCGTCCTCGGGCTGGGCGGAGAAGGGCCAGCTCTTGTCGCCGACGGCGACGGTGCCGAACACGGCCCGGTCCGTCGCGTCGGCGGTCAGGTCGCCGTCCACGCCGCTGAGCTGCAGCTTCCCGCCGTTGACGGTGCCCTCGAACCAGGACTCGACCTGCTCGCCGTCGCAGACGTAGGCGACGACCTTGTCCCCCTCGACGCCCATCGCGACGGTCACCTCGTTGCCGGCGGAGCGGCCGGCGAAGGCGGCGTCGGACACGGCGGGGGCGGCCTCCTGCTCCTGCTGAGGGGCCTGGGCCTGAGGAGCGGGGGCGCTCGCCTGGGGAGTGGCCTGCGCAGCCTGGGCGGGGGCCCCGGCGGGAGCGCCGTAGCCGTCGGAGCCGGCCGAGGCGGCGGAGCCCGTCGAGCCGGACTGCGCGGTCGTCGTCACGGCCGGCTCGTCCGCCGGTCCGCCGGCCAGGACCGTGTTCACGCCGAACACCGCCAGGCCGACCGCCAGCACGGCGAGCAGCGTCAGCATCGGGCCGCGTGCCCTCATCGGATCACCTCGTTCGTGGGGGAGCGTTCACAGGGGGACACGGACGCGGGCGGGGGGTGGTTCACCGGATCGGGGAAGAAGTTGCGGTGAACCGTCGCCGCGGCACGTCCGTGTCGCCGATGTGGACTTCGCTACCCTCACCGCGCTCCGCAGGGGCACGGGACCGCCGGTGGGCCCGGCGCGTTCCGCCCGCGGTGTCGTCCGTCCTCTCTCCGGGAGCGTGCATGGTCGGGTCGGGTCACCGGGCGCGGGGACGCGCCCGGGAACGCACGGGTCCACGGGACCCGGACGAGGCGCTGATCCGCGCCGTCTACGCCGAGCACGGGCGGGCGCTGCTGGCGTTCACCACCCGCCTGCTCGGCGACCGGGCGGCGGCCGAGGACGTGGTCCAGGAGGTCCTGGTCCGCGCGTGGCAGCACTCGGACGTGCTGACCAACGGCCGCGGGTCGGTGCGCAGCTGGCTGCTGACCGTCGCCCGGAACCTGGTGACCGACCGGGTGCGGGCGCAGCGCGCCCGTCCGTCCGAGGTCGAGGAGGACGCCGCTCCCCCGGTCGCGACCGGCGACCACGCGGACCGGGTCGTCGACGCCCTGACCGTCCTGCCCGCCCTGGAACGGCTCTCGCCCGACCACCGGGACGTCCTGGCCGAGGTCTACTTCCGCGGCCGGACGCTGCCCGAGGCCGCCCAGGTGCTCGGCGTGCCCCCGGGCACGGTGAAGTCCCGCTCGTACTACGCGCTGCGCGCCCTGCGCACCGCGCTCGGCCCGACCGTGGAGGGAGTGCCGGGATGACGACCTGCGGCATCGACGGCGGCGAGCTGTCCGCGCACGTCCTGGGGCTGCTGACCCCGGCGGAGACGGCGGCGGTCGAGGCTCATCTGAAGGGGTGCGCGCAGTGCCGCGCCGAGTGGGAGGACCTGCGCGCGATGACGCGGACGCTCGACGAGCTGCCCGACGAGGCCCTGCTGGAGGGGCCGCCGGACAGCGACCTGGTGCTGCACCGGGCGCTGCGCGAGATCCGCGACGAGCGGGCCTCGGAGCGACGCCGGCGCTTCCTGACCCGGGCGGTCGCGGCGGTGGTGGTGGCCGCGGCGCTGCTCGGTGGCGGGATCGTCGCGGGCCGGGCACTGGCCCCGACCGCGCCCGCCACGACGGTGGCCGCGGGCGCCCGGACGATGGAGGCGACCCAGGGCGCGGTCACCGCCGCGGTCACCGTGACCCCGGCCAACGGCTGGGTGCGGCTCGCGGCCAACGTCAAGGGCGTCCCCGCGGGCGAGCACTGCCGCCTGGTCGTGCTCGCGAAGGACGGCTCCCGCGAGATCGCCGGCGGCTGGGTGGTCCCGCCGCAGGGCGAGGCGGGCGGCGTCCACCTCGACGGCAGCGCCGGCGTCCCCGCCGACCAGGTCGCCGGTGTGGTCGTGGAGAACACCGCGGGGCAGCGGTACGCGGAGATGAGGGTGTGAGCGGAACGGCCCGCTGACGCCTGTCCCCGCGGGGATCGGCAGCGTCGAGGAGATGGCGGCTCAGGGCGTCCGTTCCGCGTCACGTGGCATCGCCGTGTCGCCCGCCGCTCACCCGTCGTGACCGCCAGCCCGGGGCCGGGGCGCCCGGATCCTACGCGTAACCGCGTTACGCGTCGTTTGCCCGGTCGGACCTCTGCGACAGGAGGATGAATTCGCCGGGATGCGGTTGGCAGTGCCGGTGCACATGGGCAGAGTCCGACTGCCGATCCGCGGGGGGCGGTTCGGGGCGGTGGGACTCTCCTGTGAGGTTTCCGGTGAGTTGCGTTCTCGGCCGTTCCGCACTCGGCGCCCGTTCTCCGTGCGCCACGGAGTCCTCGCCGGAACCTGCCGTTCCGCCAGCAGGGCGGCGGCCGTGATCCGCACCTGGCCCTTCGTGGGCCGCGCCGCCCAGCTGGCCCGCGTGCGTCGGATCCGGTCCGGCCCGGGCGGCCGCGCAGGCGTGGTGCTGGTCGGGCCCGCCGGTACCGGCCTGACGCGGCTGGCCCGGGCGGTACTCGACGCGGCCGCGGCGGAGGGGTGGACGGCGCGCTGGGCGATGGCGACGCGGTCGGCGGCGGAGATCCCCCTCGGCGCACTCGCCCAGCTCCTCGACGCCGCGGATCCCGTCGAGGGGCCGCAGGTGCTGCCGCAGGCGGCGGCGCACATCGTGGCGGGGGCCGGCGGGCGCAACCTGGTCGTCGGCGTGAACGACGCCCATCTCCTCGACAGCGTGTCGGCGAGCGTGCTCCACCACCTGGCCGTGACGCGCTCGGCGTTCCTCGTGCTCACGGCGCGGACGGACGTGTCCGTGCCGGACCCGGTGTTCGCGCTGTGGAAGGAGAACCTCCTCGAACGCGTCGACGTGCACGAGTTCGACGAGGACGAGACCGCCGAGCTGCTGAGCCGGGTCGTGGAGGCGCAGGTGGACCGGGCGACCGTGCACCAGTTGCACGCGCTCACCGGCGGCAACGCCACCTACCTGCGCGAGCTCGTCGAGGACGCGCTGCGGTCGCGGACCCTCGCCCCGGTCGACGGGATCTGGCGGTGGGCCGGGCCGCCGCGCCCGACGCGGCGGCTGAGCGATCTGGTCCGGGCCCGGATCGGCAGCCTGCGACCGGAGGAGCAGGAGGTCCTCGAGCTGCTCGCCTTCGGCGGCGACCTCGACGCGGACGGCCTGTTGGGCCTGTACGGCGCCGACCTCCTCGACCGGCTCGAGCAGCGCGATCTTCTGGTGTCGCGGGTGGTGGGCGACCGGGTGCGGGTGTCGCTCGCGCGCCCGCTCTACGTCGAGGTGCTGCGCTCGGCCTCCTCGCCGCTGCGCGAGCGGGCCGTCTACCGGCGCCTCGCGGAGTCCCTCGGCGGGTCCGGCGCCGAATCGGTGGACCCGGTCCGGACCACCTCCTGGCGGCTCGCCGGAGGGCTGCCCGTGCCGGACGAGACGCTCGTGGCGGTCGCCGAGCAGGCGGCGACGGCGGCGGAGCCGGACCCCGCCGCAGCGGTCAGGGTGGCGCGCGCCGCGGTCCGCAACGGCGGCGGGTTCGACGCGTCGATGACGTTGGCCCACGCGCTGATGGCCCTCGGCCGGCCGGGCGAGGCCGAGGAGGTGCTCGCCGGGCTCACCGCCGCCGCGGACACCGACGCGCGACGGGCGGGGCTGGCGGTGGCCCGCCTCGGCAACCTGCAGTGGGGCGTCGGGGACCCGGACGGTGCGGCAGAGCTGATGGCCGAGGTCGACCGAGCGTCCTGGCTCGATCCGCGGCGCCCGGAACCGGTGGTGCTGCGTGCGGCGTCCCTCGCGTACACGGGCCACTACGGCGAAGCGCTCACCGCGGTCGCGCCGCTCGTCGACGACGCCGACCGGCTCGGTCCGCTGGCCGGCCCGGCACGGGCCGTCGCGGCCGAGGCGCTGTGCGCCACCGGACGCCACGATGCCGCGCTCGCCGTGGCCGAGCGGGCCCGGGCCGCACTGCCGGACGCGGCCGCGTGGGCGGCGGGCTGGGGACGGGCCCAGCTGGACGCGGCAAGCTGCGGTGCGTTGATCGGCCTGGGCCGGTCCCCGGAGGCGGCGGAGCTGGCCGAGGCCGGGCACCGTCGTGCAGTGGCCGCCCACCAGTCCGTCGCCCAGGCCCTGTACGAGGGCTGGCACGGCATCGCGCTCGCGCGGCAGGGGCTCCTCGGCGACGCCCTGCAGCGGTTGCGGGACGCCGCCGGAGCGGTCGAAGGCGGCTCGTTCCCCTTCCTGGCGGTCGTGCTCGCCCACATCGCCGGGACCGAGGCCATGCGCGGCGACGCGGTCGCCGGGGCTGTGGCCCTCCGGCGGGCCGAGCGGGCGTCCGAGGCGGTCGGCGGGGCCGGCGACGCGTGGGTGGTGCTCGCCTCGGCCTGGGTGGCGGCCGCGCAGGGTCGCGGCGACGCGGTGACCCGCGCGCTCGACGCGGCCCGGCGGGCGCGGGCGGTCGCCCACGTGCAGGCCGAGCTGGAGGCCTTGCACGGCTGCGTCCGACTCGGGGCGGCGACGACGACGCTGGACCGGATCACCGAGGTGGCCGCCGAGGTGGACGGTCCGATGGCCCCCGCCTGTGCCCGGCAGGCCGCCGCACTCGCCGCCGGGGACGCCCGCCGGCTGGTCGAGGTCGCCGAGGTCTTCGCCGGGCACGGCACGCTGCTCGTCGCCGCCGAGGTCGCCGCCCAGGCCGCCCGCCTGCACGACCTCGGCGGACGTCGGGGTGCGGCGCGGCTCGCGGCGACCCGGGCCCGGGAGTGGGCCGGGCGCTGCCAGGGCGCCGCCACCCCGGCGCTGGCGTCGCTGGGCGGGGCCGGGGTCCTGACGTCCCGGGAGACCGAGATCGCGACGCTCGCGGCCGCCGGGATGACCAGTAAGGCCATCGCGGCCGAGCTGATGGTGTCCGTGCGGACGGTCGACAACGTGCTGCACGGCATCTACCGCAAGCTCGGCGTACCCGGCCGGCGGGAGCTGGGCGAGGCGCTGCGCGCGGGTGTGGCCGAGTGACGCTCCGCCGGGTGACCGCGGGGAGCCCGGGCGCACGCCGTCGGCGCAGGTCGTCGGGCGGAGGGTCGGCGGCGGGCCGTCTCCGCAGGTCCTGCTTTGCGTGGATGAGTAGTCCCGTGCGTACCGGGGCGGAGGGAAGTACCGGGCTACTCACGACGCGGGGCCGCGGCCGCCTCGACACTGCTGCCCGGCGACCGGTCGGTCGCCACCGCGCGAGGGACCCAGCCAGGGACAGGCACGGGCAGGAGGGACCGTCATGGCCGACCAGAGCACGGGCGAGCACACCCGCAGCGGGGACGTCTTCGGGCACGAGCACCGGGACCGCGACGAACTCCGCGAGCGCGAGCGCGAGGAGCACCGCCGCGAGGAACGCCGCGAGCACGAGCGCGAGGAACGCCGCGAGCACGAGCGGGAGCGCCGCGAGCACGAGCGGGAGGAGCGCCGCGAGCACGACCGTGAGCGCCGCGAGCACGAACGCGAGGAGCACCGCGAGGGACACCGGGGCGAGCACCACGGTCGCGAGGAGCACGGCCGGCACTTCGAAGGGACCCGGCACGAGCACCGGGACCGCGACGAGCACCGCGACCGGGACCGCGACGACCGCGACCGGGACGAGCGCCGGGACCGGGACGAGCACCGCGACCGTGACCGCGACGAGCACCGGGGCCGCGACGAGCACCGGGGCCGCGACGAGCACCGGGACGACGAGCACCGGTACGAGCACCAGGGGATGCGCTCCGAGCACGACGAGGGCCGCTACGACCACGACCGGTCCGAGGACCACGGCCGCCGTGGTGACCAGGAGCACCACGACATGCAGCAGTCGCACGACATGTCCGGGTCCGAGCACGTCTGAGCACGTCTGAGCACGTCTGAGCACCTCTGAGCACGTCCGACAGGCGCCGGCGTCCACCGCGGCGCCGGGCAGGGTCGCCGGGGGGTCGGGGGCCGGTCCGGGGGGAGCATGATCCAGCAGCAGGGACCGAGCGCCGCGGTGCGCTACGGCCGGGAGACCGTGGACCTGGCGATCGAGGGCGCCGTCGCCCACGGTCGGGATGATCTCGTCGAGCGGCTGCGCGGCGCCCGGGACCTGCTGTCGGGCTCCGGCGTCACGGTGTACGTCGTCGGCGAGTACAAGCAGGGCAAGAGCTCGCTGGTCAACGCGTTGCTGACCACCTCGGTGTGTCCGGTGGACGACGACATCGCCACGGCCGTGCCGACCGTCGTGCGGTTCGCGGCCGAGCCGAGCGCCCGGGCCGTGTACGAGCCGCAGGACGGCGACGTCGGCTCGCCGTGGACCGAGACGATCACGTTCGAGCAGATCGCCGACCACGTCGCGGAGGCCGGCAACCCCGGCAACCGGCGGCGCCTGCGGTCGGTGACGGTGGGTGTGGACCGGGCGCTGCTGGAGTCCGGGCTGATCGTGGTGGACACGCCGGGGGTCGGCGGGCTCGGGTCGGTCCGCAACGCGGTGACCGCGAGCGCGCTGCCCTCGGCGCACGCCGTGCTGTTCGTCTCCGACTCCTCGCAGGAGCTCACGGCTGCGGAGCTGCGCTTCCTCCGGACCGTGGCCGAGCTGTGCCCGACGGTCCTGTTCGTCCTGACCAAGACCGACCTGTACCCGCACTGGCGGCGCATCCTCGAGCTCGACCTCGCGCACCTGGCGCGGGAGGGGGTGACGGTAGCGGCCTTCGCCGTGTCCTCGCAGGTGCGGTCGGCCGCGGCCGAGAGCGGCGACGCGGAGCTGAACGAGGAGTCCGGGTTCCCGCCGCTCGTGCACCGGATCGGCGACGTGATCGAGGACGCGGAGCGGGTCGCGCTGCAGTCGCTCGGCGCCCACCTGCTCTCGGCCATCGGGCAGATCGTCGCCGCGCTCTCGGCGCGGGCCGCCGCTCTGGGTCGCCCGGAGGACGCCGGCGACGTGCGGGCCGAGCTCGCCCGGGCGCGGGAGAGGGCGGACACCCTGCGCAGCCGCAGCTCGCGGTGGCAGCAGGTGCTCTTCGACGGCTTCGCCGACATCTCCTCGGACGTGGACTTCGATCTGCGGGTGCGCACCCGGGCGGTGCTCGCCGAGGCGGAGCGGGCGATCGACGAGGGCGATCCCGCCAAGAACTGGGACGAGTTCGAGAAGTGGCTGCGCTCGCGGCTGGCCGCGGAGACGCTCGAGAACTACGCGCGGTTCACCACGGCCGCCGACGAGCTGGCGGAGCGGGTCGCCGAGCACTTCGAGCTGGTCGAGAAGCAGATCCTCACGGTCCGGGCGCCGGTGGGGGTGCTGGAGCAGCTCTCGATCGACACGGCCGCGCTCGACGCCCCGAAGAAGCTCACCGGGAAGATGGCGATCTTCCAGAAGACCTACGCCGGTTACATGATGTTCACGATGCTCGCGCATCTGACGACGCTGGTGATCCCCAGCCCCGTCGGCATCGTCGCGGGCCTGCTGATGGGCCGCGCCGCACTGGGCGAGGAGCGGCGCCGGGCGGTCGAGCAGCGCCGGTCGGCCGCCCGCACCGCGGTGCGCCGGTTCGTGGAGGAGTTCTCGCTGCAGGTGTCGAAGGACTCCCGGGACACGGTCCGGCGAGCGCAGCAGGAGATGCGCGAGCGGTACACCCGGCGGGCCGAGGAGCTCCAGCGGTCGGCCACCGAGGCGCTCGACGCCGCGCGCGAGGCGGTGCGCGGCGACGAGGACGCCGCCGACGAGCTGCGCCGGCTGCGGAAGGACCTGCAGCTCTTCGCCACCCTCCGCGCCCGCACGGAGCAGATGCTGGCGCGGACCGCCCCGGAGCCGGCGCGATGAGCGGGCCGGAGGTCGCCCGGCGGGTCGCCGCCCTCGTCCGGGCGGCGATCGGCGAGTACGCCGGTGGCCCGGCCGAGGGCGAGCTGCGCGCCGTGGCGGCGCGGCTCGCCGAACCGCTCCGCGTGGCGATCGCGGGCCGGGTCAAGGCGGGCAAGTCCACGCTGCTCAACGCGCTGGTGGGGCAGCAGCTCGCCGCCACCGACGCCGGGGAATGCACGCGGATCGTCACCTGGTACGTCGACGGGATCACCTATCGCGTGGCGCTCCATCCGCGCGCGGGGCCGCCACGACAGGTGCCGTTCGGGCGCGTGCAGGGAGCGCTCGACATCCGGCTCGAGGGGGTGACCGCGGAGGACGTGGAGCGGCTCGTGGTCGAGTGGCCGGCGCCGGCGTTGCGGACGATGTCGCTGATCGACACCCCCGGCATGGGCTCGACGAGCACCGCCTTCGGCGAGCGGACCGAGGCGCTGCTGACCCCGGAGGCCGAGTCCGAGGGCGGTCCCGCCGAGGTCGACGCGGTGGTCTACCTGATGCGCCACGTGCACGGCGAGGACGTCCGGTTCCTCGAGGCGTTCAGGGACGGCTCACCCGACCGCAACCCGGTGAACACCGTGGGCGTGCTCGCCCGCGCGGACGAGGTGGGGCACGCCCGCCCGGACGCGCTCGACGTCGCCGCCAGGATCGCCACGCGGTACGCCGCGGACCCCAGGATCCGGGCGCTGTGCCGCACCGTCGTGCCGGTGGCGGGGCTGCTGGCGTCCTCCGCGGCCGCCCTGCGGGAGAGCGAGTACCGCATCATCGAGGTGCTCGCGCGGGCGCCGGACCTGGACCGGCTGCTGCTCACCGCCGACCGGCTGCGCACGGCACCGACCGACGTCCCGCTGCTGCCCGACGAGCGCGCCATGCTGCTCGACCGGTTCGGGATGTTCGGGTTGCGGCTCGCCACCCGCATGGTCCGCGACGGCGAGGTCGGCAGCGCCGGCGACCTCGCGGCGGCGCTGGCGGAGGCGAGCGGCCTGCCGCGGTTGCGGGCGGTGCTGGCGGACCAGTTCGCGGCGCGCGCGGAGATCCTCAAGGCCCGGTCGGCGTTGCTGGGCCTCGAGTCGGTCGTGCGGCGGTTCCCGCCACCGGCCGGGTCCGGTCTCGCGCGCGAGGTCGAACGGGTGCGCGCGGAGGCCCACGAGTTCGCCGAGATCGCGCTCCTGGACGCCGTTCGCTCGGGGGCGGTCCCGCTCTCCCCCGACGAGTTCGCGGCCGCCGAGCTCCTGCTGGGGGCGGCCGGGACGGACGCGCGTGCCCGCCTCGGCCTGACCGCAGACGCCGGACCCGAACAGGTCCGCAAGTCCGCCGCCGACCAGCTCCTGCGGTGGCAGCTGCGTGCCGAGCACCCCGGCTCGCCGCGCGAGGTCGGGCGGGCGGCGCGGCTGCTGGTGCGCAGCTGCGAGGGCATCCTCGGCGAGCTCGGCCCCGGATGAGCGGCGACCGGGGAGCTCGTCGTCGGCCACGAGCGGCAGGGCATGAGTAGCCGGGCCGCCGCCGCCGTCCGGGGTGAGTAGCGCACTACTCATGACGGGTGCGGCGGTGCCCGGGAGGTTGACGGGCGGGAGGCCTCGGGCCGTTGCCGCCCCCTGTGACGTCTGGAGGAGGCCCGGTGGGCTACAGCCTCGGAATCGACCTCGGCACCACCTACACGGCGGCGGCCGTCGACCGCCGGGGCGCCGTCGAGATGGCCACGCTCGGCGACCGTACCGCGGCCATCCCCTCGGTCGTGCTCTGGCGCAGTGACGGTCCGGTGCTCACCGGGGACGCCGCGAACCGCCGGGCGATGATGGAGCCCGACCGGGTCGCCCGCGAGTTCAAGCGCCGCCTCGGCGACCCCACGCCGCTCGTCCTCGGCGGAGCGCCGCACTCGGTCGCCTCCGTGCTGGCCTCGTTGCTCCACGCCGTCGTGGACAAGGTCGCGGACCGCGAGGGCGGGCCGGCGGAGCACGTGGTCCTGACGCACCCGGCGAACTGGGGGCCCTACAAGCTCGAGCTGTTCGGGTCGGTGCCGCGGATCGCCGAGGTCGAGCACGTGTCGCTGACGACCGAACCGGAGGCCGCCGCGGCGCACTACGCGACGAACGAACGCCTGCCCGACGGGGCGGTCATAGCCGTGTACGATTTCGGCGGCGGGACCTTCGACGCCACCGTGCTGCGGCACCGCGGTGCCGGCTTCGAGACCCTCGGCGTGCCCGAGGGGGTGGAGGGTCTGGGTGGGATCGACTTCGACGAGGCGGTGTTCGCCTTCGTCGACCGGACCCTCGACGGGGCGGTGACGGCCCTCGACCACGGGGATCGGCAGAACGCGGCGGCCCTGCTCAGGCTGCGGCAGGAGTGCGTGCTGGCGAAGGAGACGCTCTCGTTCGACATCGAGACGCTCATCCCGGTGCTGCTGCCGGGCCTGCAGACCGAGGTGCGGCTGACCCGCGCCGAGCTCGAGGAGATGATGCGGCCGTCGATCGAGGCGACCGTCCGCGCCCTCCGCCGGGCGCTGCGGACCGCGGAGGTCGAGCCGGAGGACCTCTACGCCGTCCTCCTGGTCGGCGGTTCGTCGCGCATCCCGCTGGTGTCGCAGATGGTGTCCGAAGCGCTGGGCCGGCCCACCGCGGTCGACGCCCACCCCAAGCACGTCGTCGCGCTCGGCGCGGCCGCCCTCGCCGCGGCGCTCGAGCAGGCCCCGGGCAACGGGGCCGGGGCCGCACCCGAGGGCGTGGTCCCCGTGGTGCCGGAGCCGCGCCGCGACGGCATGGCGGTGGCCGACGGCGCAGCGGGGACCGTGGCGGACGGCGCAGCAGCGCCCGTGGCGGACGGCGCAGCAGCGCCCGTGGTCGCCGGCGCAGCGACGGGCGTCACCGGTGCGCCCGTCGGGGCTCCCACACGGACCGAGGTGCCGCCGGCCGCCGCTGCCGCAGCGACGGACGCGCCGTCGCCCGCACCGCCTGCGGTCGACGTGCCGCCGCCGGCACCGGCGGTCGAGCCGCCGCGGCCCGCAGCGGCCGAGGCTGCTCCCCCCGACACCCCGGTCGGTCCCCCGACTGCTCCTCCCGGCACGCCGTCCGGTCCCCCGCCGCTGGCCGGTCCTTCGGGCCGCGGACCGCGCCGCCCCGTCCGCATCCTCCTCGCCGTCGCGTCCGTCGTGGTGGTGCTGGCCGCTGCGGGGATCGGGGTGTTCCTGTGGCGCGGGGGCGGTACCTCTCCGACCGCCCCTGCCGGGGCCGCGAACGTCGCCGCGAGCATCGCCGGCCCCACCGTCTCCGGGTCCGTCCCGGTCGGGCAGAACCCGCAGGACGTGCTCCTGTCGCCCGACGGCCGCACCGCCTACGTCATGAACACCGGCTCCAACTCGATCTCCGTGATCGACACGGGCACACGGGGGATCACGGCGACCGTTCCCGTGCCCAACGGACCGCCGCAGTTCGCCAGCATCAGCCCGGACGGCGCGCGCCTGTACGTGAGCGTCTACAACCCCGCCACCACCGGCGCCAACGCGGTCAACGCCGTCGACGTGGTCGACACGAGGTCGCTCTCGGTCACGCACACCATCCCGGTCGGCCTGCACCCCTACGCCTCCGCGGTCTCCCCGGACGGCAACACCATCCTGGTCCCGAACCACGACTCGGCGGACATCTCCGTGATCGACTGGAGGACCAAGTCGGTGACCGGGCGGATCCCGGTGAAGCCCAATCCGCACTTCGTCGCCTTCACCGCGGACGGCTCGAAGGCGTTCGTCGCCGACCACGAGTCGAACGTCGTGTCGGTGCTCGACGGGCACTCGCACGCCGTCACCGCGGTGATCCCGGTGGGTCGCAGCCCGCACAGCCTGGCCGTGTCGCCCGACCAGAGCACCGTCTACGTCGTCGACTACGACCAGAACACGGTCTCCGTCATCGACATCGGGAGCGAGAAGGTCACCGGAACGATCCCGGTCGGGGCGAACCCGCAGAGCGTCGCCTTCGCCCCCGACGGCAAGCACGCCTACGTCGCGAACAGCGGGGGCGGCACCGTCTCCACCATCGACACCGGCACCCGCGCGGTCGTCTCCACGGTGCAGGTCGGGCGCAGTCCCACGACGATCGCCGTGGCTCCTGACGGCCGGACCGCGTACGTCACGAACTACGACGACAACACGCTCTCGGTCCTCGCCACCGCCGCCTGACCCCGTCGGCCGGCGCCCGGTCCGCTCGCGCGGCGTCCGCCGGCGCCCGGCACACCCGCACGGTCCGGTCGCACACTCGACGAGCCGCCGCGCGCACGTCAGGGCGTGGTCCCGCATCCGGGGCGAGCGGCACACCGTGTCGACCACCTGTGCGACGCCCCCGGGGTTGTGCGGGCGCGAGGCGGCGGTGGCTCGTCGGGCAAGTCGCGTGACGTGTTTGCCCCGGTGTCGGGCCCGACGAGCTCGTCCTTTCGACCGAGGCAGAGCCGGCACACCCCGTCGCGCCGGCCACATCAGGTCGACGGCCCGTGCGACGCACCATCGGGGCGTGCGACCGAGCCAGACGGCTGTACCGGACGCGAGCAGGTGTGGCCGGGCGCGAGCGAGTTCCCCGCGGCCGTCACCGGGCGGTGGCGCCGAGCTCTTCCCCGACCCCTTCCCCCGCCGCCTCGACCCGGTCGCTCCGCCGCACCGGGGTCGCGGGGAGGGTGAGGCCGGGCAGCACCTCCGCGCCGAGGCGGGCGACGTTCTCGCAGGTCCGGGCCTCGTCGCCGGTGGTCTCGACCATCAGTGCGAGGGATCGGGCGCCGGTGTGGCGGAGCGTGCGGGACAGCCGGGCGCGGCAGAGCCCGGGATCGCCGACCGGGTGGAGGCGGCAGAGGAGGTCGGTGTACTCGTCCGCGTCCCGCGGGATGCGGGGCGCGCCGTCGTAGCGCGTGTAGCCCGCGAGCCCCGGCCGCAGCCAGCGCGGGAGCGCGGCGCGCACCTCCGCCTGCGCGCCGGCGGTCGTGTCGGCGACGTGTGCGAGGTGCGTGCTCACGTGCGCCACGTCCGGCCCGCCCCGCGACCGGTGGGCGCGGACGAACCGGGCCTTCTCGGCGTCGTCGGCGTGCATGCCGAGGAGCATCGGCAGCCCGCGCGCGGCGGCGAGCCCGATCCCGGTCTCCGAGGTCACGGCGAGCAGCGGGTCGACGCCCGCCCGCGGTCCCGGCACCACCGGCACCTCGCGGAACCGGAACGCGGGCCCGGCGCCGCGCACCCGGGGCCCGGCCAGGGTCGCCAGCAGCAGGTCCAGCGACTCGGCGAACCCGCCGTCGAGCCGCTCGGGCCCCGTGCCGAAGACCTCCAGGTCCACCCACGGCCCGCCCCGCCCGACCCCGAGCCGGAAGCGGCCGCCGGACACCTGGTCCAGCAGCAGCGCCTGCTCGGCGAGCGCGACCGGGTGCTGCACGGACAGCACACTCACCGCGGTCCCGACGGTGATCCGCGAGGTCGCACCCAGCACGTACCCGGCCAGCGTGACGGCCGAGGGGCACAGCCCGTAGGTCATGAAGTGGTGCTCGGCGAGCCAGACCGCGTCGAAGCCGGCCTCCTCGGCGGCGACCGCCGCGGCGACCGTCCCCTCCAGCACCTCGCCCGCCGAGCGCCCCGGGAAGCCCGGGGCGAGCAGGAAGACCCCGACCCGGGGCCGCGCGCCGATCATGCCCGGACCGTAGCGGCGGTGACCGGACACACGGGCCCCGGCACGTGACCGGATCTTCTACTCGGTGTAGAACTGAGCCAGAACCTCTACAAGTCGTAGAAGTTCGGGAGGAGCCGCCGCCATGGCACTCGACCTGGCCCGTTGGCAGTTCGGGATCACGACGATCTACCACTTCCTCTTCGTCCCGCTGACGATCGGGCTGTCCGTGATCGTGGCGTCCCTGCAGACCGCCTGGCACCGCACCGGCCGCACCGAGTACCTGCGGGCCACGAAGTTCTTCGGCAAGCTCTTCTTGATCAACTTCGCCATGGGCGTGGTGACCGGGATCGTCCAGGAGTTCCAGTTCGGGATGAACTGGAGCGAGTACTCGACCTTCGTCGGCGACGTCTTCGGGGCGCCGCTGGCCATGGAGGCGCTGCTCGCCTTCTTCCTCGAGTCGACCTTCATCGGCCTGTGGATCTTCGGCTGGGACAAGCTCCCCCGGCGCGTCCACCTGGCCTGCATCTGGGCCGCCGCGATCGGCACGAACCTGAGCGCCTACTTCATCCTCGCGGCCAACGCCTGGATGCGGCACCCGGTCGGCTTCGAGGTCGACCCGGCCACCGGACGGGCCCGGCTGACCAGTATCTGGGCCGTGCTCGGCAACGACCAGGCCTGGTCGACCTACCTGCACGTCGTCTCGGCCGCGTTCATCGCCGCGGGCCTGTTCGTCGCCGCCGTCAGCGCGTACAAGCTGCTGAAGGACAAGGAGCCGCGCGAGAGGGAGCTCTTCCGCAGGAGCATGCGGGCCGGGTTCGTGGTCACCGCGGTCGCGGGCGTCGTCGTCACCCTGAGCGGCGACCACCAGGCCAAGCTCATGGCGCAGTACGAGCCCATGAAGCTCGCCAGCGCCGAGGCCCTGTGGGACGACGAGCACGGCGCCGGTTTCTCGATCTTCGCCGTCGGCGACATCCAGGACGGCCGCAACCACGTCAACGTGCAGGTCCCCGGCGTGCTGGCCTTCCTCGCCACCGGCGACCTCGAGGGCGACGTCCAGGGCATCAACGACATCCAGGCCCGCTACGAGCAGGTCTTCGGTCCCGGCACCTACATCCCGAACGTCGGCCTCCTCTACTGGGCCTTCCGGCTGATGATGGGCCTCGGCCTGGCCGGCGTGGCGATCTCGGTCGTCGGGCTCTGGATGACGCGCAAGGGCAGACTGTTCCCCTACCGCTGGCAGTACGGGCTGGTCGTCGCCGCGCTGCCCGCCGCCCTGCTGGCCACCATCTTCGGCTGGATCCTCACCGAGATGGGCCGCCAGCCCTGGACGGTCGTGGGCGAGCTGCTCACGGCACACAGCGTGAGCCCCGGGGTCAGCCTCACCGAGGTCGCGATCTCGCTGAGCGCCTTCACGCTGATCTACGCCGTGCTGGCGGTCGTCGAGTTCGGCCTGCTGTTCCGGTACGTGAAGGCGGGCACCGCCGCCGTCATGCCCTACCCCGAGGACGACGCCGTCGAGCCCGAGAAGACCGACGACCGCGTCCCCGCCTTCGTCTACTGACGGAGGACCTGCTCGTCAGGGTCCGACCATCCAAGGAGCACACGATGGACCTCCCTCTGCTCTGGTTCGTCGCCATCGCCGTCCTCTGGACCGGCTACCTGGTGCTGGAGGGCTTCGACTTCGGCGTCGGGGCGCTGCTGCCGGTGCTGTCGCGCGACGACACCGACCGGCGCGTGATGATCAACTCGATCGGCCCGGTCTGGGACGGCAACGAGGTCTGGCTGATCACCGCGATCGGCGCCACCTTCGCCGCCTTCCCGGCCTGGTACGCCTCGATGCTCAGCGGGTTCTACCTGCCGATGCTGCTGATCCTGCTGGCCCTGATCGGCCGCGGGGTGGCCTTCGAGTACCGCGGCAAGGTCGACTCGGCCGTCTGGCGGCGGCGCTGGGACGTCGTGATCGTCGCCGGCAGCGCGCTCCCGGCCTTCCTGTGGGGCCTGCTGTTCGCCAACCTGGTCCGCGGGCTCGCGATCGGCCCCGACCACGTCGTCACGACGAGCGTGTTCGGGCTGTTCAACGGCTACGCGGTGCTCGGCGGGCTGCTCACCCTGGGCCTGTTCCTGCTGCACGGCGCGGTGTTCCTCGGCCTCAAGACGGACGGACCGGTCCGGCTGCGGGCCCGGTCGTTCGCGGCCTGGTCGGCCCTGGTCGTGCTGCCGCTGCTGGTCGCCTTCGCCGGCTGGACCCAGGGCCGCAGCGGCGAGCCGTGGACGCTGCCCGTGGCCGTCGTGTCGGTCGTCGCCCTCGCCCTGGGGGCGGGCCTGGTCCGCCGGGGTCGCGAGGGGTGGGCCTTCACCGCCACCGCGGTGGCCGTCGGCGCCCTGGCCGTGCTGATCTTCGGGTCGTTGTTCCCGGACGTCCTGCCCTCGACGACGGACCCGGCGAGCTCGCTGACGGTCGACAACGCCGCCTCGGCGCCCTACACGCTGACCGTGATGACGTGGGTCGCGGTGGTCTTCCTGCCCCTGGTCCTGGCCTACCAGGCCTGGAGCTACTGGGTCTTCCGCAAGCGGGTCACCCGCGACCACATCGCCGTGAGCCACTGAGAGACCGATGAAACCCCTGGATCCCCGCCTGCTGCGCACGGCGAGCGCCGTCCGCACCCACCTGCTCGTCGCCACCGGGTGCGGCGCGGCCCTCACCGGGCTGATCCTGCTGCAGGCGTGGCTCGTGTCCCGCGTCGTCGCCCGCGCGACCGGCGGCGCGGGGCTCGAGGAGCTCGCCCTGGTGATCGCGACCGTCGCCGCGGTCGCGGTCGCCAGGGCCGGACTCGCCTACGGAGCGGAGGCCGCCGCGCTCCGCAGCGCGGCGAAGGCCAAGTCGCAGCTGCGGATGCGGCTGGTCCGGCACGTCACGGCGGGTGTGCCCCGCGACCGGGACGCGGGCGAGCTGGTCACCCTCGCCACCCGCGGCCTCGATGCGCTCGACGACTACTTCGCCCGTTACCTCCCCCAGCTCGTGCTGGCCGTCATGGTCCCGGTCGCGGTGCTCGCGGTGATCGCGGGCGCGGACTGGGTGTCGGCGGTCGTCGTCGCGGTGACCCTCCCCCTGATCCCGCTGTTCATGGCCCTGGTCGGGATGCACACCCAGGCCCGGACGAACCGGCAGTGGGCGCTGCTGAACCGGCTCGGCGGGCACTTCCTCGACGTCGTCGAGGGGCTGCCCACGCTCGCCCTGTTCCGCCGGGCCAAGGCCGAGGCGGCGCTGGTCCGCGAGGTGACCGACCGGCACCGTGAGGCGACCATGGGCACGCTGCGGGTGGCGTTCCTGTCCGCGTTCGTGCTCGAGGTGCTGGCCACCCTCGCCGTCGCGCTGGTCGCCGTCGAGATCGGCTTCCGGCTGCTCTACGGCCGGCTCGACCTGGAGACCGCGCTGCTCGTGCTGATCCTCGCGCCCGAGGCGTACCTCCCGCTGCGCGAGGTCGGGGCGCGGTTCCACGCCAGCATGGAGGGCATCGCCGCGGCGCAGCAGGTGTTCACCGCACTCGACGACCGGGCCGCGAGCCTCACCGCCGGCACCGGCACCGCGCCCGCCGGGGACCTCCGCCTGCACGGCGTGACCGTCCGCCACCCGGGCCGGGAGCGGCCCGCGCTCGACGATCTCGACCTCATCCTCCCGGCCGGCCGGACCACGTTGGTCACCGGGCCGAGCGGGGCGGGCAAGTCCACGCTGCTCGGGATCCTGCTGCGGTTCGTCGAGCCGGCAACCGGCCGGATCACCGTGGGCGGGCACGACCTCGCCGACACCGACGTCGACCGCTGGCGCCGGACGACCGCCTGGGTCCCCCAGGACCCGCACCTGTTCGACGACACCCTCGCCGGCAACATCCGCCTCGGCGAGCCCGACGCCCCGATGGAGGCCGTGCGCCGCGCGGCGGGCCTGGCCGAGCTCGACGACGTCGTCGCCGGGCTGCCCGAGGGGTACGCCACGCGGCTCGGCGAGCGGGGTGCGCGGCTGTCGGCGGGACAGCGCCAGCGGGTCGCACTGGCCCGGGCCTTCCTGCGCGCCGAGTGCTCGCCGGTCCCGCCGCTGGTCCTGCTCGACGAGCCGACCGCGCACCTCGACCCGGACAACGCGGCCGCGGTCCGCCGCGCGGTCGGGCGGCTGGTGGAGGGCCGCACCGCCGTGATCGCGACGCACGACCCGGCCTGGGCGGACGAGCTGCCGGCCGACGCAGAGCTCGTCCGACTGGACGCTCCCGCGCCGGTCAGTGGGGGTCGTGAGCGATGAGTGCCGCGAGAAGGGCAGTTCGCGCCCACGGGGTGGTGCGGATGCTGGGGCTCGCGCGACCCCGGGGTGGGCTGTTCGCGCTGGGCGTGCTGCTCGGGGCGGTGGCGACCGCGTCGGGGGTCGGGCTGCTCGCGCTCGCCGCCTGGCTGATCGCGACGGCCGCGACGCACCCGCTGGTCACGGCGCTGGGCGTGGCCGTGGTGCTCACCCGGGCACTCGGCGTGACCCGGGGGGTGGCGCGCTACCTCGAGCGCCTGGTCACCCACGACGCCGCGCTGCGCACCCTCGCCGACGCCCGCGACCGCGTCTACGCCCGGCTGGCCGCCACCGAGCCGATGCGCCGGTTCCGCTCCGGCGACCTCGTCTCGCGGCTGGTCAGCGACACCGACGCGACCCAGGACCTGCTGGTCCGCGGCCTCACGCCGCCGCTGTCGGCGCTGCTGGTCGGGGGCGGGGTGGTCGCGCTGTCGACCGCGCTGCTCGCCGAGGGCGGGCTGCTGCTCGCGGCCGGCCTGGTGCTCGCCGGGGTGGCCGTGCCGCTGCTCGCCGCACGAGCCGGCCGCGGACCCGGCCGCCGGGCCACGTCGGCCCGCGCCGAGCTCTCGACCGCGCTGGTCGACGCGCTGCAGGGCGCGCCGGACCTCGTCGCCTACGGGGCGATGGACCGGGCCGTCGCGCGGGTCGAGGCGGCCGACGCCGACCTCACCCGCACCGCCCGGCGCGACGCCCGCCTGCTCGGCCTCGGCGCCGGGGCCACCGCGCTGCTCGCCGGGCTCACGCTGTGGGGCTCGCTGCTCCTGGGCGTCGCCGCGGTGTCGGACGGCCGGCTCGGCCCGATCCCGCTCGCCGTGCTGGTGCTGACCGCGCTGGCCGCGTTCGAGATCGTGGCGCCGCTGCCCGCGGCGGCCGCCCGGCTGGGTGCGGTCCGGGCGAGCGGCGAGCGGCTCTTCGCCGTGCTGGACACCCCGCCGCAGGTGCGGCCCGCGTCGGACGAACCGGTGCCCGCCGGCCCCGCCGACCTGCGGATCAGGGACCTGACCGCGCGCTACGACGGTCCCCTGGTGCTCGACGGGCTGGACCTCGACGTCCCGGCGGGGGCGCACGTCGCCGTCGTCGGCCCGAGCGGGGCGGGCAAGAGCACGCTCGCCGCCGTCCTCTTCCGCTTCCGGGACGCCGAGGCCGGCTCGGTCCGGCTGGGCGGGACCGAGCTGCTGGACCGTTCCCCCGACGCCGTGCGCGCCGTGGTGAGCGGCGTGCCGCAGGACCCGCACGTCTTCGACAGCACCGTGCGCGAGAACCTGCGTCTGGCCCGCCCCGGGGCGACCGACGACGAGCTGCGGGCCGTCCTCGCCCGGGTGCGCCTCGACCTCGACCTCGACGACCCCGTGGGGATCCGCGGCAGCCGGCTCTCCGGCGGTATGCGGCAGCGGCTCGCCCTGGCCCGCGCGCTGCTCACCGACCCCGCGGTGCTCGTCCTCGACGAACCGACCGCCCACCTCGACCCCGCCACCCGGGACGCCGTGCTCGACGACCTGCTCGACGCGGCCGCGGGCCGCGCGACCGTGCTGATCACCCACGACCTGGCCGGACTCGAACGGATGGACCACGTGTACGTCGTCCGGGAGGGGCGGGTGACCGAGCACGGCACCCCCGCCGAGCTGCTCGCCGACGGCGGGTGGGTCGCGGGCCGGCCTCTCAGCCGGTCCACAGCCGACCGCTGACACGCTCACCGCCGTGCGTCCCCGCCGATCCCTTCCCGTCCTCGCCGCCCTCGCGGCCGGCCTGCTCGCGCTGACCGGCTGCTCCTCCCCCACCCCGCCCGCTACCGGTGAGATCACCGACCGGTCCGCCGCCGGGCTCGACCTCGGGCGGGGGTGGGAGTGGACCCCGCAGGGCGCCCCGCTCGACCTCGGGGTGACGCACACCCAGGACAGCCTCGACGACCACGACCCGGCCGAGTCGAACGCCCGCGGCGAGGCGATCCTGCGGGACTCCGCGGTGTGGCAGAACGTGCACCTCATGGGCTTCGGCACGCTGAGCCCCGAGCCCGCCCCCGGGCAGTACGACTGGTCGACGCTCGACAAGCGGATGGAGCTGGTGGCGCGCACCGGCGCCCGCACGGTCCTGACCGCCTGCTGCGCGCCGGACTGGATGAAGGGCGGCGTCGCCGGGCAGACCGACTGGGACCGGCTCGAGGTGGCGCCGCTGCACCGGGACTTCCAGGCCTACGCCGACCTCGTCGCGCAGACCGTGCAGCGCTACCCGCAGATCGAGCGCGTCGTGGTCTGGAACGAGCTCAAGGGCTTCTTCGACATGACGAAGAACCGGTGGGACCACGAGGGCTACACCGCGCTCTACAACGCCGTGTACACCGCGGTGAAGGCCGTCCGCCCGGACGTGCAGGTCGGCGGCCCGTACCCGGTCATGATCAGCCTGCCGACGGACGACCCGAACGCCTCGGAGATCCTGACGGGCGACTGGGGCGCGATCGACCAGCGGATCCTCGACGCGCTCGGGTACTGGGAGGCCCACAAGGTCGGCGCCGACTTCCTGGCCGTCGACGGCGGCACGGCGCAGCGCGGCGGCACGATCAGCGGCCGGCTCGACGACGCCGCGGCGAAGTTCTCCGACGTCACGCGGTACCTGCGCGGCACGACCACGCTGCCGATCTGGTGGACCGAGTTCTACTCGGAGGTGCCCGAGGGCATGACGGGCGCGGCGGACAGCCAGGCCAGCGCCGCGTCCACGCTCGCCTCGGTGGCCGCGTTCGCCCGGTCCGGGACGTCGGTGGCGCTGCTGTGGGGTCCGCAGGGCAGCTCGCTGGAGTACTCCGCGCTGTGGACGGACGCCACCCAGCCCGGTGGCGGCCGGCCCACCCCGCTCACGCAGGCCTGGGAGTGGCTCGTCCCGCGGCTCGCGCAGGGGACCGTGGAGCTCGGGACCGCGCAGGACGCGCCGCTGATCGCGTTCCGGGCGCCCGACGGCAGCGCGCTGGTCGTCAACGTCTCCGACGAGACCGTGCCGGTCGACGGACAGCAGCCGCTGGCCCCGTACGCGATCGGGATCCGGAACGCCCCGACGGCCTGAGGGCCGGAGCCGCGGCCGCCGTGCGCGGCGGCCGCGGATCGGGTCAGCGCACCGGGGTCAGAGGGCCGGGGTCGGAGCGCCGGGGTCAGAGCGGCGGGGTCAGCGCACCCGGCGGGTGACCGTGGCCGTGGTGGCCGGCTTGCCGGTGGGGCCCCGGCCCTCCACCTCGACCACGCCGAAGGACCGGCCCGCGTGCACCACCCGGGTCCGGAACCGCGTCGTGCCCGCGACCGGCGAGGGCCGCAGCTAGCAGATCCGGACCGAGCCGGTGACCACCGCGTCGACGTCCGGCAGCCCGGCGGTGAACTTGCCCCACTCGGTCGCGACACCGAGCAGCGTGCCGTCCGCGGCCAGCACCCGGCCCTGCGACAGGGAGCCCTCGGCGTCGGCCGCGACCGCCCGCGCCTCGACGGTCACCGGGGTGCGCGACGGGGGCGACGAGGTCGGCGGCCAGCTCGGTGGCGACCGTCCAGCCGTCGGCCGGCCGGGGCAGGAGCATCGCCTGCCCCAGCACGGCGTCGAGCAGCACGCCCAGCGCCCCGGCGGAGGGCCGGCCGTCCGGGCCGACCTTCACGGGGCGGTGGGCATGCTCGCGCGGACCAGGCCCGAGTCGTCGACCTCGATCCGGCCCATCCCGACGAGGCGGTCCGGACCGAGGGGCGCCGTCAGCAGGACCGGCGCCACCGCCGGCACGACCGACACGTCAGGCCTTCGGGCCGCCGGCGACGTAGATGACCTGGCCGGAGACGAAGCTCGAGCGCTCGTCGACGAAGAACGACACGGTCTGCGCGATGTCCTCGACATCGCCCGGGCGCTGCACCGGGATCTCCTTGGCGCGGGCCGCCTTGAACTCCTCCCAGTCCACGCCGAGCCGCTCGGCGGTGGCCTTGGTCATCTCGCTGGCGATGAAGCCGGGCGCGATGCAGTTGACCGTGACGCCGAACTTGCCCAGCTCGATCGCGAGGGTCTTGGTGAAGCCCTGCAGGCCGGCCTTCGCGGTGGAGTAGTTCGCCTGGCCGCGGTTGCCCAGCGCCGAGGTCGAGGAGAGGTTGACGATGCGGCCCCAGCCGGCGTCGACCATGTGCTTCTGCACGGCCCTGGCCATGAGGAACGAGCCCTTGAGGTGCACGCCCATGACCGAGTCCCAGTCCTGCTCGCTCATCTTGAACAGCAGGTTGTCCCGGGTGATGCCGGCGTTGTTGATCAGGACGGTCGGCGCGCCGAGCTCCTCGGCGACCCGCTCGACGGCGGCCTCGACGGCCGCGGCGTCGGACACGTCCGCACCCACGGCGATGGCGCTGCCCCCCGCGGAGACGATGGCGTCGACGGTGGTCTTCGCGGCCGACTCCTCGAGGTCGATCACGGCGACCTTGAACCCGTCCTGTGCCAGGCGCTGTGCGGTGGCCGCACCGATCCCCCGCGCCGCTCCCGTGACGATCGCGACGCGCTGCTGCGACTCCGCCATGTCTTCGTCTCCTTCGACTTCGCTCGACTTCGCTGCGACCCCACCGGTCGTGAACGACCGATCGTTTCGCCCCGATCCTCGCACCGGTATCCCGGCAGGACGCAACCCGCTGTCGCCCGCGCCACGTCCGGACCCTCCCGCGGCTTGGTGCGACTGCATTAAGGTCCCGCGCATGACGGTACTGCAGCGGTTCTCGCTCGAGGGCAAGGTGGCCATCGTGACGGGCGCGTCGTCGGGGCTCGGCGTCGCGTTCGCGAAGGCGCTGGCGGAGGCGGGTGCCGACGTCGTGCTGGGCGCGCGCCGCGCCGACCGGCTCGACGGCACCCGGAAGATGGTCGAGGAGCTCGACCGCCGGGCGATCGCGGTCACGACGGACGTGGCGCGGCAGCCGGACTGCCAGAACCTCGTCGACACGGCGATGGCCGAGTTCGGCCGGGTGGACGTGCTGGTCAACAACGCCGGCATCGGCACCGCGGTCCCGGCCACCCGGGAGACCGTCGAGGAGTTCACGCAGGTGATCGACGTGAACCTGAACGGCTGCTACTGGATGGCGCAGGCGTGCGGCCGGGTCATGCAGCCCGGCAGCAGCATCGTCAACATCTCGAGCATCCTCGGCATCACCACCGCGAGCCTGCCGCAGGCGGCCTACGCGGCCAGCAAGGCGGGCCTGATCGGGCTCACCCGCGACCTCGCCCAGCAGTGGGGCGGCCGCAAGGGCATCCGGGTCAACGCCCTGGCCCCGGGCTTCTTCGAGTCCGAGATGACGGACCAGTACAAGCCGGGCTACCTGGACGCGATGATGGCCCGCGTCCCGCTGGGCCGGAAGGGCGACCCGGAGGAGCTGGCCGCCGCGCTGGTGTTCCTCGCCGGTGCGGCCGGCGGGTACGTCACCGGGCAGACGATCGCCGTCGACGGCGGCATCACGATCACCTGACGGGCTACGGTCACCCCGTGAGCGACCCCGCGAAGACCCCCGTGAAGATCGGGAACGTCCTGCACCCCGTGGCCGACGTCGACGCCGCCGTGCGCTTCTACGCCGACACCTTCGGCCTGCCCACGAAGTTCGTCGACGGCGACCGCTACGCCGCCCTCGACGCCGGCGGCACGACGCTGGCCCTGGCCGGCCCGGCCGAGGACGTGACCGGCGGGGTACCCGCGGCCGCGTTCAAGGTCCCGGATGTGACCGCGGCCCTGGACGCCCTCGTGCAGGGCGGCGGGTCCGTGGTCCGCGAGCCCGAGCAGGGCCCGCACGAGGTCCGGGCCGTGGCCCGCGACCCGTGGGGCAACACCGTGGTGGTCTACGGGCCCCGCTGAGCGGAGCTTGCGGAGCGAACATCGGCGCTGACGGTCAGCCCAGCAGGACGGTCCGGAGGTCGGGCCGGCGCAGCACGCGCTCGGCGGCCTCCGGATCGATCCCCGGCTCGCGGCGCGCCGCCAGCACCTCGGCGCGGGCCGCGGCCAGCGCGTCGGCCAACGAGCGCGATCGCCAGCAGCGCGATGGAGCGCCAGCGGGCCCGGAACAGCGACCAGGAGGTGCGCTGCGCGGTCGCGAAGAGCAGCGGGGGCAGCCCGATCGGTGCCATGATCCGGGACCATGAGCCACGACCCCTACAGCGACCTGCCCGACCTCCCCACGTTCGAGCTGACCAGCGACGACGTCTCGCACGGCGGCACCCTGGACACCCCGCACCTGTCCGGCCTCATGGGCGCGGGCGGCGAGGACCGGTCGCCGCACCTGTCGTGGAGCGGCTTCCCGGAGGGCACGAAGTCGTTCGCGGTCACCTGCTACGACCCGGACGCGCCGACGGCCTCGGGCTTCTGGCACTGGGCCGTCGCCGACATCCCCGCCTCCGTGACAGAGCTGCCCGCGGGCGCCGGCGACGAGAACTCGTCGTCCCTGCCCCAGGGCGCCGTGGTGCTGGCCAACGACGCCGGGATGAAGCGCTTCGTCGGTGCCGCCCCGCCGCCCGGGCACGGCCCGCACCGCTACATCTTCGTGGTGCACGCCGTGGACGTGGAGAGCCTCGGCCTGCCCGAGGGCGCCACGCCCGCCTTCCTCGGCTTCAACCTGTTCAGCCACGCGATCGCCCGCGCGACCCTGACGGCGACGCACGAGAACACGGGCTGACCGGCCCGGACGGGCGCGGCGGGACCGTACCGCAGTACGGTCCCGCCGTGGCCGACATCACCCAGCTCATCCTCGACGACCACGAGTGGTTCCGCCGCCGGTTCGCCGAGCTCGACGACCTGCGCGCCGAGGGCGCCGATCCGTCGGCGCTGCGCGCGGTCTGGCGCCCGCTGGCCGACCTGCTCGACGTCCACGCCGAGGCCGAGGAGCGGATCTTCTACCCGCAACTGCTCCGGAAGGGCGAGAACGACCCGGAGGAGGAGACGCTCGACGCCATCGGCGACCACAACGACATCCGGGACGGGGTGCGCGAGGCGGACCGCAACCCCGTCGGCAGCCCGGGTTGGTGGACCGGCGTCGACCACGCCCGCGAGGCCAACGACGAGCACATGGGCGAGGAGGAGAACGAGGGCCTGCCGGACTTCCGCCTCAACGCCCCGTCCGGGCTGCGCGACGCGCTCGGCCGGCAGTTCACCGAGTTCAAGGAGCGGCACCCGGGCGGGCAGGGCATCGAGATCACCGACAAGGACCCCGAGGAGTACGTGGAGTCGATCGAGCGGGAGATCCATCCGCCGTCGGACTTCTCCGGCGACGTCTCGCTCGGCATCGGCGGGCTCCGCGGCCGCTGACCCCCCGCCCTCCTCACCACAAGGAGCACCACGTGACCGCACCCTCCGACCACCTGCTCCGGGCGATCGCGCCCATCCCCACGGAGGCCTGGAAGGCGATCGACGACGAGGCGCGCGAGCGGCTCACCCCGCTGCTGGCCGCCCGCAAGGTGGTCGACTTCGTCGGCAGCGGCGGCTGGCAGCACTCGGCGCGCAGCCTCGGCCGCACCACCGGGCTCGCGGGCCCGCCGCCCGGCGTCGAGGGCGGCGCCGGGGTGAGCGCCCGCGTCCGGCGGGTCCTCCCGCTCGCCGAGGTCCGGGTGCCCTTCACGGTCTCCCGCGCCGAGATCGACGACATCCAGCGCGGCACCCCCGACCCCGACTTCGAGGACCTCGACCGGGCCGCCCGGGTGGCGGCCGAGATCGAGAACCGGACCGTGTTCCACGGCTGGCCGGCCGCCCATGTCGAGGGCATCGCCCAGGTCGCGCCGTACGAGTCGCTCCCCCTGGGCACGGACTGCCTCGAGTGGCCCGGAGCGATCGCGCGCGGGGTCGACACGCTGCGCCGCAACGGCATCGGCGGGCCGTACTCGCTGGCGGTCGGGCCGGACCTCCACACCCGGATCGTCGAGACCACGGAGCACGGCGGCCACCTGCTCTTCGACCACCTCAAGCGCATCCTCGGCGGCTCGGTGATCTGGGCGGCCGGGGTCGACGGCGCGGTGCTGGTGAGCGAGCGGGGCGGGGACTTCGCGCTCGACGTCGGGCAGGACCTCGCGATCGGCTACTCCCACCACGACGCCGACACGGTCGGCCTCTACCTCGAGGAGAGCTTCACCTTCCAGGTGGTCGAGCCCGACGCGGCGTTCGTGCTCACCGTCTGAGTACGTGACGACCGAGGGGCCGCGGACCGCGATCCGCGGCCCTCCGTCGTCGTGCGGGTGGCGGCCCTGCGCCGCCGCGCGGCCCCGACGGGCGGCCGTTCGGTGGTGGGCCGGCCCGGGGGCGGGGAGTACCGTCCGGTGGCCTCCGAGCGCGAGCACCCGCGTCGGGTGCCGCGCACCGATCGCGGCGAGGAGGCCGTCATGAGCCCAGCGATGGAGCGCGTGTCCGTGAACGGGGCCGAGCTGGAGGTCGCCGTCGAGGGCTCGGGCGAGACCGTCGTCTTCGTGCACGGAGCCGGCATCGCGGACTCCTACCTCCCCGTCGCGACCGATCCGATCGTCCGTGACCACTACCGCACCGTCCGGTACCGGCGCCGCGGGTACGGGGGGAGCAGCCCGGTGCAGGGCACCGTGACCGTCGCCGAGCACGCGGACGACTGCCGAGCCCTGCTGGACCAGCTGGGGATACGGCAGGCCCACGTGGTCGGGCACTCCTACGGCGGCGCGGTCGCGCTGCAGCTCGCCGTCGACGCGCCCGAGGTCGTCACGACCCTCACGGTGTTCGAACCGGGCCTGCTGGCCGTCCCGAGCGGCCCGAGCTTCTTCGAGCGCGTCGCGCCGATCTTCCAGATGTACGAGCGCGGCGAGCGGGTGGCGGCCGTGGACGCCTTCATGACCACCGTGGCCGGTGCGGACTGGCGCAGCAACGTCGACCGCACCGTTCCGGGTGGCGCCGCCCAGGCCGAGAAGGACGCGGCGACGCTGTTCGAGTCGGACCTGCCCTCGGTCGGAGCGTGGCGGTTCGACCCCGAGCAGGCGGCGAGCATCCGACAGCCCGTGCTCTACGTGCTCGGGTCCGACACGTTGCCGGTGATCCGCGAGGGACGGGACCTGCTGCGCTCGTGGCTCTTCCGGATGGAGGACGCGGTCCTGACCGACGCCACCCACCTCCTGCAGATGGAACAGCCCGCGGCCGCGGCCGCGGCGCTCGTGGACTTCCTGAAGCGCCACCCCGCCGCCGCGTAGCGCGCCCGTCCGGGCCGGCACGTCGCTGCACGACCCGGCTGCACACGGCGGAGGGGCCGCGGATGTGGTCCGCGGCCCCTCGTCGTGGTGGTGTGGCGCTCGTCAGATGGTGAGCAGCCGGTCGAAGAAGCTCCGGTAGCGGCCCAGGGCCAGCCGGAGGTCCTCGGTGGAGGCGGACTCGTTGTTCAGGTCGCGCTCCAGGTCGCTGCGCTGCCGCTTGAACAGCTGCTCCAGCTCGTCGAGCACCTCGCCGACCAGGCCGTTGGCGTCCCGGACGGCACCGCGGGGCTCGTCGACGAAGCTCGCCTTCAGCTGCTCCCAGCGGCGCAGGTAGTCCGCGGAACGGTCCTGCGGGATGAGGGTCGCGTGGCCGGAGGAGTCGGTCTCCTGGCTGGGCGCACCCATCGACTCCGCGCGGGAGCGCCCGCCCTCGCCCATGTCGCCCTGCATGTCGCGACCGCCCATGTCGCCCCGGCCCATGTCGCCCTGGCCCATGTCGCCCTGCATGTCGCGACCGCTCGTGCCGCCCTGGCCCATGTCGCGGAGCCCGTGGCCGCCCTCGTCGCCCGGCATCCGCTCGTCGGGCACGCCGCCGCCGTGCGTGGCGCCGACGGCAGTGGCGCCGGTGGCGTCGCGGCCGGTGTCGTGAGCGGTGTCGTGGGTGCCCATCGGCGCGGTGGCGGTCGTGCCGCCGGCGGTGTCGCCGGTGTCCTGCCCGCCGCGCAGGTCGACCGTGCGCACGCCCTCGTCCCGGCGGAGGTCGGCGTGGCCGGTGCCGCCCTCGCGGGCACGGAGCCCGTCGTCCGGCACGTCGCCCGCACCGAGGTCACCGCGGCCGCGGTCCCCGGGCAGCTGCTCCTCGTGCCCGCGCGGGGTGGGCATGGGGCCGCCGCCCTCGCCGGTGTCGTAGCCGCGCTCGCGGGTGCCGACGCCGCCGCGGTCCTCCTGCGCGGCACCGTGCGCGTCGTGGCCGTGCTGACCCGGCTCCCGGCCCAGCACCTTGTCCAGGAAGCTGCGGTCGTCGTGCCCGGCGTCGCGTCCCGTGTGGTCGCCGCGGCCGGTGTCGGTGCGGGGGTCGAGCTTGTCCATCAGCCGCTCCCCTCGCGTCTCGTCGCCCCGTCGCTCGTGGCCCACGTGCTCGCTCATGCGCTCGTCTCCTTCCGGCGGGTGTCGTTCCGGCCGGCGGGGTCGCCGCCGTGCCGGGCGTCGTGCTGGGCGCCCTGGTGACCGTCACGGCCCTGGTCGCCGCCGAGCAGCGCCTGCACCAGCTCGCGGTAGGAGGTCACCGCGCCGCGCAGCTCCTCGGTGTCGGCCCGGTGCTCGCGGTTCGCCTGGGCGATCCGGCGCGCCTCGCGGTAGCGCTGCACCACCACCGGGTGGTCGACGGAGACGTCCGCCGCCCGCTGCTCGAAGTCGTCCACGGGGTAGCCGCGGGCGGACATGACCTCGCCGACCAGGGCGTCCGCGTGCTCGACGGCCCGGTCGGGGTCGTCGACGAACTCGGCCTGCACCTGGGTCCAGCGCCGCTCGAAGGTCTCGCGCTCGCGGTCGTCGAGGTCGCGCAGCTTCAGGCCGCGGTGGCGCTTCTCGCGCTCGGCCAGGACCCGCTCCGTCTCGGCCGGGTCGTTCGTCTCCGACAGATGGCGGTCGTACTCCGGGCCGAAGCGCTCCTTGAGCCGCCGGCTCTTCCGGCGCCCGCTCATCGACCACGCGAACGCGGCGAGCGCCAGCAGCGCGATCACCACCACGACGATCACTACGATGACTGTGGTGCTGCTCATGGTCGTCGGGTGCCCACTGAGGACCTGTCACAATCGGTGAGCGGCAGAATGATCTGTGACCGCGGCCACACTGAATCGAGTGAGCATGAACCGCTCTGCTCCGGATGCCGACGACGGACCGTCCGGACGTCCCGCGGACGACCCCGGCGAGTCGGCAGACGCCTCGACCGACGAGCCGATGGACACCGACGACCGGGTGGAGGCCGCCGCGGACGAGCTCTACGGCGTGCCCCCGGACGACTTCGTTCCTGTGCGTGACGAGCTGGTCGCCGAGGCCAGGCAGGCCGGCGACCGGGAGGCGGCGAAGGCCATCGGGCGGTTCCGCAGGCCGACCCAGGCCGCCTGGCTGGCCAACCTGCTCGCCCGCGAGCGCGGCGACCAGCTCGACGCCCTGCTCGACCTGGCCGAGGAGCTGTCCTCCGCTCAGCGGACCCTCGACGGCGCCCAGCTGCGCCACCTGTCCGCCCAGCGCTCGAAGCTGGTCGGGGCGATGGCGCGGGAGGCGCGCCGGCTCGCCGCGGCCGACGGGCACCGGGTCACCGAGTCCGTCGAGAAGGACCTGCGCGGCATCCTCGAGGCCGCCCTGGCGGACGCGGACGTCGCCGACGAGGTGCGCTCCGGGCGGCTGACGCGCACCGTCAGCTGGTCCGGTTTCGGGTTCGGCGGCGAGACGAGCGTGGGCACGGGGACGCCCCGCGGGCGCGGCACGGACGGTACCCGGCGGCGCCGTCCCGTCACCCGACCGGCGCGCCGGCCCGCCGAGCGCCCGGCCGAGCCGGAGGACGCCGAGACCGACACCGAGACCGACACCGAGACCGACACCGACGCCGAGGAGCGCGCCGAGCGCAAGCGCCGCGAGCGCGAGGAGCGCGAACGCCGCGAGCGGGAGCGGGCCGAGGCGCGCGAGGCCGTCGCGGAGGCCCGCCGGGCCGCGGACGCCGCCGCGGACGCCGAGGAGGACGCCGCCGCGGCCCTCCGGGACGCCGAGTCCGACCGGGACGACGCCACCGCGCGCGTCGAGGAGCTCACCGCCGAGCTGGAACGGGCGCGGGAGGCCCGCACCGCCGCCGCGGCCGCGGTGAAGGACGCCGCCCAGGCCGAGCGCGAAGCCGGCCGCGCCGCACGGGACGCCCGGACGGCGCTCTCCCGCGCCGAGGAACGCCTCGCCGAGCTCGAGGAGGACGAGGAGTAGCTCAGGCGGAGCGCTCGCGGAGCTCCCGCTTGAGCAGCTTGCCGGTGGCCGTGCGCGGCAGCGGCTCGTCCCACCAGAACACCTGCGCCGGCGCGGCGAACCCCGCCACCTGCGCGGTGACGTGGGCGCGGAGCGCCTCGGCCGCCGCGTCGTCGTGCGCCGTGCCGGGTTCGGTCCGGACGGCGGCCGCGACCTCCTCCCCCAGCGTCGGGTGCGGCACGCCGAAGACGGCCACCTCGAGCACCCACGGCACCTCGTGCAGGGCCGCCTCGACCTGGGCGCTGTAGACGTTCTCGCCGCCGCGCAGCACGACGTCCTTGAGCCGGTCGACGACGTGCACCCAGCCCGCGCGGACGAAGCCGAGGTCCCCGGTCCGGAACCAGCCGTCGACGAAGGCGGCCGCGGTCGCCTCGGGGTTGTGCCAGTACCCGCCGACGACGTTCGGCCCGCGGAACCAGAGCTCGCCGATCTCCCCGTCCGGCACCTCGGCGAGCGTCTCGGGGTCGACGATCCGGATGTCCGCGCCGGGCGCCGGACGGCCGACGCTGTCCGGGTGGGCCGCGTAGTCCGCGCCGATGTTGGCGCAGACCGCCGAGGTGGTCTCGGTGAGGCCGTAGCCGTTGGCGGACAGCGGTCCGAGCTCGGTGGCGATCCGCTGGACCAGCTCACCGGGGATCGGGGCGCCGCCCATCCCGATGCGGGACAGCGAGGACAGTTCGTCGGGGTGCGCGATCGCGATCTCGGCGAGCTCGCGCATCGTCGTCGGGACGCCGGCGCCGCCGGTCAGCTGCTCCTCCCGGACCAGCCGGCGGGCCTCCTCGCGGTCCCACCGGTACATCGTGGCGACCTTGCCGCCCACGATCACCTGCCCGTAGAGGCCGTTGAGCCCGGCGATGTGGAAGAGCGGGTAGGTCAGCAGCGTGCCGGACTGCGGCGGCGCGGGGCGGCCGGACGGCGGGGTCACGGCGGCGTTGGCCCGGGCCGTGAGCAGGACGTTCAGCGCGTTGGTGACGTGGTTGCGGTGGGTGTGCACCGCGCCCTTGGGCCGCCCGGTGGTGCCCGAGGTGTAGAGGATCGTCGAGGGGTCGTCCGGGCGGACCGTGACCGGTGGCGGGCCGGCCGCGAGGTCCAGGGAGGCGACCAGGTCCGCCCACTCGCGCCCCGGGAACGGGCCCTGACCGCGCACCCGGACCAACGGCACGTCGCTCCCGATCCCGCCGTGCCCGGCCAGCACCTCGGCCCGCTCACCGTCCGCGACCACGATCCGGGCGCCGGAGTCACCGACGGCCCAGACCATCTCGGGCCCGGTCCACCAGGCGTTCAGCGGGACGGCGACCAGCCCGGCGAGCTGCGCCGCCCAGAACACGACGCCCCACTCCGGGTAGTTGCGCATCGCGATCGCGACCCGGTCGCCGGGCGCCAGGCCGTACGCGTCCCGCAGGGCCGCGGCCAGGCCGTGCACCAGCCGCAGGTGGGAGGCGTAGTCGAGGTGCTCGTCGGCGTAGACCCAGTAGGCGCGGTCGCCGAACGCCGCGGTGTCGGCGACCATCTCGGCGAGCGTGTGCGGCCCCCGCTCGAACACCCGCATCGGGATCCCGCCGACCACCTCCTCCCGCAGCGCGAACTCCGCGCCGGGGGCGGTCATCCGGGCGAGCTCCCGCCCGAGGGGTGTGTCGTCGGCGTGGAGGTCCGGACCGGGGCCGGTGGGTCCGGCACCGGTCGACCCTGCGCCCTCGCCCGTCCTGCTCGCTACTGCCTGGTCGTCGCTGTCCGTGGCACGCATCGGAGATCACTCTGCCACTCGCGGCACCCGTCGCGCGACGGCCCGTTGCACCGTGCCAGGGTCGGGACGTGAGCGAGGAGCCGACCGGGTTCGGGGACCGCGCCCGCGCCGTCCCTTGGGCGCGGTGGGCGCTGCTCGCCGCGCTCACGGTCGCCCTCACCGTGGTGCTGCAGGCCCTCGGCGTCCCCTCGCCGGCGCTCTTCGCCGGGCTCGCGGTGGCCACGGTCCTGGCGTTGATCGGCATCGGACCCACCCGCGTCGCCCGGCCCGCGACGTCGGCCGCGCAGGCGGTGATCGGCGTGGTCATCGGAGTGCTGGCGCGGCCGGACACGCTGACCGCGGTCGCCGCCGACTGGCTCCCGGTCCTGCTGGTCAGCCTCGGGACGCTGGCGGTCAGCATGGGGGCCGGGCTGCTCCTGGGCGTCCAGCGCGGGGTGTCGCCGCTGACCGGGATGCTCGCGCTCACCGCCGGTGGCGCCTCGGGCCTGGTCGCCGTCACCCGCGAGCTCGGCGGCGACGAGCGGATCGTCTCGGTGATCCAGTACCTGCGGGTGGGCATGGTCACCGCGGCCATGCCGGCCGTCGCGACGGCGGTGTTCGGGGCCGGGCACGTCGGCGTCGGGTCGGGGACGGGCGGGGCGACGGCCCCCTGGTACCTCGGGGCGGCGCTGGTGGCGGTGTGCGCGCTCGTCGGCGTCCCGCTCGCGAACCGACTGCACGTGCCCGCCGGCGCGCTGCTCGGGCCGATGGTCATCGCCCTGGTGCTCAGCCTGTCGGGGCTCACGTTCGACGCCTCGCCGCCCGGCCTGCTGGTCGACCTCGCCTACGCCGTGATCGGGTGGCAGGCCGGGCTGCGGTTCACCCGCCCCGCCCTGCGGACGGTGATCCGGGTGCTCCCGCTCGCCACGGTGCTGATCCTCGTGATCGTCGCCGCCTGCGCGGGCCTCGGTCTGGTGCTCTCGGCCGCGACGGGCGCGAGCCTGCTCGACGGGTACCTGGCCACCACCCCGGGCGGGATCTACGCCGTGCTGGCCACGGCGATCTCGTCCGGCGGGGACGTGACCTTCGTCGTGGCCGTGCAGGTGCTGCGGGTGATCCTCATGCTGCTGGTCGCGCCGTTCCTCGCCCGGCTCGTGGGCCGGCGGTGGGGTGGCAGCACGTAGGGGTCCTCCTCAGCCGTGGGGGCGGCGGTTCACCCGGCCCGGCGGGGGCTCCGGCACCGCCTCCGGGTGCAGCGCCCACGCCAGCGCCTCGACGCCGTCGACCAGCCCGGGGCCGGCCTGCACCACGTACGCGGCGGAGTCGATGGCGACCAGCGGGACCCCGGGCAGGTGCCCGGCCACTCCCCCGGCCCGGCGCTCGGCCTCGGCCAGCCCGAAACCGCAGGGGGCGACGACGGCGACGTCCGGCCGCAGGGCCGCCAGCTCCGCCCAGTCCGCCGCGACGCTCCGCCCGCCCGCGACCGCGCCGAGCGGCTCGCCGCCGGCCCGGCGGACGAGCTCGGGCACCCAGTGGCCCGCCACGTAGGGCGGATCGGTCCACTCGAGCATCAGCACCCGCGGCACGGGCCGCCCGGCGACGGCCTCCCCGACGGCCGCGAGCCGCGCCCGCAGGCCCTCGACCAGCCGATCCCCCGCGTCGGCGGCGTCCGCGGCCCGGGCGACGACGAGGATCGCGGCCAGCACCTCGTCGAGCGTGTGCGGGTCGACCGAGACCACCACCGCATCCGTGCCGATGTCCGCCAGGGCGTCCTCGACGGTGCCGGCGGGCAGCGCGCAGACCCGGCAGAGGTCCTGGGTGAGGATCAGGTCGGGCCGGGCCGCGGCGAGCGCCACGCGGTCGAGCTCGTACATCGGCAGCCCGGCGGCCGCGCGGTCGGCGACCCAGGCGTCGATCTCCTTCGGCTCCAGGCCGGGCGGGATCGCGGTGTCGACGACGACGGGCACGTCCCTTGGCGCGCCGGTGGGGAGGCCGCACTCGAAGGTGCGGGCGACGAGCGCGGGGCCGAGCCCCAGCGCCCCGACGATCTCCGTGGCCGCGGGAAGCAACGACGCGATCCGCATGCGGCGGAGCGTAGCCCCGGACGGCTCGGTGCCGGCACGCCGTGCGCGGGCCGGCACCGAGCCGTCCGGCGCCGGTCCGCGGGGCCCTCCCGCCGCGTCCGGATGACCGGGGGCGCCGGATGCGGCAGGCTACGAGGGCACCCGTGCCGGAGGAGCGCCGGCGGCGCGGTGCACCCAGCTGCACGAAGCGGAGGACGACATGGCCATCCACCCGCGGGCCGGCACCCCGGCCCGCCCCGAGGACCTCGTCGACGTGCCGGCGCTGCTGGCCGCCTACTCCGAGCGGCATCCCGACCCCTCGGTCGCGGCGCAGCGGGTCGCGTTCGGCACCTCCGGGCACCGCGGGTCGGCCTTCTCGGCGACCTTCAACGACGACCACATCGCCGCCACCAGCCAGGCCATCTGCGAGTACCGGGCGCAGCAGGGCACGGACGGTCCGCTGTTCCTCGGCAAGGACACCCACGCGTTGTCCGACCCGGCCTGGGAGACCGCGGTCGAGGTGTTCGCGGCCAACGGCGTGCAGGTGCTCGTCGACGCACGTGGCGGCTGGACGCCGACCCCCGCCGTGTCGCACGCGATCCTGACCCACAACGAGGGCCGGGACAGCGGGCTCGCCGACGGCGTCGTCGTCACGCCGTCGCACAACCCGCCGAGCGACGGCGGGTTCAAGTACAACCCGCCGGACGGCGGCCCCGCCGGCACCGCGGCCACCAGCTGGATCGCGAACCGTGCCAACGAGCTGCTCGAGGCGGAGCTGCAGGGTGTACAGCGGGTGCCGCTCGACCGGGCCGAGCGCGGCACCTACGACTTCCTCGACACCTACGTCAGCGACCTGGAGTCCGTCGTCGACCTCGACGCGATCCGCAGCGCCGGCGTCGTGCTGGCTGCGGACCCGCTCGGCGGTGCCGCGGTGCACTACTGGGGCGCGATCGCCGAGCGCTACAAGCTGGACCTCACGGTGGTGAACCCGGACGTCGACCCGGCCTTCGGCTTCATGACGCTCGACTGGGACGGCAAGATCCGGATGGACTGCTCGTCGCCCTACGCGATGGCGTCGCTGGTCGGCCGCAAGGACGAGTTCACCATCGCCACCGGCAACGACGCCGACTCCGACCGGCACGGCATCGTCACCCGCGACGCCGGGCTGATGAACCCGAACCACTACCTCGCCGTCGCCATCGGCTACCTGTACGCACACCGCGCCGGCTGGCCGGGCGGCGCCGCCGTCGGCAAGACCGCGGTCAGCTCGTCGATGATCGACCGGGTGGCCGCCGACCTCGGCCGGGAGCTGCTCGAGGTGCCGGTCGGGTTCAAGTGGTTCGTGCCCGGCCTGCAGGACGGGAGCATCGCCTTCGGCGGCGAGGAGAGCGCCGGCGCCTCGTTCCTGCGCACGGACGGCCGCCCGTGGTCCACGGACAAGGACGGCATCATCATGTGCCTGCTCGCCGGCGAGATCACCGCGGTGACCGGGCAGACGCCGTCGCAGCGGTACGCCGAGCTGACCTCGCGGTTCGGCGACCCCGCCTACGCGCGGACCGACGTGGCCTGCTCCCGCGAGGACAAGGCGAAGCTCGGCAAGCTGTCCGCCGACGACGTCTCCGCGACGGAGCTGGCGGGCGAGCCGATCACGGCGCGGCTCACCACCGCCCCGGGCAACGGCGAGCCGCTCGGCGGGCTCAAGGTCGTGACGGAGAACGGGTGGTTCGCCGCCCGGCCCTCCGGCACCGAGGACGTCTACAAGGTCTACGCGGAGAGCTTCCGGGGACCCGAGCACCTGGCCCGGATCCAGGAGGAGGCGCAGCAGGTCGTGACGGGAGCGCTGGGCGGATGACGAAGAAGAAGCACCACGGCCACCACCACGGCCTGGGCATCGACATCGGCGGGTCGGGGATCAAGGGCGCGCCCGTCGACCTGGACAAGGGCAAGTTCGCGGACGAGCGGCTCCGCATCCCCACCCCGCAGCCGTCGACGCCGGAGGCGGTCGCCGAGGTCGTCGGGCAGATCCTCGACCACTTCGAGTGGGACGGGCCCTTCGGCTGCACGTTCCCGGCCGTCGTCCAGCACGGGGTGACCCAGACGGCGGCCAACGTCGACCCGTCCTGGATCGGGTGCGACGCCCAGGGCCTGATGCGCGCGAAGACCGGCCGCCGGGCGCTCGTGGTCAACGACGCCGACGCGGCGGGGATCGCCGAGGTCGAGTTCGGGGCGGCCAGGGGGCACCGGGGCGCCGTGCTGGTGTCCACCCTCGGTACGGGCATCGGGTCCGCACTGATCCTGGGCGGGCACCTGTTCCCCAACACCGAGCTCGGCCACCTGGAGCTCGACGGGTACGACGCCGAGACGCGGGCCGCCGACTCCGCCCGCGAGCGCGAGGACCTCTCGTGGGAGGAGTGGGGCGGCCGGCTCACCCGGTACTTCCAGCACGTGGAGAACCTGCTCTGGCCCGACCTCATCGTGGTCGGCGGCGGGGTGAGCAAGAAGTTCTCCCGCTGGCAGCCCTACGTGCAGACACGCACGCCGATGGTCCCGGCGGAGCTGCTCAACGACGCCGGGATCATCGGGGCGGCGCTGCTGGCGCACCAGGAGCACTGAGCTCCCGGCCGCCGGGTCCCTCGGCCGGGCGCCGGCCGCTCAGGCGGTGCCCGGGCTCGTGATCGGGTGCAGGCCCCAGCGGGCGGTCCACTCGGCGCCGGGGGCGAGGACGGCGAGGTCGGTGCCGGAGTTCAGGGCGTCGGGCGGGCAGGTCATCGGCTCGACGGCCACGCCCCGGCCGTGGCCGGGCATGTCCGGCGGGGTGAAGACCTGGACCCACCGGAACACCGGTTCGGCCCACAGCTCCACGCCGCGCCCGTCCGGGGCGACGAGGCGGTGCCGGACCAGGCCGTCGCCCTCGGCGGGAGCGCAGTCCCCGAAGGCCGAGTCCAGCTCGAGGCCCTTCAGCCGTGCGCCCGTGCGCAGCGGGTCGTCGGCGGCGAGCGGCTCGAGCGGGCCGCCGGGCAGCTGGTCGGTCAGCGGCAGCGCGGCGCGTGCGGCGAGCGTGAGGGTGCAGTCGTCCGTCGGGGTGTCACCGACGCGCAGGTAGGGGTGGAAGCCCAGGCCGAACGGGATGTCGTCCGATCCGAGGTTGGTGGCGGTCGTGGTGACCGTGAGGCCCTGCTCGCCGACCGCGTAGGTGACGGCGACGCGGACCGGCTGCGGCCAGCCGTTCTGCGGCGGCGCGACGGCCTCGAGGGTGATCGCGGAGTCGGTGCGCTCCGCGGGGCGCCAGAAGGCGTACCGGAGCAGGCCGTGGATGGCGTTGCCGGCCGCCGGTTCGGTCAGCGCGAGCTGCTGGTCCTTCCCCTGCCAGCTCCAGCGGCCCCCCGCGACCCGGTTCGGCCAGGGCGCCAGCAGCGAACCCGACCCGCGCGGCGGGCGCACGCCCTCGGGCTGGGGCTCGGTGTAGTCGACGCCGGCCACCGAGAAGGAGCGCAGTCCCGCCCCGACCTCGTTGACCGCCGCCCGCGCGTCGCCGGACGCGATCGTGAAGTGCTCGCCGCTCGGATCCATCACGGACGCTATCCTGCCGGGTCCGGGGTGGATCGTGGATCAGGCGGGGTGGGCCAGCGGGGCGGCGACCGGGGCGGGCGGCCCCAGGTCGATCACCGTGACCTCGCCCGCCGCCCGGCGGGCCAGCCCGGCCAGGTGCTCGTGGTGGGTGAACAGCAGCACCTGCCAGTCCGCGGCGAGCTCGCCGAGGACGGCGAGCGCGGCGGCGGCGCGGGCGTCGTCGAAGGTCATGAGGACGTCGTCGAGCACGACCGGGACGGCCGGCAGGCCCGCGGCCCGGCGCTCGGCCTGCAGCTGGCGGATGCCGGCGAGCCGCAGCGCGAGGAAGACCTGGTCCGCCGTGCCCTCCGAGAGCTGGTCCGGGGCGAGCTCCTCGCCGTCCGCCCGGGCCGCGACGAGCGTGCGGGCCTCCCCGCCCGCCGGCCGCAGCCCGGAGAAGCGCCCGCCGGTGAGCCGCTCGAGCAGCCGGCCCGCCTCGTCGAGCAGCGGGGAGGCGTGGCGCCGCTCGTAGCTCTCCAGCTCGCGGCGCAGCGTCTCGCGCTGCAGGTGCACGATCACGTACCGCTCCGCGGCCTCCGCGGCCCGGGCGAGGTGCCCCTGCGCCTCGGCATGGAGCACGGCCGCGCCGTCGGCCCCCTCGAGCACGCGGCGGCGGTCGCGCAGCCCGCCCAGCTGCTCCAGCAGCTCCTCGTGCTCGCGCGCCAGCTCGGCCGCGGCCGCACGGGCGCGCTCGAGCTCCTCGGCGAGAGCGCTCTCCTCGACCGTGTCCGAGGCCGCGACCAGCTCGTCCGCGTCGAGATCCGGGGCCGCGGTGCGGAGCAGGGCCAGGGCCGTGGCCTCCTCCTCGCGGATCCGGACGGCCTCGCGGCCCCGCTCGGCCGCGGCCTCCAGGCCGCCCTCCTCGGGCGCCGCGGTGAGCCACAGCTCCACCGCGAGCCGGTCGAGCCGCTGCCGGGCCGCCGACGCCTCGCGGCGGACGCGGCGTGCCTCGGCCTCGGCCTGCTCGGTGGCGGCGTCGACGTGCCGGGCCGACACCGCGGCCTCCGCCGCCCGCCGGACCCGCTCGGTCAGCTCGGGCAGCGCGACGGCCGGGGGCAGCGCGCGCCCGAGGTGCCGCTCCGCGAGCGCGGTCACGGCCTTCTCGTGCGCGGAGACCCGCGCCGCGAGCCGCTTGGCCTCCCCGGCCAGGGCCCGGCCGTCGGCCTCCGCCCGAACGGCCTCGGCCAGCACCTCCTGCCGGACGCGCCAGCTCCCGGGGCCGGTGTCGCCCGGCCCGCCCGCGGCGCGCAGGGCGTGCCGCCAGCGCAGCATCGCCTCGTCCAGGTCGTGGCGGCGGGCGTCGCTCTCGGCCGCGGCGCGCTCGGCGTCCGCCCGCAGCCGCTGCAGCACCGTGCGCCGGTCCCGGGCGGCGTCGGCCTCCGCCTCGAGGTCCTCGGCGGCACGGAGCAGCGCGTCGAGATCGGCGCCGGGCCGGGCCCGGCCGGCCGCCTCCAGGGCGGCGGTGAGCGTGGTGGTCTGGGCGGCCTCGTCGGCGGCCAGCGCGTCGGCGCGCGCGACGGCGTGGTCGCGCTCGGCGAGGGCCTGCCGGGCGGCGAGCAGGCCGCGCCGGACCGTGTCGGCCTCGTCCGGGTGCGGGGCAGGGCAGGCGCCCCACAGGGCGATCCACCGCTCGCGGGCCTCGGCACGGGCGGCGGCCGCCGCCTGCGCCGCGGCCTCCGCGGCCGCGTACTCCTCCCCCGCCGCCGTGACGTCCGCGCGGGCGCGGGCCAGCTCGGCCATCCGGTCCGCGGCCGTGATCATGCCGTCGGCCAGGGCATCGGCCTCGCGGACCGCGCGCTCGACGGCCAGGGTCGCCCGGGCGAGCCCGGCCGGGTCGGCGGCTGCGGGGTCCCGGACGGCGGCCAGCAGGGCGTCGACCGCGGTGTCGCGCGAACGGCGGGCCGCGGCCAGCGCGTCGGCATCGGCGGGGGCGCCCGCGGCGACCAGCTCGTCCGCGTC
>NZ_BAABIC010000025.1:0-113364 GCF_039542425.1 Pseudonocardia yuanmonensis
CGCCGCCGAGGCCCAGGGCACCACCGCGCAGATGAAGGGCCTCGCCGAGCAGTGCCTGTCCGAGTACGACCTCGACGGCTGGACCGTCCCCGACCTGATCGGCAACGACGACGTCTCCTTCCTGAGGGGCCGGCTCTGATGACCACCACCCCTGATCTGGCAACGCAACCCTCTCCCACCGCCGCCGGCTCGGGCGCCAACGCCTCCGAGGCCTTCCGCGCCAGCAGCGGGCGCCGCGGCGCGGCGGCCACTTCCACGGAGCGCGCCGACCGGCTCGTCCGCCGCACCCTGGAGGCGATCCACCAGGTCGTCCGCGAGGAGGAGGTGACCTACCCCGAGTTCCAGGCGGTGAAGCGCTGGCTGATGGACGTCGGCGAGGGCGGCGAGTGGCCGCTGTTCCTCGACGTGTTCGTGGAGCACGAGGTCGAGAAGGTCGCCGCCCGGACCCAGCACGGCAGCGCCGGGACCATCGAGGGCCCGTACTACCTGCCCGGCCAGCAGCGGCTCGGCCCGGTCGCCACGCTGCCGATGCGCGTGGACGAGCAGGGCGAGCGGCTCGTCTTCTCTGGCCAGGTCCGCGACCTCGACGGCCGCCCGCTGGCCGGCGCCGAGGTCGACTTCTGGCAGGCCGATGCGGACGGCTACTACTCCGGGTTCGCTCCGCACCTCCCCGACGGCAACCTGCGCGGCGTGATCGTCACCGACGACGAGGGCCGCTTCACGATCACCACGATCAAGCCCGCGCCGTACCAGATCCCGACGGACGGCCCGACCGGCGCGATGATCGCCGCCGCCGGCTGGCATCCCTGGCGGCCCGCCCACCTGCACCTGATGGTGCGCGCGGACGGCCACCGCCAGGTCACGACCCAGCTCTACTTCGCCGGCGGCGAGTGGCTCGACTCCGACGTCGCCTCCGCGACCAAGGACGAGCTCGTCCTCCACACGGAGCACACAGCAAACGGCTGGACTGCGGTCTACGACTTCGTGCTCGAACCCGCCTGACCTGTCCGGGCCAACGGCCTCGATCGTCGAGTCGCCGTCCCGAGCGTCTGTCCGTGATCAGCGTGACCGATGTCCGGACCCGACACCGACTGTGCGGTGTCGGGAAGGACGGCCCAGACGTCTGCAGCACCCGACGCAGGACTGGGTCATCGTCGTCCGGCCGCCAGACCATGACGACGTGGACCGGCAGCACCTCGTCAGCGATCTCGCAGATCCGTCCGCCGTCGAGGGGTGGGTGGGCCACGGCGTTCGCTGTGGTGAAGTGCAGCCGACGCTGGCCCCGCGAACGAGATCCGGATGCGTCCGCTGCGGCCCTCCTGCGCCGCCAACACCTTCGCTCGTGCGTCCTCGCCGCTTCTCAGGAGGGCGCGTGCGTCGGGTAGCAGCGCGGCACCGGCGGGCGTCAGCTCGACTTTGCGAGTGGTGCGGTGGAAGACGTCGGCGCCGAGCTCGGCCTCCAGGGCCCGGATCGTGCGGCTCACATACGGCTGTGCCAGGTGCAGCTCCCCCGCCGCTCGACCGCGTGATGGCGCCGCGGAGGTCCGCCACCGGGTCAGCCGAATCCGGCGGCACGAGGGACGAGCGCAGCAGAACACTGGTCGCGAATTCATGCGGGGGTGTGCCACCACCGCAGCGCCTCGAGCACGCCCTACTCGAACGCGGCGCGGAGCAGCTGGCCCCCGCCTTGTCGGCCGACGGAGCCGCCGGCCACGTGGGCCACCGGCGCGGCCGCGGTGCGAACCCGGTGCTGCACCCGCTGTTCCACCGTCTGCCGCCGTCGATCCCGGCCGAACACGTGCCGGCATCGCCCGCCGACGCCCACGGCCGCGACCTCCCGCAGCCCGGCCTCGGCGAGGTAGTCCCGTCACCGGACGGGACGGTGAAGGTCACCGCGCGGCCGCGGGTCCCTATCCTCCGCAAGGGTACGCCGGCTGATCAGGTCCATCCGGACAAGCGCATTCGCAGGGGACGCAGCCGAGCGGAGCCTGAGTCACCGTCGATGTCAACGCATCCTCGGCAGGCCTCACTGCACGTCCTGCACCGGCGATTTCAAAGGGACCTGCAGCCGAGCAGCAAGGTGCAGTGCGAGCTCCGTTGCGAGTCGCTCCTCGTTGACTGGGTGCCCGAGCAGCGCCGCCGTGCGTTCGAGGCGGTACCGGACGGTGTTGTGGTGCACTCCGATCTTGGCCGCGGCCGCGCGAGCGTTGCTGTTGCACTGGTAGTAGACGCGCAGGGTCTCGGCGAGTCGCCGCGCATGTCCGGTGTCGCTGAGGAGATCGCCCAGCTTGCTCTCCAGGAAGTGGTGCACCGCCGCCACGTCTCTGCTGCAGAGCGTCGCGAGCTCCACGTCCCCGAACCGCGTCACGGGATCCGCGGACGTTCCCGCCAGGCGGGCGACTCGCAACGCCTCGCCGGCCTCGTGGTGCGAGCGTCGGAAGCCCGCCAGTCCCTTCGCCGGTTCGCCTTGCCCCACCCGGACGGAGCTCGGAGGGTTCCTCGCCTTCCGAGGGTGGGGTGTCGGTACCCAGCACCACATGGTGGCTGCGTCGACATGGACGAACAGAGGCCTGCCGGTGCCGACGCCGCGGACCAGCTCGTGTGCCACACCTTCTAGGTGTACATGGCTGGTCGGTTCGTGCTGGGTCAGCACCAACGCCGTGTGCGGCCCGGTCAGATCGTAGCCGAGTCGCCGGCCTGCACTCTGGATGTCGACGACGTCGTCGTCGAGCAGCTGTCGGACGAAGGCGACGCGCGCGAGCGACCCCTCCCTGGCGAGCCGCTCGGTCTCGTCCCGCAGTTCGGCGGTCAGCCGGGCGACCACGACCTCCAGCCAGTTGAGCAGAAACCTCACCCCATGGTTGAGCACGGCCACGGCGAGGGTGGGATCCGCGCAGTGCTGCCCGACCACGTAGGCCCACTTGTCCGACCAGAAGCTCGTTCCCAGGTGGTAGGTCCGGATCACGGCCTCGTGCGCTACGCCGTGCTGGACCAGCGCGCGGGTGGACTCGATCACGTCGGCGCCCGGCTCCAGATCCGACGGCGTGGCGCCGTGGACCAGGCCGTACAGCAAGGCAGTGCAGTTGGCCTCGCAGGCGGCGCGACCGGGCTCGAGCACCTCCGGCCTGCCGAGCTCGGGCATCGACTCGCGGATCCGCGACAGGATGCTGTCGCTTATCGCGGGGAGATCGGGCAGCAGGCCGAGCGCGAGCTGCCGGGTCGTGTGCCGGACCCGCTCGTCCTTCGAGGGCGCCATCGTCGGACTGTAGCGCGGCCCGGATGCACCGACTGGTCAAATCGATCTCTGCGGTTCGGCCGTGTGTCCGATGACCTCCACGGGGATCTGCTCCTACCGTCGCGGCAGTTCACGTCACTCGTTGAGGAGAGTCGATGAATCAAGAACACGACGTCGTGGTCATCGGGGCAGGCTTCGCGGGACTGTACGCAGTACACAAGTTCCGTGATCAGCTCGGGCTGCGGGTGCAAGGGTTCGAGGCGGCGGACGGGCCGGGTGGGACGTGGTGGTGGAACCGCTACCCGGGAGCGCGGTGCGACTTCGAGTCGGTTCACTACAGCTACTCGTTCTCCGCAGATCTGCAGCGGGAGTGGGAGTGGACGGAGCGCTTCGCCGCGCAACCGGAGATCCTGGCCTACCTGGAGTGGGTGGCCGACCGGCTGGACGTTCGGCGGTCGTTCCGCTTCAGCACCAAGGTCGCGGGGCTGACCTGGGACGAGGCCGGCGCGCGATGGTCGGTCGCGCTGGACGACGGCAGCCACTGCACGGCCCGGTTCGTCGTCACGTGCGTCGGCAACCTCTCCGTTCCGAAGGAGCCGGAGCTCCCGGGCGCCGAGAACTTCGCGGGCGAGATCTACCAGACCAGTCGCTGGCCGCACGATGAGGTCGACTTCCGCGGCATGCGGGTCGGTGTCGTCGGCACCGGGTCGACCGGGATCCAGCTCATTCCGGAGATCGCCCGGCAGGCGGCGCACCTGACCGTCTTCCAGCGCACCCCGAACTTCGCCGCTCCGCTGCGCAATGCCGTCGTCGAGCCCGCCGAGCGCCGGTGGAACGCGGAGAACCACGCCGAGGTGCGACGTGGCACGCGAGACTCCTTCCTGGGAGCCCCCTACCCGGCCCCGTCGGGACCCGCGCGGGCGGCGAGCAGCGAGGAGCGCCGGCGGATCTACGACGAGTACTGGGCCCAAGGGGGCTTCCGCTTCGTCGCGTCCACGTTCGACGACCTCCTCTTCGACGAGGAGTCCAACGCCACGGCAGCCGACTACATCCGTGAGCGGATCCGGGAGCGGGTGGCCGATCCGGCCACCGCCGATCTCCTCTCGCCCCACGACCACCCGTACGCCAGCAAGCGCCCACCGTTCGAGACCGACTACTACGAGACCTTCAACCTCGAGCACGTCGACCTGGTCGACGTGCGCTCGGCACCCATCGAGCGCATCGTCGAGAAGGGACTGCGGACCACCGAGCGGCTCCACGAGCTCGACGCCATCGTGCTCGCCACCGGCTTCGACGCCGCCACCGGACCGCTGCTGGCGCTGGCGCCCGTCGGCCGTGACGGGCAGACGCTCGACGCGAAGTGGGTCGACGGCCCGAACACCTACCTCGGCCTGCAGACTGCCGGGTTCCCCAACCTCTTCATGATCACGGGCCCCCTCAGTGCCGCCGGGCTGTACAACAACCCGCTGGCGATCGAGGACCACGTCGACTTCCTGGGCGAGCTCCTCCATCACGCCCTCGAGCGGGATGCCCGGACGATCGAGGCCACCTCCGAGGCGGAGTACAGGTGGGGTGCCCTGTGCACCGGGTTGCTGGGCCACACCGTCATCCCGAAGGCGAAGAGCTCCTGGTACATGGGGGCGAACATCCCGGGCAAGCCGCGGGCGACCTACCTTTTCGCCGGCGGGGCCCCGCTCTACCGGGCGATCACGGCGGAGGTCGCCGATCGGGGTTACGTCGGCTTCGCGCTCGACGGCCAGGCGACGCGGATTCCGCCGATGGTGAAGCTCGACCCGTCCGTCGCCCTTGCCCTGGGGGCGATGCTCCTGCAGAAGGTGAAGCCCTTGGACCAGTGCACCCTGGAGGAGAGCCGAGCGATGATCGACTCGCTCGCGGTCCTGCAGGAGCCGGGACCCGAAGCCCGGGTGACGAACCTCCAGTATCCCCCGGGACGGCTGTACCGGCCGGAGGGAACGGGCCCCTTTCCCGTGGTCGTGCACTGCCACGGCGGGGGATGGGTCGCCGGTTCGGTCGACCTCGCGGACGCGTTCTGTCGTCGGGTGGCGGTCGAGGCCGGCGTGATGGTCCTGTCCGTGGACTACCGGCTGGCTCCCGAGCATCCGTTTCCGGCGGCTCTGGACGACGTGCTCGAGTCGCTTCGGTGGGCGAGGAGCCATGTCGCGGAGTTCGGTGGGGATCCCGAGCGTCTCGCGATCATGGGCGACAGCGCCGGCGGCAATCTCGCTGCGGCCACGGCGCTGCGCGCCCGGGACAGCGGGATCCGTCTGAGTGGTCAGGTCCTGGTCTACCCGGCACTGGATCCGGACGCCTCCACGCCGTCCCGGACGGAGTTCGTCGACGGCCCCTTCATCTCCGTCGCCGCCGGCGAGCAGATGTGGCACAGCTACCTGAAGGGCGCCGAGGTGACCCAGCTCGCGGCGCCCCCCCGGGCCGAGTCCTTGGCCGATCTGGCACCCGCGCTGGTCCTCACGGTCGAGTGCGACCCGCTGCGCGACGAGGGAGAGGACTACGCCGACGCCCTCGCGGCCGCTGCCGTGCCCGTCGTTCGTCGTCGCTTCGACGGACTCGTCCACGGTGTCCTGGACATGAGCGCGATCGTTCCCCGGGTGGCCGAGATGCACGGCGCGATCAGCGCCTTCCTGGGCGAGATCTTCGGATCCGTCGACGCTTCCCGCCCAGACCACGACACCGTGTCGGCGAAGGGATGAGGCCGGTCCCCTCGACGGCGCTGCATGCCGTTTCCCCACACACGCAGCAGAACACACAGCAGAAGGACAGGAACCAGTGTCACGACTCAGAGGCAAGGTCGCCCTCATCACCGGGGCGGCACGCGGGCAAGGTCGCTCGCACGCCGTCCGCCTCGCGGAGGAGGGTGCGGACATCATCGCGCTCGACCTCTGCCGCGACATCGACACCGTGCCCTACCCGGGCGCGACCGAGGACGATCTCGCGGAGACGGTCGGGCAGGTCGAGGCTCTCGATCGGCGTGTCGTTGCTCGGCAGGCGGACGTGCGCGACCTGAGCGCCCTCACCAGGGCGGTCGGAGAAGGAGTCGAGGCCCTGGGAGGCGTGGACATCGTCTGCGCGAACGCCGGCATCGCCAGCTTCGGGTCCACGATCGAGCTCGACGAGACCGTCTGGCAGGACATGCTCGACGTCAACTTGACCGGTGTCTGGAAGACGGTGAAGGCCGCCGTGCCTCGGATGATCGAGCAGGGCCGCGGGGGGTCGGTGATCCTGACCAGCTCGGTGGCGGGCCTGACGGCGTTCTCGCAACTCGCGCACTACTCGGCAGCGAAGCACGGCGTCATCGGCCTGATGCGCGTCCTCGCCGTGGAGCTCGCCCCACACCGCATCCGGGTCAACTCCGTCCATCCCGGGAACACCCACACGCCGATGATCGACAACGATGCGGCGCGAACCCTGTTCCTCGGCGACCCACGGATCGAGGGTCGCGAGGACGAGGTGCGGCGCAACTTCATGGCGATGAACGCCTTGCCGGTCCCGTGGGTCGAAGCACTGGACATCAGCAACGCCGTCCTCCACCTTGCCTCGGACGAAGCCCGTTACGTGACCGGGACTACTGCTGTTGTCGACGCCGGCCTCCTGCTCCCGTTCAAGGTCCCCCACTCATGACCAATCTCGCCGAGACGCTCGCGAGAAGCGCGCAACGCTGGGGGCCTCGCCCCGCACTCCGACACGATGACCTGGTCCTCACCTACAGCAATCTCGCGACAGCCGCTGCCGATGCGGCGAATGTTCTGAAGGATCGCGGCGTCGGAGCCGGCGACCGGGTCGCCCTGGCCCTGCCGAACGGGCCGGAGTTCCCGGTCTTCTTCTACGGAGCGCTGTGTCTGGGCGCGATCGTCGTGCCATTGAACCCGCGGCTGAAGGCCAGTGAGCTCACCTATCACCTCAGCGACTCGGGCGCTCGCACCCTCGTGGGGGAGGGCGAGGAGATCGCTACCGCGGCACGAGCCGTTGCGGTGGACGTCGTCGCAGGCAGGATCGAGGATCCGCTCCGGGATACTTCCGTCTCGTTCACGCCGGTGGATCGGAGCGACTCCGACACGGCCGTGATCCTCTACACCTCGGGTACCACCGGCCCGTCGAAGGGCGCCGAGCTCACACATCGGAACCTCGCCTCGAATGCCGCCATCGTGGCGCAGTCGCTCCTGCACCTCACCACGGACGACGTCGTCTTCGGCGCGCTGCCGCTCTTCCACGTCTTCGGGCTGACCGCGGGACTCAACGCCAGTCTCCGTGCAGGGGCCTGCCTGGCGCTGATGAGCAGATTCGACCCGGATGCGGCACGCCAGGTCATCGTCCGGAACGAGGTCAGCGTGTTCCAGGGCGTCCCGACCATGTATGCGGCCGTCGTCCGGTCCAGTTCGGAGGCCGGACTCGACTCGCTCAGAATTGGCATGGTCGGGGGCGCTCCGATGCCCCTCGAAGTGCACCGTGAGTTCGAGCAGCGGTTCGGTTGCCTGATCCTCGAGGGCTACGGACTCTCGGAGACCTCGTGCGTCGCCTCCTTCAACCAGCCCGACCGTCCGCGGAAGCCCGGCACCGTCGGGTTCCCGGTACGCGGCTGCGAGATGCGCGTCGTCGACGACGCCGGTAACGAGGTCGGGCCGGGCGTGCGAGGCGAGATCGTGGTGCGGGGCGAGAATCTCATGAAGGGGTACTGGAACCGGCCCGACGCCACCGCCGAGGCCGTACGGGACGGATGGTTCCACACCGGTGACATCGCCACGCGGGACGCTGACGGCTACTACACGATCGTCGACCGCAAGAAGGACTTGATCATTCGCGGCGGCTACAACGTGTATCCGCGCGAGGTGGAGGAGGCCCTCTACCAGCATCCCGCCGTCGCCGAAGCCGCTGTGATCGGCGTGCCGGATGCCGCCCTCGGCGAGGAGATCGGCGCCGCGGTAGCGCTCAAGCCCGGAGCAGAGGCCGACCCGGTCGAGCTGATCGAGTTCGTCCGCGAGCGCCTCGCCGCCTACAAGTGCCCCCGGCTGGTCTGGTTCGTCGACACCCTCCCGAAGGGCCCCAGCGGCAAGATCCTCCGCCGGGCAGTGGCGCCGCCCGCGGTGAAGAATTGACCGGGCCACAGCGAGAGAGCGAACGAGCGGTTGGCGACAGGACTTGCCGTCCGGGCGGTGCCATCGACGTGAAGGTCCGGAGCCGGGTCGCCCGGGTCACCGTGAACAGGCCGGAGAAGCGCAATGCCCTCACCGTCGAGATGTGGGGGGACCTGCACCGTGCTCTCGAGGAACTGGACGACCGGAGCGACCTCGCTGCCGTCGTTCTCCGCGGCGCCGGGGGAAGCTTCTCGGCTGGCTCGGACCTCGACGGGGTGCGGAGCTCGGACCCGGAGCGCTTCGGCGAGCTCCAGGAACTCGCTGAGAGCACCGTCCTGCGGCTGCGGGACCTGCGCTCGGCCACCTTCGCGGAGATCGACGGGCCGTGCTTCGGGGCGGGCTGCAGCCTGGCCCTGGCCTGTGACGTCCGGGTCTGCTCGCCGCGCTCGCGGTTCGGTATCCCCGTGCTGCGACACGGCATCGTGTACGAACCCGTTCACGTGCAGCGGCTCGTCGACGTCGTGGGGCCGGGCCCGGCCGGTCTCCTGCTGTACGGAGGGGAGGAATGGACGGCGCAGGAGGCGGTCACCCGACGGCTGGTCGACCGGTGCAGCGAGGACCCGGCCTCTGTGCTCGAGCAGGTTCTCGCCGGCCTGACCTCGGGCACGACTGCGGTTGTTAGAGCGACCACGATCTCGCTTCGCGCGAATCTGAGATGAACGAGGGTCGACACCCTGCAACGGGCCCCGCCCCTGCGGTGCTTCAGTACATCGCTAGCCCGTTCGCCGCGCGGACCGGTTGGTCAACGGCAGTGGTGCTGTGTGCGTCGCTGGTGATGCGCGCGGCCAGGTGACGGGACCGCTGGGGGAACGACGGGTCGTCGAGCAGGCGGCGGGTTGCGGCTGCGATCGTGGTGACGAAGGGCACGCCGGAACCGTCACGATCGGGGACAAACGGAACACCGACACGGCGGATCCGCGCCGGAACAGTACCGTGATCATCGTTGCGCCAAGAACCACTGGCGCTGACGCCCGGCCCGCACCGGCTTGACGCACGTGAGTTCCCTCGCGCCGGGCGTCGGCGTCGTCGAGCTCGCGGGGGTACTGCATGAGCCGGGCTGTCTCCTCGACCGCTCGCGTGTCGTGGCTCGTCACGGCCACGCTGGTGATCGCCTGGCTCACACATTACGTCGTGGTGATCCAGCATGAGTACGCCCATTCGTTCATGGCGTGGATCACCGGATCAAGGACAACCCGATACGGATCGACTGGGGCGGCACCGGCATCCACAACATCCTGACGCTGGGCAATATCGACGAGGACGTCGACTACGACCAAGCGCTCGCCGCGGGCCACACCACGGCCGCCGCCTTGACGGCGATGGCCGGCGTGGTGATCGGCAACGGACTCTTCTACCTCGTCGCCCGGCAGCTCCTGCGACGGCCGGCTGTCGCAGAGCGACCGTGGGTCTTGTATTTCTTGTTCTGGTACATCGTGCACAGCGTGGGCAACTTCTACGACTACGTTCCGCTCCGCACCTTCGCCGCCGGCGGCGACGTCAACAATTTCGCTCTCGCGTCCGGCTGGAGCCGTTGGTGGATCTACGGTCTGGCAGGCTACCTGACGCTGTGGGCAATCGTGGATCTCCATCGGAAGGCGTTGCCCCGAACACTGGACGCGGCGGGTTTCGGGCGTCTGTGGCCGGCGCGCGCGATCGTCCTGGTCCTGACCACGCTGGCGTTGTTCGTCTTGTACGCGTTGCCGGCGCTCGAGCAGGCGGACCCCGTTTCGGTCTTCATGGGGCGGACGTCATTGATCATCATCCCGGCCGTCCTGATCGCCACCTGGCGGCGGAACGTCGTGTCCGAATTGCCGCCGCCGCCCGGCCGGCAACCTCGCGAGCAGGGGGTGCCGGCGCAGACCGCGTCGTCGGACACCGGGCACGAACTCACGCCGGGTTGAACGATGAAGCCGCGCTACCCGAACCACGTGCCGGGAGACCGCAGCGGGATTTCTGCGTGAACGCCGACGACGTGCCGGGCAGGCTGATGCGACCGGCGCGCCGGTACTGGATCGGCCGGAAGCCCTTGCAGGCCGTCCGGGCCGATCCGTATCTCTATGCCCGGCAGGTCAGCTCCGATTGGACGAGCTACTGGGGTTGCGGTTGCCGCCGCTGCGGGCGTGCCAGCCGAACGAGGGCACCGCAACTGTCGGTGTGGGCAAGCCGCTCACTGCACGCTGTGGCCGTTCTCGCGGACGTCTCGGTCCGAGGCCGACAGGTGCCGGACCAGCTCCGCAGCTCGACGGCGCGTCGCCGCCCCGTGGCCGCCTGATCCTGCAGATCAACCGCGGAGCCGGCCGGGCAGGTCGCTGTCACGGCTCTGACAGCTGGACGGAGCCGGCGTCAGAGTCTCGCGACTGAACAGCCCGTTCGTCGGCTATGTCGCCTCGCCGGGCACCGGCTTGATGCCGAGGATCCAGGCGATGATCGAGTGCGAGAACTCGTGTGGAAGGACGGCGAGGTAGTGGATCACCCACGTGCGGACCTGGGTGAGACCGAGCCTTCAGACGGTGGCGGGGAGCGGTGCGTGCGTGGCTCCTCTCGGGCAACAGTGTTCACCGGTTCGGCACAGCGGCGGGGTTGCCCGGGGGCGCCTGCAGGTTCGGGTAGAAGACCGGCAGGATCGCCTTGAGCAGGGTCAGCGCCGAGCCCTCACCACTCGGGACGGTGGCCAGGTTGGTCCCGATGGTGATGGTGAGGCCGGTGGCGGGGTCCTGGCCGGTGAAGGTCATGAACCCGGGGATCTGGCCGTCGTGCCCGAGCAGCGGGCCGAACTTGGCGATGCCGATGCCGTAGCCGCCGGCGTCGGGGTGTGCCGGGTCGGTCGGCTGGATGCTGTCCATCCGCACCTTCTGGGTCGCCGCGTCGAGCAGCCGCCCGCCGACGAGAGCCTGCACGTAGGTGAACAGGTCCGGGACGGTGGAGATCGCGCCGCCCGCCGCCCATGCCCAGGAGGGGTTCGCGTCGGTCTCGTTCGGCTGCAACGTGCCGGCGAGCGCCGCGGCCTGCTGGTCCGCGGGGAGCGCGTAGGTCTGCATCGTCGAGACGTTCGTGCCGAACGAGTAGCCCTGCGGATGCGGGGCGGGGATGGTCGCGTCTGTCCGCACCGGCAGAGAGGTCTGCGTCATGCCGAGCGGGGTGAGGATGCGTTCGGCGAAGGCCTTTTCGAGCGGCTCACCTGTGAGCTGCTCGATCACCAGACCGAGCAGGACGATGTTGGTGTTGCTGTACTCGAAGGTCGTGCCCGGTTCGGCGTCCGGCGGGTGGGTGAACGCGGTGGCCAGCAGCTCGTCCGGGGTCCAGGCCTTTCCGGGGTCGTCGTCGAGGGTCCGGTTGAACGACGGGTCGAACGTGTAGCTGTACAGGCCGCTGCGCATCTCGGCGAGCTGAGCGATCGTGATCCTCTCCCCGTTGGGGACGCCCGAGCGGTACTTGCCGATGGGGTCGTCGAGCGAGAGCTTGCCCTCCTGAACCAGCTGGAGGATGACGGTCGAGGTCATGGTCTTGGTGATGCTGCCGGCACGGATGTGGTCGTCCACGGTGATCGGGTCGTCCCGGCCGATCGTGCCTGTGCCGAACGTCGCAGTCCAGTCACCCTGGGTCGGTGAGGAAATCCGCACGACGGCACCGGGGATCACGTTGGCCTTCATCGCTGCGGTGATCTTCTCCTGCGCCGCAACCGCGTAGGAGGGCAGGCCTGGCGCAGCGGCGGAGGTGCTCGTGGGTGCGGTCGGAGCCGCCGGGCCCGGTGCGCCACAGGCCGTCAGGGCACAGACGGCGCAGACCGTGGTCACCACGGCCGTCCTGGCGCGAACCCTCCGGATACGCGCTCGGGGTCGCGAGCGAGCTGTCGACCTGTCGATCGCCAAGCGTCCGAACCGCATGCCGTACCTCTTCCCGCCTGATCGCCGACGTATCTGGCCACTCGGCGGACTCAGACGACCGTTCGTGATCGGGAGCCGAGACGTTACGCCGACCGGAGCAATGCTGTGCTTCGGATGCCGAAATGGCAAGCCTCTTGACCGCCGAACGCCAGCTTGCGATCATGCCGGCCACGGATCAGCCGGGCTCGTCCTGGTCCGCTCTCGAAGACGTCTTCACGCGGACAGGTGGAAAGCGGTGTCGCCACGATGACGATCTCCTCCCCGACGCCGTGGGTTCGGACGCGGCTGGTCGCGCTCGCCGGTCTGATCGCGCTCTGTTCGGCGTGCACGGGCCCGGCAGGCCCGGCGTCGCCGGCGACATCCGTGGACTCGACCCAGGCCGAGGCGGTGATGGAGGTCGTCGACGCGGTCAGGGCGAGCGCCCATGCGAAGGCGGTGATCGTCCAGGTCACGATCGACGGCAGGGAGGTCGTCACCCGCGCTGTCGGCGAGTCGATGGCCGGCGTGCCCGCGACCGACATGCACTTCCGCAATGGGGCGGTTGCGATCTCCTACGTCGCCACACTGCTCCTGCAACTGGTCGACGAGAAGAAGGTCAGCCTGGACGACAAGGTGTCGAGGTGGCTGCCCGACGTCCCCTACGCCGACCAGGTCACCCTCGGACAGCTCGCCCAGATGACCTCCGGCTATGTGGACTACGTGTCGACTCCCGAGTTGACCGCCGAGCAGTACGGCGAGCCGTTCCGAACGTTCACGCCCGAGGAACTCATCGCCATCAGCACCAAGCATCCGCTGCTGTATCCGCCGGGCACGAACTGGAACTACTCGCACACCAACTACGTGATTCTCGGCCTTGCCCTGGAGAAAATCACCGGGCAGCCCGTCTCGACGTTACTGCGGGACAAGGTGCTCGGACCGCTCGGACTCACGCAGACCACTGACCCCGGCACCCCGGCGATCCCCGAGCCGGTGCTGCACACCTACACGTCCGAGCGCCGCCAGTTCCTCGGCATCCCGCCGGGCACGCCGTTCTACGAGGACTCCACCTACTGGAACCCCTCGTGGACCATCACGCGCGGCGCCATCGAGAGCACGACCATCCAGGATCTCAACGCAACTGCCGTGGGGATCGGCAGCGGCAGGCTCCTGTCACCGGAGTCCCACCAGGCGATGATCAGCAAGGACCTGATCGGTAAGACCACAGCCCTCCCCGGATGTGCCACCTGCTTCCCCCAGGCAGCCCACTACACCTACGGGCTCGGCATCGTCTCCACCGGGAACTGGGTGATGCAGAACCCCAAGTTCGCCGGGCAGACCGGGGCCTTCGCCTACCTTCCGTCACAAAAGGTGGCCATCGCTGTCGAAGTGACCTTCGAAGAGGCTGCCTTCGATCCCGCCACCGGCGACTACCAGAATGCAGCCGACCTCCTCGCACGCAAGATCGGAGCCGTCCTCGTCCCCGACGACGCCCCTCCGATCCCCCCGGGCGCGTGAACACCGCGGGCCGGCGGGTCGGGCCGGGAGGCTGATCTGATCCGCAGCAGCCCGTCGATCACGTAGGTCGCGCCGGATGCTCCTCCACCCGGATCCGTGAACTCGTTGCCGCCGGCGACCTCCCGCAGCCCACGCCTTGCTCGGACCCCGCACCGAGCAGCGGCCGCGCTTGCCACGGCCATCGAGGTTCATCCCTGCGTTCTCCGTACGTCGTCGAGTACTACCAGATCGGCTCCCAACCCACTGGCGCGTACCTCACCCTGTGAAGGCCGCCAACGTAGCGACTGGTGCCAGTCGGCCTGATTTCTCAGCTTCGCGCCTGACGCGGGCGCTGGCTTCGACGCACATATGTCGGTTTCCTGGCCTCCTAGTGAGATGCCCCGCACCTGTTTCGTAGCACGGAGCATGTGCGGGAGCGACCTTCTGCAGTCAACTGTTGCGGTACCTGCAGTAGCCCCTGATGTGTCGGCGACGCCCCGCACAGAATGGCAATCTCTTCCACGCGGCAAGAGCATTGCGTCTCCCGCGACTCGGCCGATCTGCTCGCCGTCGACGAGCAGCCGCTGTGTCCCGGGGTTGGTCGCTTCTACGCGCGTATCCCGCAGTCAGGTCCCAGGGTGGTCGGTCGCCCAGGCCGGAGTCAGCCACTTTGGGGCCGCCTATGCTTGCCGTCGCGCTTCCCCCCGCGGCAGGACAAGATCATGGTGCACATGTGGGAAGAGCATGAGGCTTTACGAGGCGTCTCAGATTCTGCGTGGGATGGCTGGGGTGACTATGCCGGAGGACCGGACGAAGTCCGCGTTTGTCGTTCTTCGTACGCGTTGGACGACGTCTACGGGGTGAGGGTGTGGGCTGCCTGGCTGCTGGCCGCGCTCGACGAGCAGGATCGAAACGGGGTCGAGCGTGCTCGGCACGGCCTTGCGCTCGCGCTGTTCAGGTCCCGAAAGTCGCCAACGCCAATCGACTCAGCGCCAGGGTTCGTCGGCGCTGGTCGCTCACGTCGAAGACCACACTGAGCCATTTCCAACCTGAGGTCAGCCGACGAGGATCAGGGTCTGGACGGCCTGAACTGGGTGGTTGCCCTGCTCGGGCCGGACCGGATGTTGCGCAGGATCTTCCAGATGGTGCTCTCGGCGCTGGCTTCCTCACGGAGAGACGAAGATTCGAGTTGACTACCAGGAGAGTCATCTCGGCCATCCCGCCACCTGCTCCACGATCACCTGACACGGCGCGCTGAAAGTACTTCGCGTCTCGCGGGATCCAGACCGGTCGGGGCATCAAGGCCGCCCGTTGTGCGGCGGCCTGAGTAACGGTGCTCCTGGTCTAGGCGAATTCAGCTATCGCGCTGCATTGGAACTAGCGCATGGCTGGAGGAGACATGGTCGCGCGCGTGGTGACGGTTCGAGGGGACAGCACCGGGGTCTGGCGGGTCGAGGACCCCAGCTCGTCGGCCAGCAGACCCGTGTTTCTCACCCACAGTGCCGCCGTGGAGTACGCACGAGCGCGGCTTGCCCGCACCGGGGGGTCCTTGGTGGTGGTGAACAGCCTCGGCCAGACCACCACGCACTTTGTTGCCCAGCCGACCTGGAATGAGACGCTGCAGGCGTCCTACTCCGATGACACGGAAAAACGCCTGAGCGAACTCGGGAATCTCTCCGACCAGATCCTCGGGCGAGAGAAGACGGAGTCCGGCCTCGGCGAACTCGGCGGAGCTAATCCCCGCGACTACCTCCCGCCGATGATCAAGAACCAAGCCGGTGTCCAACAGGCCGGGCAGGCAGTCGGATGGGGGACACTCGGGCTCGCGGTCGTCGGCTTCGTGCTCGGCACCGGCGCGACCTCAACGGTCACCTCTGCGGTCTCCACGGCCATTCGCAGCACGCCGTCCATCGACGACTACGTGACCTTCTTCCAAGCATTTATGGCGACGCTGCCGTGGTCGGTTTCGTTCGCAATCGGGGTCTGGATGCTCCTGACCGGGAACTTCACGAACAAGGGCTGGGGGCCGGTCATCGCCTGGGTGCTCGGGTCGGTGGCCTGTACGTGGATCGTCACCTCGATCGGTGCCGCCACTGGTCCGACCCTGCAAATGATGCTGGAGTACATGAACGAAGCCGGATCGAGCCCCCTGCATAAAGCCCTGGGTCTGCTCGGTGCCTATCTCGCCTTCTACACCCTCATCCCTTTCCTCGGAGGCGCGATCACCGGCGCCAGCGTCGGATGGTGGTTCGTCAAGCGCACGCACCCTGATCCCGTCTAAGAACTCCTAACAGAATGACGCGGATCTCGTCAGATCCATATCCTGGAGGCCGCAATCCCGATACCGGTTCTTGATTATCAACATCTTCCGATGTGCGGAACCCGGGACCGGGAGGGCGGTCGGGTACGTGACTTGTTCGCCATGGGCGGCACTATCGCCAAGCACCGTTGGTACGACACCGCTTTCCCTCACCGCGGAGCGCGTTTGGTCATCGACATCGGCTCCCGGTGGGCACCTGGCCACGCCAGCCAGCGTGACGCGTCACCTGCTCGGTCAAACCCGCAACCTGCACGACACCCTACGCGGCCAGCTGCGCACCAACGCAGCCTTCGTCGACTTCCCCGATTCCGCTACCCCAGTCCATCGAACGGTCCTACGCTCCGGTGACATCGCCCCCGCGTGAGCATCCGGCCGGATACCGCACCGCATCGTCGTGCTAGGCCTTCGAGCAGATCCTGGAGCGGTACTGACATTCTCGGGCTCACACCGGCAGCGAGTGGCCGAGGTCGACATCGGCACCGGCCTCGAGCGCGGGGCACACCTGGCGCTGCTGGCGCCGCACGGTCTCTTTGGTCGGCGCGCGTCGGCAACCCGGTGCCCCGGAAGGCGTTGGCGCTGGTACAGCTGCTGGTTATGTTTGCGACTATTCTGCCGGCGGCGACATTGCGGGATGCTCAACCCATTACACGGAGAAGGTCAGGTATTGGGACACCGTCGCCGATTGCCCGCCGAGAGATGCTCTCCGATCATGCGTCCGTTCCGGCTCCCGTCAGCGCCTGGACGCCGATGACCCCAGCAGCCGCAGCCGCTCGGCGGTCTCACTGCCCTCCGGCGCAGTGAAGGCCATGATCCGCAGTGTCGGTCCCGAGTGCTGCGAGGATGTCGCAGTCGAGGGTGATCTCATGCCGAGCGCGTCGTGCCCCAGCGGGAGACTGCTGCGAACCGAACCCGCGTGAGCGTCGAGGCTCCTGCTCGTGCAGCCGATCGGGCGGTCGTCCTCGCGGCCGTCGTCTTCCAGGTGTCACGACGGCTCAGCTCGGCGGTCGTGGCCTGGTCCCTCGCGACCATCTGGCTCGGGGCTGCAGTTCCGGACAGCCTCGTCAGATCGTGGAGATCCCGCCCGGCCACTCGCTCATGACCAACAGCAGGTGGGAGGAGGTCGCTCGCATCTGCCTGAAGTTCATCGAGCGGTTCGAGGCCTGACGATCGCGGACGCGGGATTGACCGGTCCCCGTCCTCACCTGGCCCGCAAGTGGCGAGCGCAGCCGGCGGAGGTCGTCAGCCCGCCTCGGCCTCGTGACCGGCTGCGGAGAAGGGAAGAGGGTTCCCCTCCGAATCGGTCGGAGCCGCGGCCCGGACGCGCAACGCGTCCAGGGCGGGGCGCAGATCGATCCCGCGCTGGGTCTTTCGGTAGGTGACGGCCACCGGGGCCGTGGCTCGACCTCGCGCAGTACGAGTCGGGCCTCCTGCAGCTCGGTCAGGCGTTCCGTGAGTACCCCGCCGCGAGAGCTGGGGGACGGCCGTGGTCACCTCGTCGAACCGGGGCGGCCGCTCGAGCAGGAGGTCCACCAGCAGCCCGTTCCAGCGCTTGCCCAGCAGCGCGAACACCTCTTCGGTGTAGTGGCAGGCGTGCAGCGGGAGGCTGGAGTCGGGCATCTCCTCGCGCTACCACTTTCTGGGAACCAGATTGTAGTCCGCAACCTGCTACTTGATCGCGTACCCGGCGTCGACGGGCAGGGCGACGCCGGTGACGTAGCGCCCCTCGTCGGAGGCGAGGAAGAGCACGGCGTTGCTGACGTCGTCGGGGTCCAGGTAGGGGACCGGCAGCGCGTTGAGCGACCGGTAGACGGGCAGGACGTCCTCCTCGGTCGGGTTCTCGAGGTCCGGGCGGAAGAGCCCGAAGTTGATCGGGTTGAGCAGCATGGGCGTGCCGACGGTCGTCGGGTTGACCGTGTTGACCCGGATCGAGTGCTCGGCGAGCTCGAGCGCCAGGGTGCGCATCAGACCCGTCAACCCCGCCTTCGCGGCGCCGTAGGGCGCGAGGTTGGGCACCGAGCGCAGTCCGATCGACGAGCTCGTGATGACGATCGCGCCACCGCCGCGGACGATCAGATGAGGGATGGTGGGGCGGATCGTGTGGAAGACCCCGGTCAGGTTGACGCCGATGACCGACGCCCAGTCGGCCGGCGTCGTGTGGGCGGCGGGGCCGGGGTTGCCCTGGATGCCCGCGTTGGCGACGACGACGTCGAGCCCGCCGAGCTCGGCGACGCCGCGGTGAACCAGCTCGGCGACGGCGTCGGCGTCCCGCACGTCGGCCTGCGTCGCCACGATCCGGCGGTCCGACTTCTCGACCAGGCGAACCGTCTCGGCCAGGTCCTCCGGAGTCGCGGGCGGCGTGCCTTGAGCGGGGACCGGGCCGGCGACGTCGAAGGCGATGATGTCGGCGCCCTCCTCGGCGAGCCGTACGGCGTGATTGCGTCCCTGTCCGCGGGCGGCGCCGGAAATCAGGGCCACCTTCCCGGCCAGTCGTCGTGCCATGGTCGTCTCCTGCTTCGGTCGGTGGGTATGGGTCACGCGATCGCGGACAAGCCGGACCGGAATGCGATGTCGAGCCGTCGTGAGGCGTCCGAGGCGGCGGCGCAGACGGCTCGGATCGTGGAGGGTGAGCGGACGTCGTGGGCGCGCGCAGTCACGGAGACCGCGGCGACCGCGCGCCGGTCGGCGTCGAGGATCGGGGCCGCGATACAGCTGACACCCACCGCGGACTCCTCCTGGTCGGTGCTGTAACCCCGCTGCCGCGCGGCTCGCAGCTGGTCGAGGAACAACGACGGAGTGACGAGGGTGCGGGGTGTCAGGCGACGCAGCCCCTTGTCGAGGACGGCGTATGTCCCCGCGGCCGGTGCGTGGGCGAGAACCGCCTTGCCGACCGCGGTGCAGTGCGCGGGCATCCGGCCCCCGATCGCCGAGGCCAGCGGTGGTGCCCCCGGTACGTCCAGCTTGTGGACGTAGACGACCTCGGTGTCGTCGAGCACCGCGAGGTGCACGGTCAGCCCCGTGAGATCGTGCAGCCGGGTCAGGACCGGGGACACGATCTCGCGGAGGCCTCGGGGCCGGGGGGCGAGCTGTCCGAGCTCGAAGAGGCGCAGCCCGAGCCGGTAGCCCTCCGGTGTGCGTTCCACGAGCTGCCAGCCGGCGAGCTGGATGAGCAGGCGGTGGGCGGTCGGCTTCGGCACGCCGGCGCGCCGGTGGATCTCGGCGAGGGTGAGGACGTCGTCGCCGGGGCGGAACGCGCCGAGCAGCCGGATGCTGCGGCCAAGCACGGTGCTCTCGTCCGGGACGGGTGTGGGGGCGACCGGCACGTTCCGCTCCCTTCCTTTGATCGGGGTCGGTCTCAGAGGTTGTCGCGGTCGGTCCAACCGGTGAGGAGCTTGTCCTGGCCGTCGGTGCCGGGAGTGCCGTAGACGAAGTAGGTCTCGGCGGGCAGGGTGGCGCCTCCGATGGCGAGGCCGGTGTCGAAGTCGGCGAGGTCCCAGGTGACGGTCTCGTAGTCGGGTTCGAACTGCAGGATGCCGGAGTTGCCGAACAGCTCGATGCGGTTGCCGCCGGGTTCGAAGACGTAGAGGAACGCGCCCTGGGTGATGCCGTGGACGTCGGGTCCGGCCTCGATCTGTATGCCGTACTCGCGGCAGAGCTCGGCGGCGTCGGTGTTGTGCTGGGGGACGCCGTACCAGAAGGCGAGGTGGTGCAGGCGGCCCTTGCTGCCGGTCTGGTCCTTCATGACGGCCATCTCGTGGCCGAGGACGTTGACGCTCATCCAGGCGCCGATCTCGGTGCCGCCGCCTGCACCGTCGATGACGCGTTCGCGGGTGCCGAATCCGAGGGTCTGCTCGAAGAGCTCCTTCTGGACGGTGACGTCGGAGGCCATGAGGTTGACGTGGTCCAGCCGGCGCGGCGGCAGACCCTGCAGCGGACGCTTGGAGCGGCGGGTCAGGATGCGGGACTGCAGCTCGGTGGGCGCCGTGTACTTCTCGACGTCCCAGACCAGCTCCATGGGGTGTCCGTCCGGCGACTCGAACGCGAAGGTGCGTCCGACTCCGAGGTCGCCCTTCGTCCAGCCCTTGCCCAGGCCGGCCTTGTCCAGGGCTGCCGCGCGGCGGTCGAGAGCCTCGGCGGAGGTCGTGCGCCAGCCGACGTTGCCCAGGCCGGGGGTGTCGCGCGGGGTGAGCTTGAGGCTGTGGTGGTAGGGATCCTCGTAGCAGCGCAGATACACCGAGCCTTGATGGCGGGCGGTCTCGCGCATGCCGAGGAGCTGGGTGAAGAACCAGAGGCTGCCGTCGAGGTCCGGGGTGTAGAGCTCGGCGTGGGCCATGTGGGCCAGCTCGAAGCGGGCGTCGGCCGGCTGGGGGTTGCTCATGCGGAGGCCTTTCCGGAAGCGGTGAGGGTGCGGTGGTCGTAGGCGTGGATCCAGCTGAAGTCCTCGACGAGGTCGCGCAGGCGCACGTCGCGGGATCGGGCGTCCGCGCCGTCGGGCAGGTGCAGCAGGGGAGAGGTCACCCACGAGCTGCGCTGGATCTGGCGGGTGCGGATGCGGCGCAGCCGCTCGTACCGGGTGAGCGCGCTCGGGAGATCGTCGCCGCCCACGGCCAGGCAGTCCGCGAGGACGGCGGCGTCCTCCAGGGTCTGGTTGGCGCCCTGGCCGTGGTGGGGCAGCATCGCGTGGGCGGAGTCGCCGAGGAGCACGACTCGTCCCCTGGTCCAGCGGTTCAGCGGGGGCAGCGCGAACAGACCCCAGCGGGGGCTCTGCGGGACCGCCTCGATCAGCTGCCGTACCGCGGGGTGCCAGTCGCGGAACGCCGCCGCCAGCTCGCCGTCGGCCGCCTGGCCGACCGAGCCCTCGTACTCCCAGACCCGCGGTCCCTCGACCACGGCCAGGAAGTTGATCGTGTTTCCGACCGCGTAGTGCAGGACATGGGCGTTCGGGCCCATCCAGAACTGGACGGCATCGGGATCGGGGAAGTCCGGGATCGCCGACCGCGGGACCAGCCCGCGGAACCCGCTGGTGCCCGAGTACACCGGTTCGACGTCGGTGATCCACCTCCGGACCCGGGAGCGGATGCCGTCGGCACCCACGACCAGGCCTGCCGTCATGGTCGAGCCGTCGGCGAAGGTCAGCTCGGTCTGCTCGCCCCGCTCCTGCAGGGCGACCAGCGTCTTGCCCAGGTGCAGGTGCTCGGTGCCCCAGGCGGCCGCGAGCCCACGTTGCAGGTTCGCCCGGTGGATGCCCCAGAACGGCGCCCCGAACTGCTCGGTGTACCAGTCGCCGACGGGGTGGGCGACCACGCGTGAGGTGTCGTTCCAGCCTCGGTAGATGAGCTCGGAGGGCACGATCGACGCGGCGGCGAGCTCGTCGCCGAGACCGAGCTCCTGCAGGATCCGGGTGCCGTTCGCGGCGAGCGCCACGGCGGCGCCGACCTCGCCGAGCTCGGGTGCCTGCTCGTAGATCTGCACGTCGATCCCGCATCGGCGCAGTGCCAGGCCGAGGGTCAGGCCGCCGATTCCCGCGCCGATGACGGCGATGTCGGTGTGGTTCATCTTCTCAGCCTGCGACCGGGGTCGGGTCGATGAAGATCCGCATGTCGTCGATGACACCGCCGTCGCGGTGCTCGATGACGGTGAGTGCGGGGACGGCGACCTCGCGGCCGTCCTGGGTCCGGTAGGTCACCTCCGCCTCGACCATCAACGTCGAGCCGGTGTCCCAGACCGCGCGGAACTCGTGCCGGATCCCGGCGTACAACGTGAAGAGGTAGGTCAGGCCGCCGCGGATCGCGTCGTGCCCGACTGCGGCCTCGGCCGAGCCGTACCGCATGCTCGCGTCGGCGGCGAAGGCGGCCAGGACTCCCTCGGTGTCCAGTTGGTCGACCTTGCTGTAGAACTCGCTCAGCCACGTGGGTGCGTCGACCGGCGCCGTCGCGGTGCTCATCGCGCCGGCTCCGCGATGCGGTCGCGGACGGCGGCCAGGGTGGACTCCACGGCCGCCTTGTACGCCGTGGTCATCTGGGCCGACAAGTCGTCCTCGGTGATGGGAAGGTCGGTGCCCGGAGCGATCACGAGGGCGAACGTGAAACGCAGGCCGAGCTCGCCGTCGTCCTTGGTGATCTCGTTGGTGATGGTGCCGAGGACGGGGCCCTCGGTCCGGGTGAACACCACCCGGTTCTCGGGCTCGAGCCAGACGCGCTCCACGTAGCGGGCTCCGCCGAGCTCGATCTCGCGGTCGAACACGTTCTCGCCGAGCCGCGCGATCTCCCGGCAGGAGGTGATCGCCTCCACGTACGGGACGGCGTTCACGGCCTTCTGTTCGAGGCCCTTCCAGATCTGCGACCGGTCGAGCGGGCTCGCGCCCGGCGGGTTCGCAGGCAGCTGCATCTCGCTGAAGATCATGGTCGTCTCCTCCACGTCGTCGTGTGGTGTGGCAGTACCGGTCGTGCGGGACGGGGTCAGTGGTCGAGGATCTCGGGGAGGACGGGCCCCCAGGCGTTGGCGGTGGCGATGTCCACCTCCCACGTCTTCGGGACCTGGGGCGAGTCCTCGTGCCAGGGGCGGGGCTCGAAGTAGCCGTTGGCCTCGTCGATCATCGTGTCGAGCTGGGTGAACAGCTCGATGGTGTTGCCGTCGGGGTCGCGGTGGTAGGTGAAGATGTTGTGCCCCGGGCCGTGGCGCCCCGGGCCCCAGTGCAGCCGGTAGTCGTGGCTCGCGAGGTGGTCCAGGGTCGTCTGCAGGTGGTTGAGGTCGCGCATCTCGTAGGCGATGTGGTGCATCCCGCTGAACTTCGTGCTCTCCAGGAAGTTGGCCGCGTGATGGTCGGCGTTGCAGCGCAGGAACACGAAGAAGTCCCCGATGGTGTCCGACCACCGGAAACCCAGGAGGTCCTGGTAGAAGCCCTGAATCTGGTCGAGGCTCGGCGTGAACGCGGCGACGTGCCCCAGCTTGGTCGGCCGGTGGGCGGGGCCGGGCCCGGTCCCGCTGGTCGCCTGCGCGTCGTAGAGGTGCAGCGGGACGTCGGTGCCCGGCTCGGCGAGGACGAGCACGTCCGGCGTGCTGGGCGCGATGTCACTGCGCCGCGAGACGGGGACGCCGGCGTCCGCGAGGCGCTTGGCCGCGGCGTCGAGAGAACCGGCGACCTGGTAGCCGACGGTCGTACGCGCACCGGTGCCGCCCCTGCGGATGATCACGCTGTGGTGGTCGAAGTCCGTAGTGAGGAAGGCCTCCTCGGCCGAGCGCTCCTCCACGTGGAAGCCGAGCGCCGTCTGGTAGTACTCGATCAGCCGTTCCGGGTCGGGGGTCGTGAACTCGACGTAGCCGAGCTTCGAGACCGGGGCCGCCGCGAGTCGCTGTGGGCTGGTGCCGCTGGTCATGGGAGTTCCTCTCGGGTGCAGCGACGGATCAGGCGGCGAGGTAGCCGCCGTCGACGGGCAGCACGACCCCGTTGACGTAGGCGGCCGCGGGGGAACACAGCCAGGCGACGGCCTCGGCCACCTCGGGGGACTCGCCGTAGCGGCCCAGGGTCGTGCGGCCGATGACGGGGGCCATCGCCTCGTCCGGGACCGCCGCGGTCATGGCGGTGCGGATCGGGCCGGGGGCGACCGCGTTGACGCGGATCCCCCGAGCGCCGTAGTCGATCGCAGCCGTCCTCGTCAGTCCGGCGACGGCGTGCTTGCTCGCCACGTAGGCGGACTGGAGGGCTGCGCCCTGCTCGGACCAGATGGACGCGGTGTTGACGATCGCGCCGCCCGTCTCGAGCAGGTGCGGGATCTGGTACTTCATTCCGAAGAACACACCGCTGAGGTTGACACCGATCACCCGGGTCCAGTCCTCGTCGGGGAGCTCGGCGAGCGGCGCGACGGCGAAGGTGCCTGCGTTGTTGTGGGCGAAGTCGAGCCGCCCGAAGGCGCGCACGGCCCCGTCCACCGCGTCCCGCACCGCCGAGCCGTCCGCGACGTCGAGCTGCACGGGCAGGGCCTTGACGCCCTGGGCTTCGACCTCTGCCACGGTGTCGCTCGGGTCGACCAGATCGCACACCACGACCGACGCGCCACGGGCGGCGAACGCGAGCGCGCTGGCCCGACCGATTCCACCCGCCGCTCCGGTGACGAAGGCGACCCTGCCCTCGAACCCGCCGCGCTCGAACTCGCCGCTCATGCGATCCTCCTGGCCTCTGGGCCGGTGGCGGCGAGGCGTGTCGCGCCGTCCGCGACCGGGTTGCGGAGCTGGCCGAGCCCGCTGATCTCGACGACGACCTCGTCGCCGTCCTGCAGGAACTCGCCGCGGGGAGCTCCGACGCCCGCCGGGCTGCCCGTGGCCACGATGTCGCCGGGCTCGAGCGTCATGATCCGGCTCGCCGCCGCGACGACCGCGAAGGCGCTGTTCATCATGTCCGCGGTGCTCGAGTCCTGCTTCACCACGCCGTTGACGCTCAGCGTGATGCGCAGGTCCTGCGGGTCCTCGACGAACCACGCCGGGGTCACCCCGGGGCCCGTGGGGCAGAAGGTGTCCTCGCCCTTGGCCGAGGTCCAGTCGAACCCGAACGGTGGGGCGACGGCGTCCTTGCGGCCCAGGCGGTCCCGCGCCGACACGTCGTTCAGGACTGTGTAGCCGGCGATGTGGGCGCGGGCGTCGGCCTCGTCGATGTCGTGCGCGCGTCGCCCGATGACGACGCCGAGCTCGGCCTCCCAGTCGATCCGTCGGCCGGCCCGGTCCGGGAGGACGATCGTGTCCGAGGGGCCGATGACGGTCGTCGTCGGCGGCTTGAGGAAGAAGTAGGGCGCCCCGACGGGGTCCGGACGCGGCACGTTCATCTCGGCGAGGTGCGCGAAGTAGTTGGCGCCCGCGCAGACGACCTTGTGCGGGAAGCGGATCGGTGCCTCGAGGTGCACCCCGCCGAGCACCTCCAGGCCGGCGACGTCGAGGGCGCGGAGCTCCTCGGCGACGGCGGCCCAGTCCTCGAGCAGCTCCCGCAGGGTGCGCCCGGCGAACCGGGGCAGCGCGCGGACTGTCCCGTCGGTCTCGCGCAGCCCGACGGCGGTCTCGTCCCCGTCGGCGCGATAGGTCACCAGTGACCAGGTCATGTCGGAGTCCTTCAGGCGTTCGGGGCCGTGGCCCAGTCGTCGTCGCCGGTCGTGAGCACGACGCGGCCGGTGTTGGCGGAGTCCTCGAGATGGCGGTGTGCCTCGGCGGCCTCCGCGACGGGGTAGGAGCGGTCGATGACCGGGCGGAAGCCCTCGGCGACGGCCTCCCACAGCCGACCCGCGCTGCGCAGGTTCCCGCTGCGCACGCCGATGACCCGCTGCGAACGGGTGTAGAGCCGCGCCAGGTCGAGCTCGACCCTGCCGCCGAGGAACGCTCCGGAGGTCACCACCTGGCCGCGCCAGGCGAGCACCTCCATCGTCGTGCGCCAGATCGCCGGGTCGCCGAGGTTGTCGACCACCAGCGAGACGCCGGTGCCGCAGGTGAGCTCACGGACCTGCTCGGTGAAGTCGCTGGCGGTCGGGTCGAGCACCGCCTCCGGGCCCAGCTCCAGCAGACGCCGACGCTTCTCCGCCGACCGGGACGCAGCAATGACGCGGGCCCCGCGGTGGATCGCGAGTGCTGCGGTCAGCGACCCCAGCGCGGACGAGGCGCCGTGGACCAGGACCCACTGGCCGGGCTCGAGGCCGGCCTCGTCGAACTGGTTCTGGGCCACCGCACCGGACAGCGCGAGGGCTGCGGCGTCCTCGGGCCCGACGCCGGCCGGGACGACGAACACGTTGGCCGCGGGGACCACCGTGTACTCGGCGTATGCGCCCCAGGTGTGCACCCCCATGATGCGTGCGGTGGGGCACCCTTCCGTCGAGCCGCTGTCGCACGCCGGGCAGACCCCGCAGGTCAGCACGGGGAAGACCGCCACGTGGTCACCGGGGCGGACCGACTCGACGCCGGCGCCGACCGCGGCCACCGTGCCGGCGTGCTCGGCGCCGGGGACGTGGGGCAGGGTGATCCTCGCGTAGGGGTGCGTGCCCGCGCGTGCGGAGAGATCGAGCAGCCTGCCGACGCTGACCGCCGCCACCCGGACCGCGACCTCACCCGGGCCGGGGACAGGTGTGTCCACTAGGTGGAGCTGGAGGACGTCGGGGCCGCCGAACCGGTCGAAGGCGACCGTCCGCATCTCGTGAGGAAGGGCGGTCGAGGTCTGCCCCGCGGCGGGCCAGGGGAGCCGTCTCTGCTCGAGCGACCGGGACATCTGTGTCCTCCTTGGGGCGAGTTCCGGCGAACGACCCGGATTCGATCAGCTCTATGCCTGGTGAAGGCCGTGAGGCTGTATCGCTGTGACGCAAACTGTACCCACTTTGCGCCGCGACGGGAAGGGTGAGTTCCGGAAGGGCCGCGCGACTGCGGCTGTTCATGGTCAAAAAGCGTCGCATAGTGGTGGTGACGCCACGCGAGGAGTGGATACACTCTCGGCATGTCTGAGGAGCTCGCCGACGTCGCCGCCCCCGGGGCCGCCCGGCCGGGCCGCCGTCTGGCGGTGGACGTCCACGCCGCGGTCCGCGCGATGATCCTCGACGGCGAGCTGCCGCCGGGCACCCCGATCCTGCAGGCCGCCCTCGCTCGCAGGCTCAACGTGAGCCGGACCCCGTTGCGCGAGGCGTTCCGCCTTCTGCAGGAGGAGGGCTTGATCGAGCACAAGCCCGACCAGCGCGCCGTCGTCCGGGCGATCGACCCCGGTGAGATCGACGCCGTCTACACCTCCCGCGTCATGCTCGAGTCGGTGGCGGTCAGCATCTCGGTGCGCGTGGCGACCCCGGAGCTGGTGGCGCGACTGGAGGAGGCACTGGCGCGGATGCGACGCTGCCTGGAGGACGAGGACATCGCCCGGTGGCAGCAGGAGCATCGCGCGTTCCATCAGATCACCACCGAGGCCGCGCCCATGCTGCACGACTCGATCGGCAACCTGAGCGAGCGTTCCGAGCGCTTCCTGCGGTTGGCCCAGCTCGGTCACCCCACGTCGTGGGCCCGCTGGGACGCGGACCACGAGACACTCGTCGACGCCTTCCGCGACCGCGACCACGACCTCGCCGTGCGGACGATCGCCCAGCACCTCGCCCGCACGGCGTTCACCGCCATGGCGGACATCGCGCCCCAGCGCGACGCGACGGCGACCCGCACGGCGCTCAATCTCCTCCTTGCCGAGGGCTGAGGCGAGCCGGTCGGTCGGCCCCGGCGGCACGGAGGGCGTTCACCGACCCGATGTGGCAGCCGACCGACGGCCCGGTCCACCACGCACTCGCGGCGGAGCGGTTCGGGCTCGACCTCCCGTGCAGACGATCCGGGCCATGTGGAGCGGAGAGTGAAGCGTGCGCACGTCCGGGGCACTACGCCCTCGCGGGTGCATCCCGGCCCGCGGCCGGCCCGGGTCTGGGTCTTCGGCTCGGCGCCCACGGCCCGCGGACGGTGGCCCTCACCGGCGCCCGTGCCGACGGTTGGCTGCCCTCGCACGCCTACCTCGGGCTCGATCGCCTCGGTGGCGCCGTCCGCCGGATCGACGACGCCGCGGTCGAGTCCGGTCGCGACCCGGCGGACCTGCGGAAGGTCTACAAACGTGTCGGGCCGCATCGGGCCCGCTGACCCTGGGCGTTCGACGGACCGCTCACCCGGCGGCGGGACGACGTCGTCTTGGCCGTGGTCGAGCACGGCATGGACGGGATCGTCTTCTGGCCCGGCGAGGACCACGACCGCCAGCTGTCCGTCCTCGCCGAGGAGCTCGTCCCGATCGTGCGTGAGGAGCTGGCGAAGATCCGAGCGCCGACCCGGCTCATCTGGCTCCGCGGGCGCGCAGGTCCGCCAGGGACTCGCCGCCCGCGAACCAGAGTTCGGGCTCGCACTCGGTGAGCACCACGCGGATGCTCTCCCGCTTCGCTCCGACGGCCTCCTCGGCTGCGGTGGTGAGCGCTTCGCCGAGCGCGCGGAGCTGCTCGGGGGAGCGGCCCTTGGCGAGGGTGACCTGGATCAGTGGCATGGGTGGTCCCTTCGGAGGGCGGTGGGTCAGGAGCAGCCGAGCTCGACCGAGCCCAACCGGTCGATCGTGGCGACGACGACGTCGCCGGGGGCGACGGGGACCGCCGCCGTCAGCCCGCCCGAGAGCACGATCTCGCCGGCGCGCAGGCCCTGGCCCTCCCCAGAGAGCTGACGGACGAGCCATGCGACCGCGGCGGCCGGGTGGCCGAGCACGGCCGCGCCGGACGCGGTGGCCGCGACCTGCCCGTTCTTCTCCAGCACGACACCGACCAGCCGCAGGTCGATCCCGGCGGGGGAGACGGGAGCGCCCACGACGTAGCGGGCCGCGGAGGTGTTGTCCGCGACGACGTCGGCCATCGTGAAGCCGTAGTCGGTGTAGCGGGAGTCGAGGACCTCGATCCCCACCGCCGCCCCCGACGACGCGGCCAGGACGTCCGCCGCCGTGACGTGCGGGCCGGCGAGGTCGCGGCCGAGGGTGAACACGATCTCGGGCTCGCAGCGGGGCTGGATGTGCCGAGAGGTGTCCAGCGGCGAACCCAGGTCGAGGGCGTTCGCGGCGGCCAGGAAGCCGTAGACGGGCTCGCTCACGCCGACCTGCGCCTGCTTCGCGCGCGAGGTGACCCCGAGCTTCCACCCGGAGAGCGGACCCGCGCCCTCGCGCAGTCGCCGCTGCACCCGATAGGCGGTGGGGAGGTCCAGCTCGGGGAACTCGTCGGACAACTTCCCGATGGCCCTGCGGTCGGCCACGGCCTTGTCCAGGCGGGTGGCCAGCTCCTCGACGTCGATCATGATCGGACCCTCACGGTGACCGGGCCGAGCCGGTCGAACTCGGCCCGGAACACGTCGCCCGGGGTCATGGGGACGGCTGCGTGCAGCGCGCCCGTCAGGATCAGGTGACCGGGTTCGAGGGCGATCCCGTTCCCGCCCAGGACGTTGGCCAGCCAGGCGACGACGGCGACGGGGTCTCCGAGCGCGGCCGCGCCCGCTCCGGTGTCGATCAGCTCGCCGTTGCGGGTCAGCGTCATCCCTACCAGCCGGGCGTCCAGCTCGGTGACGGGGACGAGCCTGCTGGAGACCGCGACCGCGCCGTTGGAGGCGAGGTCGGCGACGGTGTCGGCGAGCTGGATCCGCCAGTCGACGATGCGCGAGTCGACGATCTCGACCCCGGCCACCGCCCCCGCGAGCGCGGCGCGGGCCTCGGTGATCGTGACCCCGGGGCCTTCGAGCCGCTCGCCGAGGACGAACACGATCTCGGCCTCGAGCTTGGGGGAGATGAAGCGGGACAGCGGGACCTCGTCACCGTCGCGGTAGACGGTGGAGCCGAGGACCGGCCCGTAGTCCGGAGAACCGACGCCGATCATCTTCTGCATCGGCTCGGAGGTCAGCCCGACCTTGTAGCCCACGATCCGGTCGCCGTCGGCGAGCAGCAGGGCGACCAGCTCGCGCTGCACCGCATACCCGTCGGCCATCCCGAGCGTCGGCTCGGTGTCGGTGAACGGCGATATCGGGGTGCGGGTGCGGCGGGCGTCGTAGAGCGCCTGAGCCTTGCCGCGCGGATCTGTCACGACCACTGCCGTCCTCGTCTCTGGATCCGTGCCGTCATCGGTCCTGGACGGCCATGATGACGGCCTTCGGCTCGGTGAAGAACTCGCGGCTGAAAGTGCCGCCCTCGCGACCCCATCCCGAGTCGCCGAACCCGCCGAACGGGGCGCGTAAGTCGCGGATGAAGAAGCAGTTGGTCCACACGGTCCCGGCCCGCAGGGCGGCCGAGACGCGGTGTGCGCGCGAGAGGTTCTCGGTGAACACCATGGCGTTGAGGCCGTAGCGGGTGGCGTTGGCCAGCCGGACCGCCTCCTCCTCGCTGTCGAACGGGGTGAGGGTGACGACCGGGCCGAAGACCTCCTCGCACTGGATGCGGGCGTCGGGTGCGACGTCGACCAGCACGGTCGGGCGCACCACCCAGCCGTCGCCGGTCCCGCCGGTGAGGACCTTCCCGCCCGGCTCCTCCAGGTAGCCGCGGACCTTGTTCCAGTGCTCCTCCGACGCCAGCGGGCCGACGTCGGTAGCCGGGTCGCGCGGGTCGCCGATCACGAGCTTCTCGGCGGCGGCGACGAAACCGGCCGTGAACTCCTCGAACACCCCGCGCTGGACGTAGAGCCGCGATCCGGCCAGGCAGACCTGCCCGGCGTTGCTGAAGATCGCCTGGATGGACCAAGCGACCGCGTTGTCGAGGTCGGCGTCGTCGAAGACGAGGTTGGCCCCCTTGCCGCCCATCTCCAGGCTGACCGGGGTGAGGTTGCGGGCCGCGGCGGCGGTGATGACCCGGCCGGTGCCGGACTCGCCGGTGAAGGTGATCCGGTCGACGCGCGGGTCGGTGGTCAGTGCCTCGCCCGCGGAGCCCGGGCCGTAGCCGTGGACCACGTTGAACACGCCGGGTGGGATGCCCGCCTCGAGCGCGAGCCGGGCCATGATCGTCGCCGACGCGGGGGTGTCCTCAGCCGGCTTGAGCACCACGGTGTTGCCCCAGGCCAGAGCCGGGGCGAACTTCCACGACTCCAGCATCATCGGGAAGTTCCACGGCGCGATCGCCGCCACGACGCCGGCGGGCTCGAAGCGCGCGTAGGCGTGGTGACCTGAGTCCATCGGGTACGCCTCGGAGGTCGAGAGCCGAGCGTGATCGGCGAAGAACCGGATGTTCAGCGCGGTGCGCGGGACGTCCATCGCCGTCGCCGCCGAGACTGGCTTGCCCATGTCCCGGGAGTCCGCCAGCGCGAGCTCGTCGGCGTGGGACTCGACGAGGTCGGCGAAGCGGTGCAGCAGCACGCTGCGCTCACCGTGGCCCATCCGCGGCCACGGGCCCTCGTCGAAGGCACGGCGGGCGGCGGTCACTGCCAGGTCGGCCTCCGCGGCACCGCCGAGCGCGACCTCGGCCCACGGCGCGCGTGTCCACGGATCGACCGTCGAGAAGGTCAGACCGGCGAGCGCGCCGCGCTCCTCACCGTCGATGACGTGCCCGAACGTGCTGGTCACTGCTCCGCCGCCAGCTGGATCGCGATGTCGATGATCATGTCCTCTTGACCGCCGACGAGGCCGAGCTCGCCGCAGCGCTTGAGGATCTCGTGGGCCGGGACCTTGTACCGCTCGGCGGCGGCCTCGGCGTGCAGCAGGAAGCTCGAGTAGACCCCGGCCCAGCCCTGCACGATGGCGTTGCGGTCCATCTTCGGCCAGCGGTTCAGGTACGGGTGCACGACGTCCTGGGCCGCGTGCAGCAGCCCCGTCACGTCCAGTCCGGTGTCCACGCCGAGCCGGTCGAACACCGCCGCGAGCGCCTCGGTCGGGCTGTTGCCCGCCCCCGCACCGAGCGCGCACAGCGAGCCGTCGATGTAGCGAACGCCCACCTGCTGCGCGATCACCGAGTTCGCGACACCGAAGCTCATGTTCTGGTGGCCGTGGTACCCGACCCAGGCCTCGTCCCCGACCTCGGCGACCAGCGCCTCGAACCGCGCCTTCGCGTCCTGCATCAGCAGCGCGCCCGCGGAGTCGGTGACGTAGGGGGCCTGGCAACCGGCGTCGACCATGACCCGGGCCTGCTTCGCCAGGTCCTCCGGGGAGGTCCGGTGGGCCATCATGAGGAACCCGGCGGTCTCCATGCCCAGGTCGCGGGCCGCGGCGAAGTGCTGCGGCGAGACGTCCGCCTCGGTGCAGTGCGTCGCGACCCGGACCATGTCCGCTCCGGCGTCGCGGGCCTTCTTCAGGTCCTCGACGGTGCCGATCCCGGGGACCAACAGCACGGCGATCCTCGCCTGCCGTGCCTCCTCGCGGGCGGCGGCGATCAGCGTCATCTCGTCGGTGTGGCTGAACCCGTAGTTGAACGACGAGCCGCCGAGCCCGTCGCCGTGGGTCACCTCGATCACCTCGACGCCGGCCTGGTCCAGTGCGCGCACGGTGTCGCGGACCTGGGTCTCGGTGAACTGGTGGGCCATCGCGTGCGACCCGTCGCGCAGGGTGGTGTCGATGATCCGGACGTCGTGGGCGAGCTGTGGCCTCATGCGGATACTCCGATCTTCGCCTGGGCCATCAGCTCGCCCACCTGGGCGGCTGCGGCGGTCATGATGTCGAGGTTCCCGGCGTAGGGCGGGAGGTAGTCGCCGTTGCCCTTGACCTCGAGGAACACGGCGACGCGCGCGTGCCCGCCCCAGGAGTCGCGGGGCTCGTCGAACTGCGGCTCGGCGCGCAGCGTGTAGCCGGGGACGTACTGCTGCACCTCCGCCGCCATCTCGTGGATCGACTCCGTGATCGCGGCCCGGTCCGTCTCGGCGCCGATCATGCAGAACACGGTGTCCCGCATGATCATCGGCGGCTCGACCGGGTTGAGGATGATGATCGCCTTGCCGCGGTCCGCCCCGCCGACCTCGGCGACTGCGCCGGACGTGGTGTGGGTGAACTCGTCGATGTTGGCTCTGGTGCCGGGGCCGGCGCCGCGTGAGGCCACGGACGCCACGATCTCGGCGTAGGGCACTGGCGTCACCCGGGACACGGCGTGGACCATCGGAATGGTGGCCTGGCCGCCGCAGGTGATCATCGAGACGTTCGGCGCAGTGATGTGGTCACGCAGGTTCACCGGCGGGCAGACCATCGGGCCGAGATGGGCGGGCGTCAGGTCGACGGCCTGGATACCGGCCTCGGCGTAGCGCGGGGCGTTGGCCTGGTGGGCCTTGGCCGAGGTCGCCTCGAACACGATCTGCGGCAACGGGTCCTGCCGGAGCAGCCAGTCGACCCCCTCGGCGCTGGCCTCGATCCCCTGCGCGCGGGCGCGGGCGAGGCCGTCGGACTCCACCACTCCGACCACATAGCGCACGTCGATCACGCTGCTGCGCCGGAGCTTGGCGAGCAGGTCGGTACCGATGTTGCCCGGCCCCACGATCGCCGCGATCACCCTTGTTCGGCTCATGTCCGCGAGGTTCGCACCAGAGGCCGCGACGGCGGAACCGAAGCGTCTCTGTCACCGAAACACACTGGCGACGACTGGGAATGAGTGCGCTTCTTCCCAGTCATGATTCGCGCAGGTCCAGGACGACCTTGCCTACGGTGCCGTCCTCGACCGCCTCGCGTCGGCTGGGCAGGAACGCGACGGCGGTCGCTGCGATCACGCCGGGAATGGCGAAGGCCAGGAAGTTGACGGACAACGGGACCTTCGCGGTGAGCAGGGCGCCGCCGAGCAGTGGCCCGACGATGGCGCCGATCCGACCGACACCCAGCGCCCACCCTATGCCGGACGAGCGGGCGTGTTCGGGGTAGGACTGCGCGGCGAGCGCGTTGGCGAAGATCTGCGCCGAGAACGTGGCGCCGCCGCCCAGCGCGACCGCGGCGTACACCCAGAAGAGCGCACTGCCGTCCAGCCAGCCCAGCGCCGCCACGAACACGGCCGCGACCAGGTAGCTCACGGTCAACACCGCGCGGGCCCCGAAGCGGTCGGCCAGGTACCCGCCGCCCCAGGTGATCACGATGGCCGCGACGAACAGCGTCATCAGGAATGACAGGCTCGAGGAGAGCGGGTATCCGGACTGGATCATCAATTGGGGCAGCCAGGTGAGCAGGCCGTAGATCATCAGCAGGACCATGAAGAACGCGGTCCAGAGCAGCAGCGTGGTGCGGGTGCGGCCCTCGCGGAACAGGCTCGCCACCGGCGAGGAGTCACGCTCGGGTGCAGCGGCGACGATCTCCCCGTCGGTCGGTGTGGCCGGGTTGATCGCCCGCAGCGTCGCGCGCAGTTGCTCGGTCCGCCCACGGCGCAACAGGGTGCGTGGGGCCTCGGGGAGCATGCGCGCCAGTACCGGGAGGAGCAGGAGCGGGATGGCACCGACGAGGTAGAGCGAGCGCCAGCCGAAGGCGGGGATCAGGCCGACGCCGATCAGCGCGGCGGCGATGCCGCCGAACATGTAGCCGCTGAACATCAGGCTGACGAGGGTGTTCCTGAGGCGAGCGGGGGCGTACTCGGCGACCAGCGCGATCGCGTTGGGCATGACGCCGCCCAGGCCGACACCGGCGACGAACCGGTACGCGGCGAGCTCCCACGCCACGACGCGATCGCGATGACGCCCGTGAAGACGCTGTAGAGCGCGACGCAGGCCACGATGGACGTCCGACGGCCGAGGCGTTCGGCGAGCGAGCCGAAGATCATCGCGCCCAGCATCATCCCCACCAGCGCGCCGCTGCCGATCAGGCCCGCCATGGTCGGGTCGATCCCGAACTCGGCGATCATCCCGGGCACCGTGGCCCCGTAGATCGTGAGGTCGTATCCGTCGAAGAGGATCACGAGCCCGCAGAGGAGCACGATCTTGAGATGGAGACGTCCGAACCTGCCCTGTCCGATCGTCGAGTCGAGGTCGATGGTGTGCACTGCTGTGCCCCTTTGATCCGTCGGTGCTCCCGACTGCGTCCGCAGTCGGCCTCCCGGAGGCTCCGGCGAGCCGACGGACCGTGCCATCCCGGTCGAGTCGCCAGGTAACGCCGTGTCTCGATGACAGAAACGTCCGAAAGGGCGGGTCGTCGATCCGTCTCCCCGGGGTGCCCTCCTGGCCACCGCTGCGGGTGGCTCGCGGGGCCACGGTGTTCCGGTGGCCGGGCGGTCCGGTCGCGCCACGTCGGACGCCACGACGGCTTGATTGTCGGGCGGGAGCCTGCCCGGGCCCACACCCTGGACCGCGGCGCAGCAGCGGCACGGCGTGTTTGATGGCAGCGGACTGTGCGGCCGGGTGCAAGTCGCGCATCGCCTGTGGGCGATGGGCGGTGGTCGGGCACCTCGGGGTCGCGATGGGCCCGGTCGAGGGGTGCGTCGCGGCGTTGCTGGCCCGGATGCTCGACGGACCCGGCGCGCTGGCGCTGAGGTATGACGTGGGCATTCGCCCTGAGATCACGACCCTTGAACGCGTCCGGCTCTCCGTCCTTCTCCCCGCCGGACACCCCTCGCCGTGCCTGCCGAGAAGGAGCGGCGTGACGTGGACGTCCCGCAGGCGGTCCAGGCCGTCAAGCAGGCGGCGACCACGATCTCGCAGCGGCTGCAGGAGAGGTGACGGACCGCTACGCCGGACGCCCGCCGGGCGTGCTCCTCGTCCGTGATGTGCTCGAGCCAGGTGACGCTGTCCGCCGGGTCGTCGGCGCTCTCCCTGAGCGCGACGTGCTCCATGAGGCAGTCCGGCGCGGCGGCGTGCCAGTGCTCCTCGCCGGGCGGGGTGTCGAGCGTCTGGCCGGCGTGGACCTCGTGCACCGTGCCGTCGCGGCCGCCGAAGTCGGCGACGCCGGAGGTGACGTGGCGGTACTGCCCGCGGGCGTGGGAGTGCCAGGCGCTGCGCACGCCGGGGGCGAACCGCACGCGGGCGTCGGTGGCCCGCTGCTCCGGCCCATGCGGCGCGGCGGCGTAGCCGCGCGCGGAGACGCCCGGGAGCTCGGCGACGAGGGTGTCCAGCTTCTCCTGGCTACGGGAGATCAGCGCGACGGCGTGGCCCTCGGCGCCGAAGCGGCGGGCGAGGGCCAGGCCGAGTCCGGGGCACGGCCGATGATCGCGAGGGTGGTGGTCATGCGTCCTTCTTCAACGTGCGGTGAAGCCGCCGGCGACCGGGAGTGCGTGGCCGAGGACGAAGCTCGCGGCGGGGCTGCAGAGCCACAGGACCGCGGCGGCGAGCTCGTCCGGGCGGCCGGCTCGGCCGATGGGCTGCTCGCGGATGAGGTCGTCGAGGGTGATTCCCTCGCGCTCGATCATGCTCGCGACCATCGGGGTGTTCATGGTGCCCGGGCACACGGCGTTGATCCGGATCCCGTGTGCGGCGTACTCCAGCGCGGCGCTGCGCGTCAGACCGATGACGCCGTGCTTGGTGGAGTGGTACATGGCGCGGCCCGGGCCGCCGATGAGTCCGCCGATGGACGAGCTGTTGACGATCGCGCCCTCGCCCTGCTCTCGCATCTGGCGCAGCTCGTGCTTCATGCACGCCCACACACCGCGCAGGTTGATCGCGTGGACGCGGTCGAACTCGGCCACCTCGGCGTCCGCCGAGTCGACCGGCAGGGGTTGGACGCCGGCGTTGTTGAATGCGGCGTCGAGGCTCCCGAACTCGGCGACGGTGGCTGCGACGGTGGCTGCGACCGCAGCGGCGGCCTGCTCCTCGTCGCTGACGTCGCAGCGGACGGCGATGGCCGTCCCGCCCTCGGCGACGATCTTGTCGGCCTCCGCCTGTGCGGTGTTCAGGTCGATGTCGGCGAGGGTGACCGCTGCGCCGGACTGCGCGAAGGCGCGTGCCGTGGCCAGACCCATTCCGGCCGCGGCTCCGGTGACCAGGGCGGCCTTGCCTCCGAAGGTGATCTTCATGTCTCTCCCCTCAGGGTCGCAGCAGGGTCTTGATGGCGCGGCGCTCGTCCATGGCGCGGTAGCCCTCGGCCGCCTCGTCGAGGGGCAGTTCGAGGTCGAAGACCTTGCCCGGGTCGATCGTGCGGGTGCAGACGAGGTCGATCAGCTCGGGCAGGAAGCGGCGCACCGGGGCCGGGCCGCCGTGCAGGTGGACGTGGGAGAAGAACATCTCCTCGCCGGGCAGCCGGACGTCGTGGCTGACACCGACGTAGCCGACGTGCCCACCGGGGCGGGTGGAGCGGATGGCCTGCATCATCGATTCCTGGGTGCCGACGGCCTCGATCACCGAGTGCGCGCCGAGCCCGTCGGTGAGGTCCTTGATCCGGGCCACGCCCTCGTCGCCGCGTTCGGTGACGATGTCGGTGGCGCCGAACTCGCGCGCGAGCTGCTGCCGGGGCTCGTGGCGGCTCATGGCGATGATGCGTTCGGCGCCGAGCTGCGTGGCGGCGAGCACGCCGAGCAGCCCGACCGCGCCGTCCCCGACCACGGCCACGGTCTTGCCCGGTTCGACCCCGGCGGCCACGGCGCCGAACCAGCCGGTGCCCAGCACGTCCGACGCGGCCAGCAGGCCGGGGACGAGGTCCGGGTCGGGCTGGTCGGGGGTGGCGACGAGGGTGCCGTCGGCCAGCGCGATGCGGGCGTACTGGGCCTGGGCGCCGGTGGGGGCGCCGGGCTGGCGGTGGATGCAGGAGGTCTGGTAGCCGGCGCGGCAGATCTCGCAGGTGTTGTCGGAGGCGAAGAACGAGCCGACGACGAACTGGCCGGGCTTGATCGTGTGGACGTCCCTGCCGACCTCCTCGACGATCCCGACGTACTCGTGGCCCATCGGCGACGGGCCGTTCACCGGCTCGATCCCGCGGTAGGGCCACAGGTCCGAGCCGCACACACAGGTGGCGGCGAGCCGGATGACCGCGTCGGTGGGCTCCTCGATCGTCGGGTCCGGGCGGTCCTCGACTCGGACGTCCCCGGGGGCGTAGAGCACTGCTCCTCGCATGTCATTCCTTCCGATCGGTTTCTGTCCGAGGACCAGTCAACGCGCGGCCGCACCTGCCCGGGAGTCCCTGTCGAGGGGTGTACCGGGAGAGCACCCTTGGCGGGGCGGCGTCGACCTATCCTCGGGTTCATGGACAACAGGGCGGAGGTGCGGGAGTTCCTGATGTCGCGCCGGGCGAAGGTCACCCCGGCCGACGCGGGGTTGCCCGCCGTGCGCAACCGTCGGGTCCCGGGGTTGCGCCGCTCCGAGGTCGCGGTGCTCGCCGGGGTGAGCGTGGAGTACTACTCGAAGCTGGAGCGCGGCGCGATCGGCGGGGCATCGTCGTCGGTGCTCGACGCCGTCTCCCGTGCCCTGCAGCTCGATGACACCGAGCGGGCCCACCTGCTCGATCTCGCTCGCGCGGCGGACGGCATCGCCACCGCGGCCCGGCCGCGGCGGCGTGCGTCCAGGGCGGCGCCGGCGCGGCAGGCTCTGCAGTGGACTCTGGACGCGATCACCGACGGCGTCGCGTTCGTGCGGAACGCGCAGCACGACCTGCTCGCCGCCAATGCGTTGGGCCGTGCGTTCTTCTCGCCGCTGTACGGGGAGAGCGAGCGGGTGCCGAACATGGCGCGGTTCCAGTTCCTCGACCCGGTGGCGAAGGACTTCTACCCGGACTGGGAACTGTTCGCCGAGATGTGTGTGGCGATCATGCGGGTGGACGCGGGGCGGGACCCGCACGACCGCGGTCTGCAGGACCTGGTGGGGGAGCTCTCGACCCGCAGCGAGACCTTCCGCAGGCTCTGGGGTGCCCACGACGTGCGCACTCACGGGGCGGGGACCAAGCGCTTCCACCATCCCCAGGTGGGGGAGCTGGTCCTGGCCTACGAGGAGCTGGCGGTGACCGCGGAACCGGGCACGGTGCTGATGGTCTACACCGCCGAGCCCGGCTCGCCGTCCGCCGAACGCCTGCGGCTGCTCGGCTCGCTCGCGGTGAGCGCGCCCTGATGGCGCGAGTCTTGATCACCGGCTCGACGGAAGGGCTCGGCCGCGCCGCAGCCGAGGAGCTGCTGAGACGTGGTCACGAGGTCGTCGTCCATGCGCGCAACGCCGACCGGGTGCCCGCGCTCGACGACCTGGTCCGCGGCGGCGCGTCCACGGTTGTCGGCGACCTCGCGGACTCCGGCGAGACCCGGAAGCTGGCCGAACAGGTCAACGCGCTCGGCCCGATGGACGTGGTGATCCACAACGCGGGGGTCATGGACGGCCCCGTCCTGCCGGTCAACGTCGTCGCGCCCTACCTGCTGACCTGCCTGCTCGACCGGCCACAGCGGTCGCTGTTCCTCAGCAGCGGCATGCACACCGGCGGCCGGGCCACCCTCGCGGACCTGGACTGGACCGGGCGACGGCGGACCGCGAGCTACTCGGACAGCAAGTTCTTCCTCACCGCCCTCGGCTTGGTCGTGGCGCGAACGCTTCCGGACGTCCAGTGCCAGATCGTCGACCCGGGCTGGGTCCGTACCCGCATGGGTGGGCGGGGAGCTCCCGGGAACCTGGAGAGCGGGATTCGCACCCAGGTCCGGCTCGCCACCGATTCCGCTGTGGGAGAGACCGGGGGCTACTGGTATCACGAGCGTCGTACGTCACCCGACCCGCGCACCGAGGACCGGGCGCTGCAGGACGCGCTGGTCGAGGCCCTCGCGACACACACCGGGCTGCATCTCTAGGCGGGTTCGGCCTCCCGTTCCGCCCACTGGCGGGTGGCCTCGGTGAGCGCCTTCGCCAGGAGTCGCTGGTCGCGGGTCACCTGCTCGGCCGGGCCGGCGAGGCCGGCGAGGACACTGCCGTTGCGGGCGTTGACCGGGCACGAGACGGCGGAGAAGTCCGGGGCGCTCGGACCGACCCGGTCGAACGCGTACCCGTTCTCCCGGATGGCGGGAGTCTCCTCCAGGAACTCGTGGACGTCCGCCTGGTCGGAGGGTGAGTCGATCGATGACCTGGAGCCCGTCTGGAGGGCCATCGAGCAGCAACGCAGGTCCTGGGGCAGCGATGGCTCGCTCTCGGGCTGACCGACGCCTCTTCCAGCCCCACCCTCTGGCGTCGGCCTGAGCACAACTGCGCCCCAGTGCTCAGCACTCGTATCGAACCGGCACTGCAGATCGCACGCAGGCCGGATGGGCGGTCAGTTGGCATCAGCGGGCGGATGTGACGCAATCGTCGCGGCGCGAGCCCCGAGTTGCGTTAACTTTTCCAAGCACCTCGCAGGACCAGGAAGCCGAGTCGCCGCCACGGCACCTCCGTGCGCCTCGCCTTCACCATGAGCGCACGCTGCGCTCTGCCTTCATTGCCCCGATCGACAGTGCTGCGGTACGAGGAGAGCGAATGAGCGACAGTCCCGAAGCCCCAGGGCTGCGACTCGGGATCGTGGCCGAGTCCACCAAGGCGGAAACGCGGGTGGCGCTGACGCCGGAGACGGTGCGCAAGGTCATCGATCTCGGCTACGCGGTGACCGTGGAGTCCGGGGCGGGGGTGCGTGCCGGGTTCGACGACGCCGGCTATGCCGCTGCGGGGGCGGAGGTGTCCGAGGGGCCGGTGTGGGACGCCGACGTCGTCGTGATGATCAACGCGCCGCAGCCGGACGAGATCGGGAAGCTGCGGTCTGGTTCGACGCTGGTGGCGATGCTGGCGCCCCGCTTCGAGGAGGAGCGGGTGGCCGCGCTCGCGGCGCAGGGCGTCACGGCGCTGTCGATGGACGCGGTGCCGCGGATCTCGCGGGCGCAGTCCATGGACGTGCTGTCCTCGATGGCGAACATCGCCGGGTACCGGGCGGTGATCGAGGCGGCGCACGCGTTCGGCCGGTTCTTCACCGGGCAGGTGACCGCGGCGGGCAAGGTGCCGCCCGCCAAGGTGCTCGTGGCCGGGGTCGGCGTGGCCGGGCTCGCCGCTATTGCCGCCGCGAACAGCCTGGGCGCGGTGGTGCGGGCGACCGACCCGCGCGCCGAGGTCGCCGAGCAGGTCAAATCGCTGGGCGGTGAGTACCTGGCCGTGGAGGTCGAGCAGGAGGCGTCCACCGACGGGTATGCGAGGGCGACCTCGGAGGCCTACGACCGGCGGGCGGCGGAGATCTACTCCGAGCAGGCCGCGGACGTGGACATCATCATCACCACGGCGTTGATCCCGGGGCGTCCGGCGCCGCGGCTGATCACCGCCGAACAGGTGGCGTCGATGCGGCCGGGCAGCGTGATCGTGGACATGGCCGCCGCGCAGGGCGGCAACGTGGCGGGCACGGTGGCCGGTGAGGCGGTGGTGACCGACAACGGGGTCACGATCATCGGCTACACCGATCTGCCGGGCCGGCTCCCGGCGCAGGCCTCACAGCTCTACGGCACCAACGTGGTCAACCTGCTCAAGCTGTTGACCCCGGCCAAGGACGGGCGGCTGGTCCTGGACCTCGATGACGTGGTGGTGCGCGGACTGACCGTGGCGCACCAGGGGGAGACGCTGTGGCCGCCGCCCCCGGTGTCAGTCAGCGCGGCTCCGGCGGCCCAGCCCACCGCGGCGCCGCAGGCGGAGAAGGAGCCCGAGAAGCCACGCTCGCCACTTGCTCGCGCCGCGGTGGGGATCGCCGGGGCGCTGGCATTGTTCCTGGTCACGGCGTTCGCGCCGGCGGAGCTGGCCGGGCACCTGACGGTGTTCGTGCTGGCCATCGTGATCGGCTTCTACGTGATCGGGAACGTGCACCACGCGCTGCACACGCCGCTGATGTCGGTCACCAACGCCATCTCCGGGATCATCGTCGTGGGCGCGATCCTGCAGATCGGCACGGGAAGTGCCCTGGTCACGGCCCTGGCCGCGGTCGCGGTGCTGCTGGCCGCCATCAACATCGTCGGTGGCTTCGCGGTCACCCGCCGGATGCTGTCCATGTTCTCGAGGAGCTGACCTGATGCAGACCTGGACGACGGCGGCCTACCTCATCGCCGCCCTGCTGTTCGTGATCAGCCTCGCCGGGCTGTCCCGCCACGAGACCTCCCGGGCCGGGGTGGTGTTCGGCATCGCCGGCATGACCATCGCACTGGTCGCCACCGCGGTCGTGGCGCTGGGCTCGGCGTCCGGGCTCGGGATCGCGCTGCTGCTGGTCGCACTCGTGATCGGCGCCGCGATCGGGCTGTGGCGGGCCCGGGTCGTGGAGATGACCGGCATGCCGGAGCTGATCGCGCTGATGCACAGCTTCGTCGGCCTCGCCGCGGTGCTGGTCGGCTGGAACGGCTTCCTCGAGGTCGAGTCCGGGCACCTGCAGCTGGCGGGGTCGCTGCTGGGCATCCACCACGCCGAGGTGGCCATCGGGGTGTTCATCGGCGCCGTCACGTTCACCGGCTCGGTGATCGCGTACCTGAAGCTGTCGGCGAAGATCGCGTCGGCGCCGCTGATGCTGCCGGGCAAGAACGTGCTCAACCTGGGCGCGCTGGTGGTGTTCGCCGCGCTCACGGTGTACTTCGTGATCGCCCCGGCTACCTGGGTGTTGGCCGTGCTCACCGTGCTGGCGCTGCTGCTGGGCGTGCACCTGGTGGCGTCGATCGGCGGCGGGGACATGCCGGTCGTGGTGTCGATGCTCAACAGCTACTCCGGCTGGGCCGCGGCGGCGTCGGGGTTCCTGCTGGGCAACGACCTGCTCATCATCACCGGCGCGCTGGTCGGCTCCTCGGGTGCCTACCTGTCCTACATCATGTGCAAGGCGATGAACCGCTCCTTCCTCTCCGTCATCGCGGGCGGCTTCGGCGCCACCGCCTCGTCGGCCGCGGCCGTCGAGGGCGAGCACCGCGAGATCGACGCCGCCGGGGTCGCCGAACTGCTCTCGAACGCCCGCTCGGTCGTGATCACCCCCGGCTACGGCATGGCCGTCGCGCAGGCCCAGTACCCGGTCGCGGACCTGACCCGCACGCTGCGGGACTCCGGCGCCGAGGTGCGGTTCGGGGTGCACCCGGTCGCGGGCCGCCTGCCCGGGCACATGAACGTGCTGCTGGCCGAGGCCCAGGTCCCCTACGACATCGTCCTGGAGATGGACGAGATCAACGACGACCTCGCCGACACCGACGTCGTGCTCGTCATCGGCGCCAACGACACCGTCAACCCGGCCGCCGCCGAGGACCCCGGCAGCCCGATCGCCGGGATGCCCGTGCTGCGGGTGTGGGAGGCCGGGAACGTGATCGTGTTCAAGCGGTCCATGGCCACCGGCTACGCCGGCGTGCAGAACCCGCTGTTCTTCCGCGACAACAGCCAGATGCTCTTCGGCGACGCCAAGGAACGTGTCCAGGACATCCTCGCCGCGCTGAAGGCCCAGACGCCGGTCGGGTGAGCGTCTGCGCGGTCGGCACCGGAGAGATCTGTGACTGCGACCGAGGCGCCGACCCCGCCCCAGGGGCTCGAAGCCGCTGGGCGGTACGCGATCGACCTGGCCGGGGTGATGTCCGAGGCCCTGCGCGCGACGCTCGCTCCAGATATGCCCGCTGGCCGGCCGCAGAGAACCACCCGGAAGGCCCGGCGCCGCGCCGCAAGCAGCGCCGACCGGGAGCGCAACCGCGCGATCCCGGAGTGGGCCCGCGGCAGGGCCTGCAGGTCGCCGCGCGCGGGCGCATCCCGGACGACGTGGCCATCCGCTACGAGCGCCTGGCCGCGCGCGGCCGACGCTCGGGAGCAGACCGGCGGCCCGATGCTCTCGGAGGTGGGCGCTGCACTTCACGCCCTTCTGCGGGTGCCAGCGTGCGGCGTCCCTCGCGGGCAGGGAACCTGACGTGATGCCAAAGCCGTAGGTCCCGCGGCTGGCGTCACGTCCATGGACGGTCCGACAGATCGCCGGGGTACTGGCGCAGGCGTTGAGCCTTGGGTCGTCCCGTCCAGAGGTGTCAGCGCCCGATGAAGACCGGCGTCCGCTTGCCCAGGAATGCCCCGACGCCCTCGGCGAAGTCCTCGGTGGTGGCCACGAATCCGCTGGCGATCGCCTCCAGGACGGACGAGGGCGCCCCGGCGGCGGCGGCGTCGACGAGCTGCTTCGCGACCTGCTGGGCGATCGGGGCCGAGCCGAGGAGATCGGTGACGAAGCGCTCGACCTCCTCGTCGAGGTTGTCGGCAGGGGCCCGGTTGACCAGCCCCCAGGCCAGCGCTGTGGTGGCGTCGACCGCCTGGCGGCTGAGGATGATCTCCTTCGCGCGGGTGGCCCCGACGAGCATGGTCAGGCGTTCGGTGCCGCCCCATCCGGGGACGAGGCCGAGGCCGAGCTCGGGCAGGCCCAGCGCCGCGTCCGCCCGGGCGATGCGGAAGTCGCAGGCCAGCGCGAGCTCCAGGCCACCGCCGAGGGCAGCCCCGTCGACGACCGCGATCGTCGGTTGTGGGAGCGCCGCCAGCCGGGCGAACACCCGGTGCCCCGCCGAGGTCCAGTGCCGCCACATGTCCGCGGCGGCGAGCTTCGAGAACACGGCGATGTCCGCGCCCACGCTGAAGGCTCGGGTGCCGGCGGTCCGGACCAGGACCACGCGTGCCACTGATCCTGCGACGGCGTCCAGCGCAGCCTCGAGCTCGGAGAGCAGCTCGGGAACCAGCGCGTTGAGCCGCGAGGAGCGGTCCACGAGCAGTGTCGCCACCCGTCCGTCGTGGCTCGTGGACACGGTGACCCTGCCCTCGACCACGGAGTCAGCGGACATAGAACAGCCCCGCCGCGCCCATGCCCCCACCGATGCACATGCTGACGACGACGTGCTTGGCCCCGCGCCGCCTCCCCTCGATCAGCGCGTGCCCGACCATCCGCGCGCCGGACATGCCGTAGGGATGGCCGATCGCGATGGCCCCGCCGTCGACGTTGCAGAGCGCGGGGTCGATCCCGAGCGTGTCCCGGCAGTACACGACCTGAGAGGCGAAGGCCTCGTTGATCTCCCACAGGCCGATGTCGTCGACGGTGAGTCCGTGCCGTTCCAGGAGCCTCGGGATCGCTGTGACCGGGCCGATCCCCATCTCGCCGGGTGCGCAGCCGGTCACCGCCATGCCGAGGTAGCCACCGAGTGGTTCGAGCCCGCGTCGCTCGGCCTCGGCGGCCTCCATGAGGACAGCGGCGGACGCCCCGTCGGAGAGCTGAGAGGCGTTGCCGGCGGTGACGGTGGCACGGGGGCGGTCCGCGATCTGCACCGGCTTCAGCCCGGCCAGGGCCTCGAGGGTGGTCGACGGCCGGTTGCCCTCGTCCCGGGTCAGCGTGTCCGGCGAGTCCAGCGGCACGATCTCGGCGTCGAACCGGCCGGCCTCCTGGGCCGCTGCCGTTCGCTGCTGGGAGAGCAGGGCGAACTCGTCCTGGCGGTCGCGGTCCACGCCGTACCGCTCGGCCACCATCTCCGCGGTGTCGAGCATCGGCAGGTAGAGGTCCGGCACGTGGGTGCGGAGCCAGGGGTCCTCCGCGCGATAGGTGTTCTGGTGCGCGTTCTGCACCAATGAGATCGACTCGACGCCGCCGCCGACCACGATTCGCATACCGTCGTCGACGACCTGCTTGGCTGCCGTCGCGATCGCCATCAGGCCCGAGGCGCACTGCCGGTCGACGGACATCCCGGCGACGGACTCGGGCAGCCCGGCGCGCAGGGCGGCCTGCCGGGCCACGTTGAACCCGGTGGAACCCTGTTGGAGGGCTGCGCCCAGGACGACGTCCTCGACCTCCACGCCCGCCACCCCGGCCCGTTGGACCGCGTGCTGCACGACGTGCCCGGCCAAGGTCTGTGCGGGGGTGTCCCGGAAGGCACCGCGATGGGCCTTCCCGATCGGGGTGCGCGCCGTGGACACGATCACTGCGCGTCGACGGGAGCTCACGTCCGCTCACCGCCCGCCACATAGAGCACCTGGCCCGAGACGAACCCGGCCTCGGCGCTGGTCAGGAAACCGGCGGCGGCCGCGACGTCCTCCGGCACGCCGGCCCGGCCGACCGGGATGCCCGCCACGAGCGACGCCTCGAACTCCGCGAAGTCCACCCCGATCCGGTCCGCGGTCGCGCGAGTCATGTCGGTGACGATGAAGCCCGGTGCGATCGCGTTCACCGTGATCCCGAACCGGCCCAGCTCCATGGCCAGCGTCCGGGTGAACCCTTGCAGCCCGGCCTTGGCCGCGGAGTAGTTGGCCTGGCCACGGTTGCCGAGCGCGGAGATACTCGACATGTTCACGATCCGGCCGTACCGCGCCTCGACCATGAAACCCTGGATAGCACGGCTCATCAGGAACGCTCCGCGCAGGTGCACCCCGATGACGCTGTCCCAGTCGGAGACGCTCATCCTGAACAGCAGGTCGTCCCGCAGGATCCCCGCGTTGTTGACCAATACGGTCGGCGGTCCGAGCTGCGCGGTGACGGCAGCGACGGCGTCGGTCACGGCCTGCTCGTCGGAGACGTCGGCGCCCACGGCCATCGCGGTCCCGCCGTCGGCCCGGATCTTCTCGACGGTCTCGGTGCAGTTCCTGGCGTCGAGGTCCACAGCCCCGACGGCGTGCCCGTCGGCGGCGAGCCGCGCGGCCACGGCGGCCCCGATCCCGCGGGCGGCCCCCGTGACGATCGCGATGCGGCCGTTGGATGGTGTGTCTGTCACGTGCGGATCCCTCGGTGTCGTGCCGGACTCGCGCCGGCGGTGGAAGGTGCGGGCCCCAGGCGGGCGGCATCCGCGACGGCGTGTGCTCGGGCGACGACCGCGGCGATGCCCTCCGGGGTCGGAGTGCCCTCGGCTGCCCGGTTGCGGGGGTCGTCGGTCGCGCGGCGCAGCACGCCCTGCGCGATGATCGCCAGCTTCCAGAGCCCGAGCGCGTGCCAGAAGTCGATGTCGGTGACGTCCCGTCCACTCGCGGCGGCGTACTCCGCGACCAGTTCGGCACGGGAGGGGAAGCCCTCGAGCGTGGAGGGCAGGAAGCCGTCGAGGCCCTGCTCGCCCGGCTCGGCCCAGTAGGCCAGCAGTGAGCCGAGATCGGCCAGCGGGTGCCCGAGGGTGCTGAGCTCCCAGTCGAGCACGGCGACGACCCGGCCCGCCGAGGTGATCATGTTGCGCAGGTGGAAATCCCCGTGCACCAGGGTGGTCTCCCGCTCGTCGGGCAGGGCGGCCCGCAGTCGGGTCGTCAGGGCGTCGACCTCGGGCAGCCCGGCCGTGCGCGATCGTTCCCACTGCGTGGACCAGCGGCGCAGCTGCCGTGGCGCGTACGGCTTGTGGGTGGCGAGCCCGTCGAGCCCGGTCGCCACGAGATCGACGCGATGGACCTCGGCGAGCGTGCGCACCAGGGACAGGGCGATCTCTCGTCGGGACCCGGGGGCGAGCCCGTGAGCCACCGGCATGCGGTCGACGACCGTGCCGTCGATCCAGGACATCACGACTGCCGGTGCGGCGTCGACGCCCACCACTCCGGGTTCCAGGACGCCGTACACCTTCGGGACCGGCACCCCGGTGCCGGTGAGTGCGGTGAGGATCCGCGCCTCGCGGAGCACGTCGTGCGCCGACTCGAGCAGCTCCCCGAGCGGTGGGCGGCGCAGCACCCAGACGCCGTCCCGCTCGTCGGTGACCCGGTAGGTCAGGTTGGACTGGCCGAGCCCGACCCGCCGCAGGGCCAGCTCACCCGCCGGTTCCTGCCCCAGCTCTGCCAGGGCACGTCGGACGGCCGCGACGTCGACCCCCGGCTCACCCACCGCCGGCCTGCCCGACGCGCTCGCGGGTGGTCGCGTCGCCGAGCTGCGCGCCCCCGTCGATCACCAGGGTCTGGCCGGTGATCCACGAGGCGGCGTCGGAGGCGAGGAACACGATCGCCTCCGCGACGTCGGCGGGCTCGCCGATGCGGCCGAGCGGGAGCGCGCCGCGGAGCCGGTCCTCGTGCTCGGCCCACAGCAGCTCGGCGAGCCGGGTCCGGACCACCCCGGGCGCCACCGCGTTGACCCGCACCCGGGGGGCGAGCTCGAACGCCAGCTGGCGGGTGAGGTGGATCAGCGCGGCCTTGGTGGCGTTGTAGATGCCCAGGTCCCGCTCCACCACCAGACCGCCGATCGAGGCCGTGTTCACCACAGCCCCGCCGTGCGCGCTCATCCAGGCGTCCGCGACGAGCGCCGTCCACGACACGGGGGCCCAGAGGTTGATCTCGAAGGTCTTCGCGAACCGGCCGAGGTCCTGCACGACCACAGGCCCGTGCGCAGGGTTGGTCCCGGCGTTGTTGACCAGCACGTCGATACGGCCGAATCTCTCGAGAGCCTGATCGACGCAGGCGCGGGCGGCGGTCTCGTCCGTGGCGTGGGCGACGATCCCGACGGCCGTGCCCGCGCCGACAGGTGCGGTGGCGTTGAGGCCCGCGGCCGCCTCCTGCACGGACTCCGCGCGCCGCGAGGTGAGCACGACGTCGGCTCCGCGAGCGCGCAACGCGGCGGCGGTGGCGAGGCCGATTCCACGGGAGGCCCCGGTGACGATCGCCGCCCGGCCCGCGAGGTCGTGAAGGTTGTGCCTCACGTCAGTCCCGCCCCGCGTACTTGCGCAGCTCCTGGCGGGCGATGGTGCGCTTGTGCACCTCGTCCGGTCCGTCGGCGATCCGCAGGGTGCGCAGGTGTGCCCAGAACGCGGCCAGCGGCACGTCGTCGGACACCCCGGCGGCACCGTGCACCTGGATCGCCCGGTCGACCACCCGCAGGGCCGTCGCGGGGGCGTCGACCTTGATCGCGGCGATCTCGGTGCGGGCGACCCGGTTGCCGACCTCGTCCATCATCCAGGCAGCCTTCAGTGTGAGCAGCCTGCTCTTCTCGATGTCGATCCGGGCCTCGGCGATCCAGTCCTGCACGTTGGCCCGCTCGGCGATCGGCGTGCCGAACGTGCTGCGGGACAGAGCCCGACGGCAGAGCAGCTCCAGGGCGCGCTCCGCCATACCGATGGCCCGCATGCAGTGGTGGATCCGGCCCGGACCCAGCCGGGCCTGACTGATGGCGAAGCCCTCGCCCTCGCCGGCCAGTACGTCCGACGCCGGCACCCGGACGTCCTCGAACAGGATCTCGGCGTGCCCTTCGCGGTCCTGGTAGCCGAAGACCGGCAGCCCGCGCACGAGGGTCAGGCCGGGGGCGTCGATCGGGACGACCATCATCGTCTGCTGACGGTGCGGCAGCGCGTCCGGATCGGTCTTGCCCATGACGATCAGGACCCGGCAGTTCTTGTGCAGGGCGTTGGAGGCGAACCACTTGCGCCCGTTGAGCACGTACTCGTCGCCGTCGCGTCGCATACGCAGCGCGACGTTGGTGGCATCCGAGCTCGCCACCGCGGGCTCGGTCATGGCGAACGCCGAGCGGATGGTCCCGGCGAGCAGCGGGATGAGGTAGCGCTCCTTGTGCTCGTCGGAACCGAAGAGGGTGAGCACCTCCATGTTCCCGGTGTCCGGCGCGGAGCAGTTGGTGGCCTCGGGGGCCAGCCGCGGGCTGCGGCCCATGATCTCGCACAGCGGGGCGTACTCGGCGTTGCTCAGGCCGGGTCCCCACTCGGGGTGGGGGTGAAAGAGGTTCCACAGGCCGCGGCGGCGTGCCTCGGCCTTGAGCTCCTCCAGCACCGGCGGGTGGAACTGCGGATCCCCCGACGCGCGCATCTGTTCCTCGTACACGGCCTCCGCGGGGTAGATCCGGGAGTCCATGAACTCCAGCAGGTCCTCGTGCACCTGTTTCGCACGGTCGGACATCTCGAACAGCGACATGATGGTGGCCCTCCGGGTCACTCGAAGCCGAGGATGGACTTGGTCTCCAGGTACTCGGCGAAGCCGGCGGCGCCGAACTCCCGCCCGTTGCCGGACCGCCGGTATCCGCCGTACGGAGCCCCGAAGTCCGTGTCGGCGCCGTTGAGGTGGACCTCGCCGGCGCGGAGCCGGTGGGCCAGCGCGCGGGCCCTGGCCGCATCGCCGGACACCCAGGCGGACAGGCCGTAGTCGGAGTCGTCGGCGATCCGCACGGCATCGTCCTCGTCGGTGTAGCCGATCAGCACGAGCACCGGGCCGAAGATCTCCTCCCGGGCGATGGTCATGGAGTTGTCGACGTCCGCGAACACGGTCGGGCGCACGTAGTAGCCGCTCTCGAGGCCGTCCGGGCGACCCGGGCCGCCCGCGACCAGGGTGGCGCCCTCCGCGATCCCGCGGGCGATGTAGTCCTGCACCGTGCGGAACTGCGCCGCCGACGCGAGCGGGCCCATCTCCGTGTCCTTGGCGCCCGGGGGACCGACGACGACGGCCTCCGCCGCGGCTGCCGCCGCCTGCACGGCCTCCGCCATCCGGGTCGCCGGGACCAGCATCCTCGTCGGCGCGTTGCACGACTGACCGCTGTTGGTGCAGAGCACTCCGACGTCGCGTGCCACGAGCGCAGCGAGATCATCGCCGTCGAGCAGGATGTTCGCCGACTTGCCGCCGAGTTCCTGGATCACCCGCTTCACGGTCGGCGCGGCAGCCCGGGCGACCTCGACTCCGGCCCGCGTGGAACCGGTGAAGGAGACCATGTCGACGCCGGGATGCGCCGCCAACGCGGCACCGACGGTCGCCCCGTCCCCGTTGACCAGGTTGAACACGCCGGCCGGGACCCCGGCCTCGTCGAGCACCTCGGCGAGCAGCAGCGCGTTGAGCGGGGCGACCTCCGACGGCTTGAGCACCATCGTGCAACCGGTGGCGAGCGCTGCAGCGACCTTCGGCACGATCTGATGGATGGGCCAGTTCCACGGAGTGATCAGCGCGCACACCCCGATCGGTTCGTGCACCACGAGCGTGCTGCCGTGTCGACGCTCGAACACGAAGTCCGCGAGGACCTTCCGGGTGGTCTCGAGGTGGATCACGCCGACCGCGGCCTGGACGTCCACAGCCAGCGCCCGCGGCGCCCCGACCTCGCGGCTGATCGACTCGCCGATCTCCTGCGCGCGCTTCGTGTAGATCTCAATGATCCGGTCGAGCAGGTGCAGTCGCTCCTGCACGCTCGTCTGCGACCATGTCCCGAACGCGCGGCGCGCGGCCGTCACGGCGGCGTCGACGTCGGCGGTCTCGCCGAGGGCGATCGTCTCGATCTCCTGCTCGGTCGCCGGGTCGATCACCGGCAAGGTGCGCGACCCGGACGGGGCGACCCAGCGTCCGCCGATGTAGAAGTGCCGGGCGTGCTCCATGGGTTGTCCTCCGTCTCGTCGGGGTGGGGCGAGGTTCCGGCGCAGCGCCGCGGCCGAACGATCGCGGTCCGCCTCCCCGGACAGCAGGTCCACGATCGCCAACGACGCGTGGATGTGGCCGCGGGCGACGATCGTGGTGGTCGGGACGCCCGCCTCGACGAGCGCGGCTGCGCGGGCCGCGCCGTCGTCGTGGGCCGGGTCCAGCTCGCCGAGGACGACCACGGCCGGGGGTTGCCCGGTTGGGTCGGCGTCCCCCGGGCCGACCGGGTTCACCAGCAGCTGGACGACCGGGGCGGCCGGGTCCCCGCGCAGGGCGTGCGCGACGCCGGCGGCGAGATCGGCGCCCCCACTCCACCCGGCCACCGCCACCGGCGCCGCGGTCCCGCCCAGCTCGGCGCACTGCAGGGCGACCCAGCGGACGGCGTCCGCAGCCTCCACGACCGCTCGCCGCGAATCGGCCCCCGCCGTCGGCGCGGTCGACACCACGATCACGCCGGCGCGCCGGGCGAGATCGCGGGCGAAGGCGTCGGGACCCGGGTCGGGCAGCAACCAGGGGGCGGCCACCAGGTGCACGACGACCGGGTGCGGTCCGGGGCCTTCCGGCCGGTACAGCCGGTAGGGGAGGCCCCAGGGCAGCACGCCGTACCGCACTTCGGCAACCTGCGGCGGCCTGCGCCGCCCGGTCGCCACGGCGGCCAGCACCCGTCGGGTGTCGATCTCGTCGAGGAGGGGCAGCGCGCCGAGGTCCGGCTCGCCGGCCGCCTGCAGTTCGCGCAACAGCGCGGCCACATTCGGGCGCAGCCGGGCGATCACGCCGTCCGCGCACCGTTCGCCCTGTGGTCCGGTCCTTCGGAACCCCAGGTAGTCCTCTTCGGCCACGGCATCGCAGATGTCCCGGTACACGCCGACTCCGCCGACGTAGGGCATGAACACCCGCGGCTTGCCGGGCACGTTCGCGCCCAGGTACCAGGACTCCGCCTGGGGGAAGAGGGTGACGTCCGCGCAGTCGTTCACGTGCTGGACCCAGCCCTGCTCGGCGGTCGCGGTGGGCTCGATCGTGTGCAGCGAGTCCGCCCGCAGCGCGGCGAGGCAGTCCGTGACCCAGACGACGTGCTGCTCGATAGCGACGATCATGTTCGACAGGACCGACGGGCTGCCCGGGCCGGTGATCATGAACAGGTTCGGGAACCCCGCGGACATCAGCCCGAGGTAGGTACGAGGCCCGTGGGCCCACGCCTCCCGCAGCGTGCGTCCCTCGCGGCCGGCGGGGTTCACGGCCAGCAGTGCACCGGTCATCGCGTCGTAGCCGGTGGCGAACACGAGGGTGTCCACCTCGGTCACCCCGGCGGAGGTCTCGATCCCGCGCTCGACGACCCGGGTGATCGGGGTGGACCGGATGTCGACCAACCGGACGTGCGGCGCGTTGAACGTCTCGTAGTAACCGGTGTCGAAGCACGGCCGCTTGGCCATGAAGGGGAAATCCCTGGGACACAGAGCCTCTGCGGTCACCGGGTCCCGCACCGTCTCGCGGATCTTCTCCCGTAGGAACTCTGCGAGCACGGCGTTCGCCCCGGGGTCGGTGAGGTGGTCGGCGAAGACCTCGTTGAGGGCCGAGATCTCGCCGGCCTGCCACGCGGCCTCACACAGCTCCCGCTGCTGCTCCGGTGTGAGGTCCTCGGCGCGGTGGGCCGGCGGCCGCAGCGGCACTCCTCCCGATGAGCTCCGCGCCGCCTCCCGGTAGCCCGCCCGGTCCTCGGCGAGCATCCGCACCCGGTACTCGGGTGCGGCACCGTTGCGGGCAGGCAGGGAGAACGCCGGGGTCCGCTGGAAAACGGTCAGCTCGGCCGCTTCCCGGGCCAGAAGGGGGATCACCTGGATGCCCGACGAGCCGGTGCCGACGACCGCGACCCGGCGCCCGGTCACGTCGAGACCGGCCTGGGGCCAGCGTGCGGTGGTGACGACCTCGCCCGTGAAGTCCCCGAGTCCGGGGACGTCGACGGGCTTGGGCACCGACAGCGCCCCGGTGGCCATCACGACGTACCGCGCGACCAGGACGTTGCCCCGCTCGGTGGTCACCCGCCACACCTCGGCGGACTCGTCCCAGACAGCGCCGGTCACGCGGGTGTCGAAGCGGATGTCGCGCCGCAGGTCGTGCCGGTCCGCGACGTGCGTCAGGTAGCGGAGGATCTCGGGCTGGGTCGCGTACTTCTCCGACCACCGCCACTCGTCCTCGAGCTCGGGGTCCCAGCTGTAGCTGTAGTCGGTCGTCGGGATGTCGCAGCGTAGGCCGGGGTACCGGTTCCAGTACCAGGTGCCACCGACCTCGGAGCCCGCCTCCAGCACGACCACCGAGAACTTGAGCTCGCGCAGCCGGGCAAGCGCGTAGAGGCCCGCGAACCCCGCGCCGACGACGATCACCTCGACGTTGAGACCCGCCCGCTCCGCTGCGGGCACGGCTCGTTCCTCTGTCATGGGGCGACTCCTCATCGCGGTGACGTGCTCCGGGAAATCGTCCGGAGCGTGGTCCACGGTAGGTACCGCTCCGGGGTCGGCACAGTGCACCAAGGTGGACGGTTCTCGCTGGTCAGGCGGATGTAGTCGGCCGGGGCGGGCGCACGCCGAGCGCCTGCACCTCGGCGCGATCGATGCCGCGTTTGAGGATCTTGCCGGTGGTGCCGCGAGGGAGCCCGTCGACCACACGGTAGACCCGCGGGACCTTGTACGCGGCCAGCCGCTCGGCGAGCCAGCCACGGAGCGCCGCGGGCCGCAGCTCGTGGCCCGGGCGTGCCGCGACCACCGCCGCAACCTCCTCGCCGAGCCGAGGGTCCGGGATCCCGATCACGGCCGCCTCCCGCACCGCAGGATGCTCGTGGAGCACCTCCTCGATCTCGCGCGGGTAGACGTTGTAGCCACCTCGGATGACGACATCCTTCTTCCGGTCGACGATCCGCAGGTGACCGTCAGCGTCGAGGGTCCCGAGGTCGCCGGTGAGCAGCAGGTCCGCCTGCAGCACCTCTGCGGTCGCCTCCGGGCGCCGCCAGTAGCCGCGCATCAGGACCGGGCCGCGCAGCGCGACCTCGCCGACGGTGCCGGGTGGCGCAGCAGTCCCGTCGGGGCCCAGGACGCTCACCTCGACGCCGGGAAGCGCCCGCCCGACGCTGCCGGCGCGGCGGTCCTCGCCGGGCCGGCACATCGTGGCGACGCCGGTGGCCTCGCTGAGCCCGTAGCCCTCCAGCAGGGTGCAGCCGAGCCGGTCGCGGAGCTCACGGACGACGCCGTCCGGCAGTGGTGCCCCGCCCGACAGCGCGATGCGCAGCGTACTCAAGTCGTCGCGCCCGATGTCGCAGGCGGCGTTCAGCACGTCCGTCCACATCGTCGGGACGCCGGCGAGCAGGGTGAGCCGGTGGTCGGTGGCCAGCCGCAGCAGCGCGCCCGGGTCGTACCGGCGCAACAGTGAGAGCGTGCCGCCGCACCGCAGGGCGCTGCCCATCACGACGACCTGGCCGTAGACGTGGAAGAGGGGCAGGGCGGTTCCCATTCGCTCGCCGTCGCGCAGGTCGAGTGCGGTGGCGACGGCGCGCGTGGCTGCGAGGATCCCGGCGTGGGTGAGCTCCGCGCCCTTGGGTCGCCCGGTGGTACCGGACGTGTAGAGCAGCACCGCGACCTCGCACGCCGGTAACCGCTCGGGACTCCTCGCCGGGTCCATGGCGTCGAGCACGTCCTCGTCGAGAACCCACACCGGCACGTGTCGCCGGTCGGCGGCTGCGCGCAGGGCGGCGGCGGTTTCCGGGAGGCAGATCGCGAGCGCACATCCGGCGTCGTCGAGGAAGTAGCCGAGCTCGGCCTCGGTGCACATCGCGTTCACGGTGACCGCGACGGCGCCCGCGGCGAGGATCCCGTGGTACGCGACCACGAACTCCACCGAGGTCGGAGCCACGAGCAGCACGCGGTCGCCGGCCTGCACCCCGGCGGCTCCCAGCAGGGTCGCGGCAGCCGAGACCAGTTCGGTCAGCTCGGCGTAGGTCCAGGCACGGTCGTCGACCCGCAGCGCGCACCGGTCCGGCAGACGCTGTGCGGTCGCGAAGAGCCCCGCCACGACTCCGGCGGGCTCCGGCGGCCCGTTCACGCCCGGACGTCGACGACGAGCCGCCCGCGGACCTGGCCCGCCATCACCGCATCGCCACGGCCGGGCGCCTCGGCCAGGGGCACGATCTCGGTGATCTCGCGCAGCGCGGCAAGATCGAGGCGTTCCGCGAGCAGGGCCCACGCCGACCGGCGGGCTGGTGCGGGCGCGTAGACCGAGTCGATGCCTGCCAGGGTGACGCCGCGGGAGATGAAGGGCACGACGGACGCCGGGAGGTCCACGCCCATCGCCATGCCCATCGCGGCGACCGTGCCGCCGTAGCGGGTCTCGGCGAGCACGGTCGCGAGCGCCCGGCTGCCCAGGGTGTCGACGGCGCCCGCCCACCTGGCCCGGCCCAGCTGCCCTGCGTCGAGCAGCTCGAGCCGGTCCACCACCGTGCTCGCGCCCAGCCGCAGCAGCGACTTCTCCTCCTGCTCCCGGCGCCCGGTCGAGGCCACCACCTCGTAGCCGAGTGCGCCGAGCACCATCACCGCCACCGAGCCCGCGCCGCCCGCCGCACCGGTGACCAGGACCGGTCCGGTGCTGGGCTCGACGTGATGCTCCTGCAGCGTGCGGACGGCGAGCGCTGCGGTGAACCCGGCGGTGCCGATCGCGGCCGCAGACAGATCGTCGATCGGCTCCGGGACCGGAGTGACCCACTCGTGCGGGATCCGCGCGCGCTCGGCGAACCCACCCGGGTGGTCTGTGCCGAGGCCGTGCCCGTTCACGGTGACGAGCAGGCCGGCGGGGAGGTCCTCCGCCGTCGACTCGGCGACGGTGCCGACGAGGTCGATCCCGGCAGTCATCGGGAAACGGCGAACCAGGTCGAACCGGCCGGAGGTGATCAGGCCGTCCTTGTAGTTGACGTCGGACCACCGCACGTCGACGGTCACGTCGCCCTCGGCGAGGTCGATGTCCGTGCGCTCGACCAGTCGGGTCGTGTAGCCGTCGTCGTCCCGATCGACCTCGAGGGCCCTGAAGCTCGGCACTGTCACTCCCTTCCTCGGGGCTCCCACGGTAGGAACGGCGCTGTGGCGCAGCACAGTGCACCAAGGTGCATTGTCGACGCCCGGGCCCGTTCCTACGGTCGTACTGCCGGCAGCGGAGGCGGAGGAGAGGGCCCATGGACTCGTTCACAGGCAAGCTCGCAGTGATCACGGGGGGTGGCGCCGGGATGGGTGCCGAGTTGGCCCGGATGCTCGCCGCGGAGGGCTGCAGCGTGTCCGTCTGCGACGTCTCGGCGCCCAATCTCGAGGAGACCCTCGCCCGGTGCCGAGCCGATGCCTCACCGGGCACCAAGGTGACGACCTGCGTCGCCGACGTCTCCGTCGAGGCCGAGCTGGAGGCCTTCCGCGCGTACATCGCGGAGGTCCACGAGACCGACCACATCGACCTGCTCTTCAACAACGCGGGCATCGGCGGGGGCGGGTACAGCTTCGTCGCCGAGCCGCGTGAGCAGTGGGAGCGGGTCTTCAACGTCAACTGGGGCGGCGTCTACCTCGGTGTCCGGGTCTTCCTGCCGATGCTGCTGCGCAGCGAGCGGGCGCGGATCGTGAACACCAGTAGTGTCAACGGCTTCTGGGCGGGGCTGAGCCCCACGGAGTCGATCGTCGCGTACAGCACCGCGAAGTTCGCCGTCCGTGGGTTCAGCGAGGCGTTGATCAGCGACCTTCGGCTGCGGGCTCCGCACGTCGAGGTGTCGGTCGTGATGCCGGGGTACGTCGGGACGTCCCTGGTGCGGAACTCGATGTCGTACCTGGGCGCGAAGGACGGCCGCGGGCTCGATGACGGGCTCGGCGACATCGATCGCGACTTCCGCGCCAATGCCCCGACCACGTCGGAGTCGGCCGCCAAGGACATCCTCGAGGGTGTGCGGGCCGGTCAGTGGCGGATCCTGGTCGGCGAGGACGCGCGGATCCTCGACGAGGCCGTGCGTGCCGACCCGCTCGACGCCTACCGGACCGAGTTCTTCGCCCGCATGCGGGAACGCGGCGTCTTCACCACGATGCCGGAGCCCCCGGCCGGCGCGAAGTAGGGTCAGCTGTCATGCCGATCGCCCTGGCCCACGGCAATCCGGAGACCTCGCTGGTGTGGGGTCCACTGGTGCGCGAACTCGTCGCACATGACACGGCGGAGCCGGTGCTGCTCTCGCCCCCCGGCTTCGGTGCACCGGTGCCGCCCGGTTTCGGGAGCACTGCAGAGGAGTACCGGGCCTGGCTCGTCGGCGAGCTCGAGCGCTTCGGCGAGCCTGTCGACCTGGTCGGCCACGACTGGGGTGCGGGGCATCTCTACGCTGTGGCCGCCACGCGTCCGGACCTGCTCCGGTCGTGGATCGCGGACTGCGCCGGCATCATCCACCCTGACTACGTGTGGCATCCCGCTGCCCGGACCTGGCAGACGCCGGGGGAGGGCGAAACGCTCGTCGAGCAGATGGTGGCCATGAGCGGGGAGGACTTCGTCGCGAGCGATGACGTGCCTGCGGACCTCGCTCCGCAGATCGCCGCTCACTTCGACGACGAGATGGGCCGCTCGATCCTCGCCGTGTACCGGTCCGCGGCCCAGCCCTACATGCGCAGGCTCGGCGAGCGCCTGGCCGCCGCACCCCGGGTCCCGTCGCTGATCGTGCACGCGACGGCGGACCGCTACACGATGCCGAACCTGGCGCCGGCCGTGGCCGAACGGCTGGGCAGCGAGCTGCTGGAGCTGCCCGGCGCCGGGCACTGGTGGATGTGGGACTTCCCGGCAGAGGCGGCGGCCGCCTTCACCCGCTTCTGGGCCCGGCTCGGGTGAGCTCCGGCCGCGTCCTCCGAGGTGGTGGATGGCGGGCGTCGGCCACCCACGTCGAGTTCAAGCGTTCCCGACACGCCCTGCTTGATCAGGGAGAGCAGACGTCGTACACCACGTCCTAGGACGCAGCCGGGGTTCCGACGCTTCAGCGAGCGGGTGGTACGTGCACACGCGCCACGTACTCCGCTCGGGAGCGGCAGCCGGTCGCGGCGAGCACCCGGCTGACGTACTTCTTCACGGTGTCGAGGCTGAGGAACAACGTCTCGGCGATCTCCCGGTTGGAACGGCCCTCGCCGACGAGGGCGGCCACCTCCTGCAGTCGTCCGCTGAGCACGGGCAGGCTGGGGACCTCAACCGGGATCCGCCTGCTGATCGCCGACAGGTGCCGGGCGAGCAGGCGCAGGGCCGCGGCAGCGCCGTCGTCGATCAGGTGGGGCTCGGGATCGGTCAGCCCGACGAGCGCGTGTCCGCCTCGCGGGAACTGCAGGTGCATGATCGCTGACGAGCGGTAGCCCCACTGCCGCATGTGCCCGTCGATGTACTCCCGCCCCCAGGCGGGCACGGTCCGCAGCCGGTCGATGTCGCTGAGTCCCTCTTGGCTCAGGAGTAGGCAGGACTCGTCCGACGACAGCACGTCGATCTCGTGCCAGCGGTCCCGGTAGCCAGGCCAGCTGGCCACGCACGAACCGCGCAGCGAGGGCGACCGGTCTGCGAACGCCTCCTTGATCGTCGGTCCCGCGAAGCAGGTGAGGTTGCGGTAGGAGAAGGTCGAGGCGAGCGACTCCAGGAGGAGCTCCTTGAACTCCGGGATCGTCCGCGCGGCGTCACAACGCTCGAGCACCGAGAACACGCGGTCGTACTGCACAACGGGCAGACGCGTGCCCCTCGCCGTCGGTGCCTCCATTGGCAGTGCCTCCCGCTACGACACAGGTCGACCCTCGGATTCAAACCGAGCGGTCGCCGAACTTCAAGAGCGGTCGGGGCCGAGCCCGGCGAACGCGGGGGGCCGCTTCTCCTGGTAGCTGACCACTCCTTCGTGGAAGTCCGGGTGCTCGAACGACAGCACCATCCGCCGGTCCGCCTCCCCGGCGGCTTCGGCGAACGTGCTCGTCGCCGCGTGGGCGAGCTGTGCCTTCACCGCGGCCATCGCCGCGGGCGAGCAGTTGTCGGCGAGATCCTGCGCGTACGCGACGGTGGTGTCGAGCAGAGCGTCCGGCTCGACGACCCGGTCGACCAGGCCCATCTCCAGTGCCTCGGTCCCGTGCACCACGCGGGCCGAGAGCAGCAGGTCGGTGGCCCGCGCGTGCCCGACGATGCGCGGCAGCAGCCACGCCGAGCCGTACTCGGCGATGAGTCCGCGGCGGGTGAACGCCGAGGTGAACTTCGCGGTGGGTGTGGCGAACCGGAGGTCGCAGTAGAGCGCCTGGACGAACCCGAGGCCGGCGGCGGCGCCGTTCACTGCGGCGATCAGGGGCTTGCGCAGCTGCAGCGGGCGATGGCACGGAACCGCGCGGGCGGGCAGCCCCTTCTCCTCCGAGCCGGTCAGGACGTCGAGATCGTCCATGTCGGCGCCTGCGCAGAAGCCGCGGCCGGCGCCGGTGACCACCACGGCCCGGACGTCGGGATCGGCCTCGGCCTCGTCGAGCAGCGCGAAGTAGCGCTGCTCGAGTGCGTTCGTCCAGGCGTTGAGCCGGTGCGGGCGGTTGAGCGTCAGCACGAGGACGCCGCCTCGTCGCTCGGCCAGGACGGTCTCCAGGCCGGCGTCCACAGTGGTGTCGGTCATGGGTCCTCTCTCGGGTGTCAGTCGAACAGCTCGGGGTCGGAGAGCCGGATCTCGTCCCAGAGTGGCTGGAAGTTGAACCAGCCCGCCCAAGGCGTGCCGTTCTGCTCGGCGGTGTACGTCGCCCACTCGTGGCGCACGTGGATCGGCTTCCCGGCAGCCATCGCGGCGAGCTGCGCCTGGCACGACCGCTCCAGGGCGAGGAACCAGAAGACCGCCTCGTCGAGGGTCCGGCCGACCGTGAACAGTCCGTGGTTCTGGTGGATCGCGGCCTTGTGCGGGCCGAGCCCCGCGGCGACCTGCCGCCCCGCCTCGGGATCGAGCACGACCGCGCCGCCCTGTTCGGTGACGACGGCATGGTCCCCGTAGAAGGTGCAGGCGTCCTGGGTCAAGGGGGCGAGCGGGATGCCGAGCGAGCTGAAGGCCTTGCCGTACGGCGAGTGCGAGTGCGCGGCGGCGACGACGTCGGGCCGGGCCTGGTGGATGGCCGAGTGCAGCACGAAGGCGGCGCGGTTGACCGGTTGGTCACCGAGGACGACGTCGCCGTCGTGGTTGACCAGGACGAGGTCCCGCACCCGCATGTGCCGGAAGCTCCGGCCGAAGGGATTGACCCAGAAGTGGTCGGAGAACTCGGGATCGCGCACCGTGATGTGTCCGGCCACCCCCTCGCCGAACCCGAATCGGCCGAAGATCCGCAGGGCACCGGCGAGCTTCTGCTTGCGGTGTGCCCGCTCCTCCTCCACGGTCGCGAACTCGGGCGGTGCCGGAAGCGGTGGCAGCGCCCGGGGTTCCAGCCGGACGCCGTCGACGAACCGTTCGGTGGTGGTCATGCACGAGCTCCTCTCTGCAGCGGATCAGCCGGTGTAGTAGGGGGTGAGCCCTGTGCCCTGCGGCACCCCGCTCGCCGGGACGTTCACCGATGTGACGAGTGGTGCGTCCACGTAGAGCTGGGCGTTCTTCGGGGGTGCCGCGCCTCCGATGATCTTCGCCAGCTCGGTGAGCACCACGTTCGACACCGCGACCATGTCGTTGACGACCGTCGCCCCCTGCGGGCCGCCCTGCCGGATCGAGTCCAGGTTGGCCTGCTCGCCGTCGATGGACACCACGAACACGTCGTCGCGGCCCGCAGCCTCGATGGCGGAGACGGCGGCGTATCCGCCCTGGTCCCAGGCCACGAAGATGGCGCCGAGCTGCCCGCCCTCGGGGAACTTGGTGAGGACGTCCGTGGTGGTGTTCTGCACGTCGGGCACCGACGAGTCGGCGTTGGTCTCGTGCCGGAGCAGGATCGGCGTGCCGTGGTAGTCCGCCAGTGTCCGCACGGCGAGCTCGCGCTCACGGAGGTTCGCGAGCGGCGTGTAGCCGACGAGCGCGATCCCCTTGTTGCCGCCCGCGGCCGCCAGCCGCTGCTGGATGTAGGTCCCACACCGAGTACCGGAGATGAACTCGTTGGCCCCCACGTCGAACGCCAGCCCGGGGGCGGTCCCGCAGTAGAAGCCGCCGACCGGAACGCCTGCCCGTTCGGCCGCGGCCAGCCCCTCGCTTATGTTCGCGGCCTCGGTGTTCGCGACGACGATCGCGGAGAACTTGTTCTCGGCCCAGACCCGGATGGTGTCGTTGGTGCGGGCCAGGTCGAAGTCGCTGCTCACGGCCTGCAGCTCGAACTCGTGCTTCGTCGAGAGGTCGGTCATGATCTGCACGCTGCGGGCCACGGTCGGACCCTGCAGGTTGATGCCGACGACCCCGATCCGGGCGCCCTTCAACGGCGCGAAGTCGGCGTCGGTGAAGGACGTGCTGTCCGCAATCGCGGCCGCTCCGGGGGTGTCCGCGCCCGCCGTGCCAGGCCCGCCGCTGACGCTGCACGCCGCCAGGGCGAGTCCCGCTCCGGCTCCGGCGCTCCCGTAGAGGAACGCACGCCGGGGCAGCGACCTGCGAAGGGGACTCATCGTGTACCTCCGTTGGGACGATGGACTGGCGGTGCCGCTGGGCGCCGGCGGAACGCTACGACCGGGTCGAGGGGCCGGACAATGCACCAAAGTGCATCGCTGCGACCCGGTTGCGTTCGTGCACTTTGGTGGACTGTCCGGGCCCCGAACCGCGACCTAGATTCACGGTTCCTGACGGACCGCCACGGCTGTCGGCCGACGAAGGAGCCGCTCGATGAACGCTTCGACACCGACCTCGACGGACACCTCGAGACCGGACACCACACTCCGCAGGAGCGGCTCGCCCGCCGCGCAGTCCGCGGTCGCCGAGAAGGGGATGGTCCTGCTCTCGCGGTACGGGACCCTGGTCGGTTTCGTCCTGATGCTGATCGTCTTCAGCACGCTCGCCGACGCGTTCCTCACCGCGAGCAACGTCGCCAACGTCCTCAAGGCCGCGGCCGCCATGGGGGTGTTGTCGATCGGCCTCACGATCGTGTTGACGCTCGGCGACTTCGACCTCTCCATCGGCTACACCGCAACGGGTGCCGGGATGCTCGCGGCCGGCACCGCGCAGAGCTTCGGCATGGTGGGCGGGACGGCTGCGGCCCTGCTGTTCGGAGCCGGGGTCGGCCTGGTCAACGGGCTGATCGTCACGAGACTGGGGGTCTCGGCCTTCATCGCCACCCTCGGCGTCGGACAGATCATCACCGGGTGGCTGCTCGCCTACAACGGTGGTGTCCAGGTCTCGGGGGACCTGCCGCCGGACTTCACCTTGCTGGGCCGCGGCACGATCGGTCCGATCCCGCTCATGGTGATCGTCTGGTTCGCGGTTGCCGTCGCGGCGTACCTCCTGATGGAGCGCACCGTGGTCGGCCGTCGGATGTACGCGGTCGGCGGCAACCCGGTCGCAGCCCGGCTGTCGGGGATCGACGGCAAGCGGGTGCGCCTGCTCGCCTTCGTCCTGAGCGGACTGCTGGCGGGCCTCGGCGGGCTGATGCTCACGTCGAGCCTCGGCGTCGGCAACCCCACGGCCGCCGTGAGCTACCTGCTGCCGGCCTTCGCGGCGAGCTTCATCGGCGCCGCGACGCTGCGCGAGGGCCAGTTCCACGTCGGCGGGACCATCGTCGGGGTGCTCATGCTGAGCTTCCTCGCCAACGGGCTCGTCGTCACCGGGGTGGAGCGGGCCTGGACCACCGCGGCGCAGGGGATCGTGCTCGTCGCGGCCGTCACGATCAGCACCTTCGCCCGGAAGGTCGCCGCCCGGTGAGCGGGGACGTCTGGCTCCGCGTGCGCGGGGTGGCGAAGAGCTTCGCGGGCGTGCCCGCCCTGGACGGGGTGGACCTCGACATCCGAGCCGGCGAGGTGCACGGGTTGATCGGGCAGAACGGCGCGGGCAAGTCCACCCTGATCAAGATCCTCGCCGGGGTGCACCGACCGGGGGCCGGGACGATCGAGATCGAGGGCGAGCCGGTCACCTTCCCGGACGCCGCAGCCTCGGCGGCGGCCGGGATCGCCGTGCTGCATCAGGAACCCCAGGTCGTCGGCGACATGGCGGTGTACGAGAACGTCTACCTCGGCCTCGTCCCGCCCCGGGCGGGCCCGCTGCTCAAGCGGAACGCGATGCGCCGGACCTGCCGCGAGATGCTGGAGCGGCTCGGGGTCACCCTCGACGTCGACGAGCGGATCTCCGCTCTGTCGGCGGCGCAGGTCGCGATGGTCGGGCTCGCCCGCTGCCTGCTGCTCGGGGCCCGACTGATCATCATGGACGAGCCCACGGCGTCGCTGGGGGCCCACGAGGTCGAGCAGGTCTACCGAACCGTCGAGCGACTGCGGGCGGACGGGCTGAGCGTGGTCTACGTGTCCCACCGGCTGGACGAGATCGCCGCCCTGTGCGATCGGGCAACGGTACTGCGGGACGGCCGGTTGGTCGGCGAGCTCGGGCACGAGAAGTTGCAGGACCGGCGGGAACTCGTCCAGATGATCCTGGGCGTCGAACCCAGCCGGCTGGTCCGGGCGGAGGAGCGTGAGCCGGGCGAGGTCGCGCTGAGCGCTCGTGGACTGTGTTGGCGCAACCGAGTCGTCGACGTCGATCTGGACGTGCGCCGCGGCGAGGTCACCGGGATCGCCGGCTTCGTCGGCGCCGGCCGTTCGGAGTTGGCCCATCTCCTCTTCGGTGCCGCCCGACCCGACGCGGGGTGGATCGAGATCAACGGCACGCCGTTCCGGGCCTCGTCGCCGAGGGAGGGGATCCGACGCGGCGTGGCGTTGCTGCCCGAGGACCGCCGTCACCAGGCCTCGGTCGGCGAGTGGACGGTTCGGGAGAACCTCACCCTCGCCGCGCTGTCGTCGTTCGCGTCGGGCGGGTTCGTCCGGCGGCGGCGCGAACGAGAGCGCTACGCCATCGACGAAGGCCGGCTCGGGATCAAAGCGGTGGGCGCCGAAAGCCGATTCAGTCACCTCTCCGGGGGCAACCAGCAGAAAGTCGTCATTGCGAAGTGGTTGGCGACCGACGCCGACATTCTGATCTTCGACGAGCCGACCCAGGGGGTCGACGTCGGCGCACAAGAGGAGATCCACCGGTTGGTCCGGGACATCGCCGATCAGGGCCGCGCGGTCCTCTTCATCTCCAGCGACCTCGAGGAGACCCTGCGGGTGAGCGACCGTCTGCTCGTGATGCGAGAAGGCCGCATCGTCGCTGACCGAAGAGCGAGGACGTCGACCCTGCAGGAAGTTCTGGCGCTCTGTTTCGGGGCTGCTCGCGATCCGCTGGAGGAGATCGTCGGGTGAGAATGCGGAATTCTCTGGTCAGCTGTTTCGCGCCGGCGACGCTCAGCGTTCGACGCAGCCGCGCTGTAATCGGCGAGACATCACTGCGCGGGGGACGAGGCTCCGTCCAGGGGCGATCATCGGGGCGCGTTCCTCCTCGCAAAGGCCGGAGCAGGCTCCCGGGCGGGATTCGACTCCGCCTACGCCGCCGCGGGCTCGGCGGTGCAGGGGGTGTCTCAGCCGGCGTTGTCCAACGGCATCGCCAAGTTGGAGGAGCGCATGGGTGACCGGCTGTTCGACAGGTCGCCGCGCGGGTGACCCCGACGGCTCTCGGCGGGCAGATCCTGCCGCTGATCGAGCGGGCGCTCGCGGGCCTGGACGCGGTGTCGGTCGAGGCGCGCCGGCTGCTGGAGTCCGGGAGCACGCGAATCCGGATGAGGTCTCCCCGCTGATCGAGGCCGCGCTGGTGGCGAGGGCGTTCACCGCGGTCCGCGACCTACCCACCCCTCGTGAGCTGGTCCTGCGGGAGGCGGACATGGCGGCCTACGCCGGGGAGGCGGCGAGCTACCAGGTGCTCGAGCAGTGGGTCAACCTCGGCCTGGGCGCAGCCATCTGCCGCCCTCCAAGCTCACCTCACCGGACGCCCAGCACCGGGTCCTGCACGAGAACGGCCAGGAGGTCGAGATCTTCTACGAGGCGGCCTGGCATCCGGGCTCGCCGCTGGCCGCCGATCTCAACCGGCTCGTGCACAGCCCGGTCGAGACGTCCGCGGGTTCCGCGCACCCGGCGACGCGTCCCAACGCCCCGGGCACGGCCTCGGAGGCGTGCTCGGTGCCGAAGCCGGACGAGCAGGTCGGCTCCGCCACCCGTCCTCGCCGGGTAGCACGAGGCTTCCGGGCTAGCTTCCGGGCGGCATCGGTGGGGCGTCGCCGGGGACGAGCGCCGCGGCGATCCTCCTCCACAGGACGTCGGCGGAGTTCTTGTAGTCGCCCGTGGCCGGGTCGAAGGCGGCTTGGTCGAAGGTGACGGCGACAGCGATGGCGACCTTCTGCGCGGGCAGGTAGGCGTATGCGCCGGCTTCACCGGAGAACAGCGGGTTCTGCAACACCCAGTTGCCGGAGGAGATGATTCCGAGCCCGTAGGTGTAGGCCGGCGACTGCGGGTGGCAGGTGGTGCATCCGGGCAGGGTCGTGGTCCTGCCGATCAGGTCCTTGGTCAGCATCTTCTGGTAGGACTCGGGCGACAGGAGCGTCCCCGTGCCGATGGCCACGGCCGTGGCGTTCAAGTCGTGGATGGTGGTGGTCTGGATGGCTCCGCGGGTGATGGTCCACGACGGGTTCCAGTAGGTCGAGTCCTCGTAGAAGGGTGTGCCGGCGGGAATCTTGAGCGCCTGCCGGCGCTCGGACGTGTAGGCGTGCAGCGCGGGCTCCGGGATCGCCGGTGTTCCCGGGTCGGTGGTGTTGTCCAGCCCGAGGGGGCCCAGCACCTTCCGCTCCAGGAGCGAGGCGACGCCCTGCCCCGTGATCTTCTCGAGGGCGAGTCCGAGGATGACGTAGTTGGTGTGCGAGTAGTTCCAGTTCGTTCCGGGCTCGTAGAGGAGCGGGTGTGCGGTGCTGATCGCGATGAGGTCCTCGGGGGTGACGGTCCGGAACGGGTTCGCATACTGCGCGTCGTCCAGCTCGGGGGTGGTCACGTAGTCCACGTATCCCGAGGTCATCTGGGCCAGTTGGCCGAGGGTCACCTTGTCCGTGTAGGGGATGTCGGGCAGCCACGTCGAGACCTTGTCGTCGAGGCTCACCTTCTTCTCGTCGACGAGTTGCAGCAGCGCGGTGGAGACGTAGGAGATGGCCACGGCGCCGTTGCGGAAATGCATGTCCGTCGTCGCGGGCACACCGGGCATCGAGTCACCGACGGCCTGGGTGGCGATCTCCTTGCCGTCGATGGTGACGCTGACGATCACGGCCTTCAGATGGGCGTCGGCCATGGTGTCCCTGACGACCTTCATCACCGCGTCGGCCTTGGCCGGGTCCGCCGACACCGACGGAGGGCCGCTGCTCGACGTCGAGGACGACGTCGGCGCGGTGCCCGACGTGCACCCGAGGCACAGGCCGAGGACACACGACAGCACGAGAAGCGTGCGTGGCCGCACCCCTCCGGTCACGACGTCCATCGCCGCCTCCAGTTCGAGAGCATGGTGCGTGGCAGCAAGGCCTCGACGGTCCCGCTCGGCCGTCACCCCGGCTCGACGGCCTCCTGAGCTGCAGGCGGCCTGGTCGTACCGAGGGTCGGCGATCGGGTGGAGAACCTTACCCGCACTCCGGTGGCCTGTCCTCCGCCTCGGCCGGGCCACCGAAGTCTCGGATCCGGGACAGCAAGCACTCCGTCGAGGTAGAGCGAGCGAGGGGATGTGAGGTCCACTAGCAGCACCACACGCCACGTGAACCGGGACGGTTTCGATGACTGACACCTCTGCTGCGCGGACCGTGCGCGCGGCCCGTGGCCCGCAGCTGTCGTGCAAGGGCTGGCAGCAGGAAGCGGCGCTGCGGATGCTGATGAACAACCTCGACCCGGAGGTGGCCGAGCACCCCGACGAGCTCGTGGTCTACGGCGGGACCGGTCGAGCGGCGCGCAACTGGGCCGCGTTCGACGCCATCGTCGCGTCGCTGCGAGAGCTGGAGGACGACGAGACCCTCCTCGTCCAGTCGGGCAAGCCGGTGGGGATCTTCCGCACGCACGAGTGGGCCCCACGTGTGTTGCTCGCGAACTCGAATCTGGTGGGGGACTGGGCGAACTGGGAGCACTTCCGCAAGCTGGAGGCGGCCGGCTTGATGATGTACGGCCAGATGACGGCCGGCTCCTGGATCTACATCGGCACCCAGGGCATCCTCCAGGGCACCTTCGAGACCTTCGGTGCCGTCGCCCGCAAGCGCTTCGGTGGCTCGCTGGCCGGCACCATCACGCTGACCGCCGGCGTGGGAGGGATGGGCGGCGCTCAGCCGCTCGCGGTCACCATGAACGACGGGGTCGTCATCTGCGTCGACTGCGACCGGACACGCATCGACCGCCGTCTCGAGCACCGGTACCTCGACGTCCGCGCAACGGACGTCGAGGACGCGCTGCGTCGCGCGACCACCGCTCGCGACGCCCGCCGGCCGCTGTCCATCGGTCTCGTCGGCAACGCGGCAGACGTGTTCCCCCAGCTCCTCGCCCGGGATGCGCCGATCGACGTGGTCACCGACCAGACGTCGGCCCACGACCCCCTCTCGTACCTGCCCCGTGGCGTCGCCTTCGAGGACATGAGGACGACCGCGGAGAAGGACCCCGCGTGGTTCACCGAGCAGGCCCGGCTGTCCATGGCGGCCCATGTCGAGGCGATGGTCGGCTTCCTGGACCGTGGGGCCGAGGTCTTCGACTACGGGAACTCGATCCGCGACGAGGCCCGCAAGGGCGGCTACGCGCGGGCCTTCGACTACCCCGGCTTCGTGCCGGCCTACATCCGGCCGCTGTTCGAGGAGGGGTTGGGTCCGTTCCGGTGGGCCGCACTGTCGGGCGACCCCAGGGACATCGAGGCGACCGACCGGGCGATCTTCGAGCTGTTCCCGGACAACGAGCACCTGCGGCGGTGGATCACCATGGCCGGCGAGAAGGTCGCGTTCCAGGGGCTTCCCGCCCGCATCTGCTGGCTCGGCTACGGGGAACGGCACCGTGCCGGGCTCCGCTTCAACGAGATGGTGGCCGCCGGGGAGCTGAGTGCTCCCGTCGTCATCGGGCGCGACCATCTCGACTCCGGATCCGTCGCCTCGCCGTACCGGGAGACCGAGGCCATGATCGACGGATCGGACGCCGTGGCGGACTGGCCGCTGCTGAACGCCCTGCTCAACACCGCGTCCGGTGCCTCCTGGGTGTCCATCCACCACGGTGGCGGTGTCGGCATGGGCCGGTCCGTCCACGCCGGGCAGGTGACGGTTGCCGACGGGACCGAGCTGGCCGCGCAGAAGCTCGCCCGCGTGCTGACCAACGATCCCGGGATGGGAGTCATCCGCCACGTCGACGCCGGATACGCCCACGCTGCCGAGGTCGCCGCGGAACGAGGGGTGCGCATCCCGATGCAGGACGGCAGATGACGGAGTTCGAGACGCTCTGGTCCGAGATCGCCGGGATCGGACGGGTCGGGCCACTCGGCGGCTACCGACGCTTCGCCTGGACGGAGCCGGACCTGGTCCTGCGGCAGTGGTTCGTCGCCTGCGCCGACCGGCGCGGGATGAGCACCGAGCAGGACCGCAACGGAAACCTGTGGGCCTGGTGGTTCCCGCCGGGCTGGGCCGGCGACCCACGGGACGCCTTCGTCACCGGCTCGCACCTGGACTCCGTGCCCGACGGAGGTGCCTTCGACGGGCCGCTGGGCGTGGTGTCGGCGTTCGCCGCCGTCGCGCACCTCCAGGAGGCCGGCTTCGAGCCGAGGACCCCGATCGGTGTCGTCGCCTTCTCCGACGAGCAAGGTGCCCGCTTCGGTGTCGCGTGTGTCGGCTCGCAGCTGTCGACCGGGGCGCTCGCGCCGGAGCGCGCGTTAAGTCTGCGCGACTCCGACGGCCGAACGCTGGCCGAGGTGCTCGGGGCTGCGGGATGCGACCCGAGGTCGGTGGGCCGGGATCGGCGCCTGCGTGACCGCGTCGGGGTCTTCGTCGAGCTTCACGTGGAGCAGGGGCGGGCGCTGGACCTGCTGGACCGTCCCTTCGCAGTGGCCTCGTCGATCTGGCCCCACGGACGATGGCGGCTGTCCTTCACCGGGCAGGCCAATCACGCGGGCGCGACACGGATGGTGGATCGTCGCGACCCGATGCTGGCCTACGCGGCCTCCGTGGTGTCGGCGCGATCGCGTGCCGTCCAGCACGGGTGCGTGGCGACCTTCGGCAAGTTCAGCGTGCAGCCGAACGGGGCCAACGCAATCGCCTCGTCGGTGGAGAGCTGGCTGGACGCACGCGCGGGATCGCAGAACGAGCTGGATCTCCTCACCCGGGAGATCTTCACCGACGCCGCGCAGCACGCCGAGGCCGAAGGTGTGCAACTCCAGGTCAGCGCCGAGTCCGAATCCCCGATCGTGGAGTTCCCACACACACTGCGCGACCGCATCGTCCGGGCGTTGAAGGCCTTCGGTGACGTGCCGGTCCTGGCCTCGGCAGCCGGCCACGACGCCGGCGTCCTGTCCACGGTCGTGCCCAGCGCGATGGTGTTCGTGCGCAACCCGACGGGCGTGTCCCACTCGCCCGACGAGCATGCCGAACCGGCCGACTGCCACCTCGGGGTCGCGGCACTCGCCGCCCTGATGAAGGAGTGGGCAGCGGCATGACATCGCCGTCGAACGCCCTGCGCCGGACAGCCCGTACGCCGCGGGCGGACGACCCGGAAGGGCAATGGTGGTGCGAACACGCATGGCTGGGCGGCGGGCCCGTGGAACACGGCGTCCTCGTCACGGTCGCCGAAGGACGCTTCTCCCGCGTCGTGACCGGGGTCGAGCGCCCGTCAGCTGTGCCTGCCCTGCGCGGGCTGGTCCTCCCCGGCCTGGCGAACGCGCACTCGCATGCCTTCCACCGGGCACTGCGAGCACGCACGCAGCACGACCGAGGCTCCTTCTGGACCTGGCGCGACCTGATGTACCAGGCGGCGAACACGCTCGACCCCGACACCTACCGGAATCTCGCCACGGCGGTCTTCGCGGAGATGGCGCTGGCCGGGGTGACCGCGGTCGGCGAGTTCCACTACCTGCACCACGACGCCCGCGGGGTGCCCTACGACGACCCCAACGCCATGGGCCGGGCACTGGTCGACGCCGCAGCCTCTGCGGGCGTGCGCCTGACCCTCCTCGACACCTGCTATCTGAGCTCGAGCGTGGACGGATCGCCACTCGGCGACCTGCAACGTCGCTTCGGGGACGGCTCCGGCGAGCGTTGGGCGGAGCGCGTCGACCCCCTTCGCCGCGAGTTCAGCGGCTCGGACACCGTGATCGTCGGCGCGGCTCTGCATTCGGTGCGCGCCGTACCGCTGCAGCACATGCCCCCGGTCGTCGAGTGGGCCGACACCCACCGTGCCCCCCTGCACGTGCACTCCTCGGAGCAGACGGCCGAGGTGGAGCAGTGCCTGGCCGTCCACGGACGAACCCCGACAGCCCTGCTCCACGACGCCGGTGTTCTCGGTCCGCGCACCACTGCCGTGCACGCGACGCACCTGACCGAGTCCGACCTGGCGATGCTCGACTCCACCGCCACCGGGGTGTGCTTCTGCCCGACGACCGAACGCGATCTCGGTGACGGCATCGGGCCCGCGTCGGCCCTTCTCGCCCGCTCGGCCGGCCTCTTCTCCGTGGGCTCCGACAGTCACGCTGTCATCGACCTGTTCGAGGAGGCGCGCGCGGTCGAGCTCGACGAACGACTGCGACGCCGCGAGCGCGGGATCTTCCCGGCCGACCTGCTGCTGAAGTCGGCGACCTCGGACGGCCAGCACGCCCTGGGCTGGGCCGACGCCGGCCACATCAGCCCGGGACAGCGTGCCGACCTGGTCGCGGTCGACATGGGATCCGTGCGCACCGCGGGCGGCGGTCCGCGAGCGGAGACCGCGGTCTTCGCGGCTACTGCCGCCGACGTGACCGACGTCGTCGTCGACGGGCGGACGGTGGTCCGGGACCGGCGGCACCTGATGGTGACGGATGTGTCCCGCCGGCTCGTCGCCGCAGCGGACCTGTTGTTCGAGGGACGCAGCAGGCAGGAGGGGACCTTGCGGTGACGGTGCTCTTCACGAACATCGGCGAGCTGACGACGAACGACCCGACACAGGGCGACGAGTCGCGGTTGGGCCTCGTCCGCGACGCGGCCGTGCTGGTCGACGCCGACCGGATCGCGTGGGTCGGCCCCGAGAAGTCGGCCCCGGCAGCCGATCGACTGGTCGACGTCGGCGGGTGCGCGGTGATCCCCGGTTTCGTCGACTCCCACGCACATCTGGTCTTCGCCGGCGATCGAGCCGAGGAGTTCGCCGCGCGCATGACAGGAGCCAGGTACGAGGCCGGCGGCATCCAGACCACTGTGCGGGCGACCCGTCGGGCGGACGACCACGCCCTGCTCGCCACCGTCACCGCACTCCGGCAGGAGATGCTGGCTCAAGGAACCACGACCGTCGAGTGCAAGAGCGGGTACGGCCTGACGGTCGACGACGAGGCCCGGTCGCTGAAGATCGCCGCTCGGGCCACCTCCGAGGTGACCTTCCTCGGCGCACACGTCGTGCCGCCGGAGTACCAGGGACGCAGGGACGACTACGTGGATCTCGTCCGCGGGCCCATGCTCGACGCGTGCGCCCCACTGGCCAAATGGGCCGACGTGTTCTGCGACCGGGGAGCCTTCGACGCCGACGAGGCCCGCGCGATCCTCGATGCCGCAGCAGAACGCGGACTGCAACCGCGCCTCCACGCCGGCCAGCTGCAACTCGGCCGAGGCATTGCACTGGCGGTCCAGCTGGAGGCGGCCTCCGTCGACCACTGCACCTTCGTCTCCGACGACGACCTCGAAGCCCTGGCCGAGGCCGGCGACGTCACCGTCGCCACGTTGTTGCCCGGAGTCGAGTTCTCGACGCGCTCCCCGTGGCCCGACGGCAGACGGATGATCGACGCCGGGGTCACGGTCGCGCTCGCCACCGACTGCAACCCCGGCAGCTCCTACACCTCCAGCATGGCCTTCTGCATCGCGCTGGCGGTTCGCGACATGGGACTCAGCCCTGCCGAGGCCCTGTGGTCGGCCACCTGTGGGGGCGCGGCGGCACTGCGCCGCAGCGATGTCGGCGTCATCGCCCAGGGACGACGAGCCGACTTCCTCACGCTCAAGGCGCCGTCCTACCTTCATCTCGCCTACCGCCCCGGAGTCCCGCTGATCGGCGACGTCGTACTCGCAGGGAACGTGGTGTGCACGTGACGAGGCGGACCGTGGCGGCGGCTACTGGAGGGGGCCGACTGCGGACTCGGCCGCCCGCACGACGTCGCCACGGCGGACCAGTTCGGCGGCCTGCTCGAGTTCGGGGGCGAGCCACCGGTCGGGGCCGACCCCGGCGATGCCCTGGCGCAGCAGGGTCACAACCGCCGTGGACCCGGGCCCGGGCCCGAGCGGAGCGCGAAGTTCCAGCCCGCGTGCCGCGGCGAGAATCTCGATGCCGATCACGCGCTGCAGGGCGTCGACGGCCCTGCGCAGCTTTCGCCCGGCCGACCAGCCCATGGACACGTGGTCCTCCTGCATCGCGGAGGACGGGATGGAGTCGACGCTCGCGGGGTTCGCCAGGCGCTTGAGCTCGCTGACCATCGCCGCCTGGGCGTACTGGGCGATCATCATGCCGGAGTCGATGCCCGGCGACCCCGCCAGGAAGGCCGGCAACCCGTGCGAACGGCTCGGGTCGAGCAGGCGGTCGGTGCGTCGCTCGCTGATCGACGCCATGTCGGCCGCGGCGATGGCGAGGAAGTCCAGGACGTAGCCGATGGGGGCTCCATGGAAGTTCCCGTTGCTCTCCACGCGCCCGTCCCGGAGCACCACGGGATTGTCGATGGCGCTTCCCAACTCGATCGCTGCAACGTCTGCGGCGTGCTGAAGGGTGCCTCGCGCCGCTCCGGCGACCTGGGGTGCACAGCGCAACGAGTAGGCGTCCTGCACCACGCTGCAGTCCTCGCCACGATGACTCTCCATGATCTCGGAGCCGGCGAGCAGACGGTGCAGGTTCTGCGCCGAGGCCACCTGCCCGGGATGGGGCCGCACGCCCTGCAACTCCGGCGCGAAGACACGGTCCGTGCCCAGCAGGGCTTCCACGCTCATAGCCGCTGCGACGTCGGCAGCGGTGAACAGCGCGCCGAGGTCGTGAACGGCCAGGGCGAGCATCCCCAGCATGCCGTCCGTCCCGTTGACGAGGGCCAGCCCCTCCTTGGCCACCAGCCGAAGCGGCTCGAGGCCGTGCGCGGCCAGCGCCTCCCGACTCGGCACGACGTCGCCGTCGCTCGTGCGGACCTCGCCTTCTCCCATGGCTGCAAGGGCGCAGTGCGCAAGAGGAGCGAGGTCGCCGGAGCAGCCGAGGGAGCCGTACTCGTGGACCACCGGCGTCAGTCCGAGGTTCAGCATCGCCATGTACCGATCAGCCACCTCGGACCGCACACCCGTGTGGCCGGTCGTGAAGGTCTGCAGCCGCAGGAGCATCAGGGCGCGGACGACCTCGCGCTCGACCTCCGGGCCGGTGCCCGCTGCGTGTGAACGGACCAGAGCATGCTGCAGCGCGTCCCGCGACGCCTTGCCGATCCTGGTCGTGGCCAGCGCACCGAAGCCCGTGGACACCCCGTAGATCGCGCGGTCGGATGCGACGAGCTCATCGACAGCCGCCCGCGCGACGACCATCGACGCTGCGGCGGTGGCGTCGATCTCGACCCGGGCGTCGTGTCGGGCAACCGCAACCACCTCGGGCACCGTCAGCGGCCTGCCCCCGACGACGACTCGGTGAACGTCCACGCCTGCATCCTGCGAAGCCACGGCGCACCACTCCTCTCGCCCGCCTCCGTCACAAGGCCTGAACATCGAGCGAAGGCGCCCCTGAGCGCGAAGGTCGGGGGGCGCCACCGGGACGACTCGACCACTGCAACCCACATTGCCGTGCCGACCGGCGTGCCACCCGCCGACGCGGCGCACCCGCAGTGTGCGGATCAGCCGAGCCGCCCGCCAGATCCGACTGCCGGCCGGCGTCCAGTAGGGCGCCGGACGCGGGACGGGGTGCCGGACGCGGACCCGAGCCCACGCGTTCTCGCTGGTGCCGCCTGCTCGGCGAGGCGAAGTCCTCGTAGCGCCCGGACTCCTCAGGCCCGGTCGTCGACCAGCTCGCGTGAGATGCGCTCGGCGGTGGCGGTCAGTCGGCCGACCCACTCGGGGAGCCGGTCCCGGCGGTAGCGCGCCGTGGGCAGCGCGATCGACAGGCCCGCACGGGCCGCGACCCCCCCGTCGGCGGCCGGCGTGGAGATCGCGGCGCCGATCGCGGTCACCCCGGTCTCGGTCTTCTGGTCGTTGACCGCGAAGCCCCGCCCGCGGACCCGGCGCAGGTCGCGGAGGAGGGCGTCGACGTCGGCGACGGGTGAGCCCGCGCGCCCGTGGAGCGCGCGCACCTGGTCCTCCTCCAGGGGCGCGAGCACCGACCCGACCGCCCGACGCCAGGTGCGCGGGCAGGACCCGTCCCGCCCGGTCGCCGACCCGCAGGGCCTGGGTGCCTTCGGCCGACGCCACGAACCGCGCCTGGTCGCCCACCACGACGATCAGGTTCGTGGTCTCGTCGATCGCCTCCGTGAGGGCCTGCAGGTGCGGCAGCGCGATCCGGCGCAGCTCGGTGACCGGCTCGGGGGCCTCGGCCCGCCGCAGCACCGGGCCTGCGACGTAGCGCCGGTCCTCACGCTGCTCGGCGAAGTCGCGGTAGACCAGCATCGCGAGAAGGCGGTGCGCGGTCGACCGGGCCACCCCCAGCCGCTCCGCGGCCTCGCTGAGCCGCAGCGGCCCCTCCTGGGCCAGCAGCGCCGCGAGGTGCAGGGCGTGGTCCACCGACTGGCTGCCGTAGACCGGCTTGTTCTTCAAAGCAGAAGAGTAGCGATGCTCTGTGCAGAACAGCGGTAGCGTCCGGCGGTGAGAGGGACGCGCCGACCGAGGAGCCCGTGTGGCCCAGTTCTACGTCGACGGCTACGCGCCGGGGGACCCGTTCGTCTCCGCGCCGCACCCGGCGGCCGCCGACCGCCCGCCATCGGTGCCGGAGACCGCAGACGTCCTGGTCGTCGGGTGCGGGCCGGCCGGGCTCGTGCTGGCGGCGCAGCTGGCGAACTTCCCCGACATCGACACGGTCGTCGTCGACCGCCGGGACGGGCCGCTCGAGGTGGGGCAGGCCGACGGCGTCGCCTGCCGGACCGTGGAGATGTTCGAGGCGTTCGGGCTGGCGGACCGGCTGATCGGTGAGGGCTACCAGGTCAACGAGGTCAGCTTCTGGCGCCCCGACGCGGAGGACCCCGGACGGATCACGCGGACGGGCCGCATCCAGGACGTCGAGGACGGCCTGTCCGAGATGCCGCACATGATCGTGAACCAGGCGCGGATGCTCGCCTACCTCCGCGACCACATGGCGCGCTCGCCCCGACGCCTCGAGCCCTACTACGGCCTGCACCTGAGCAGGATCGAGATCGACACCAGCGGCACGGTCGAGTACCCGGTGACGGTCACCCTCGCGCACCTGGTCGGCGGCGAGGAGACCGGCGCCTCCTCCACGGTCCGCGCCCGCTACGTCGTCGGGTGCGACGGTGCGCGCAGCAGCACCCGCGCCGCCCTCGGGCGCGAGCTCGTCGGCGACCCGACCGACTCGTCGTGGGGCGTCATGGACGTCCTGGCGGTCACCGACTTCCCCGACATCCGGCTCAAGTGCGCCATCCGGTCTGCGGGCGAGGGCAGCATCCTGATCATCCCGCGCGAGGGCGGCTACCTGGTGCGGCTCTACATCGAGCTCGACAACGTGCGCGACCAGGAGATGCTGCGCGAGCGAAGCGTGACCCCCGAGAAGCTGACCGCGGTCGCCGACCGCATCCTGCACCCGTACACGCTCGACGTGCGCGACGTCGGGTGGTGGTCGGTGTACACGATCGGCCAGCGCCTCTGCACCCGCTTCGACGACGTGCCCGATGGATCGGATGACGAGCCGGCCCGGCTGCCGCGGGTGTTCATCGCGGGCGACGCCTGCCACACCCACAGTGCGAAGGCCGGGCAGGGCATGAACGTGTCGATGGCCGACACCTGGAACCTCGGGTGGAAGCTCGGGGCCGTGCTGCGGGGGACCGCCCGCCCGGAGCTCCTGCACACCTACTCCGCGGAGCGACAGGAGGTCGCGCAGCAGCTGATCGACTTCGACCGCGAGTTCGCGGCCCTGTTCAGCGCCGCGCCCGGCTCGTCCGGTGGCGACCACGACCCCGAGAAGTTCCAGCGGTACTTCCGCGAGCAGGGCCGGTTCACCGCGGGAGTCGCGGTCCGGTACGCACCGTCGACGATCACCGCGGCGGAGCCGGCCCAGCACCTCGCGCGGGGCTTCGAGGTAGGGACGCGGTTCCACTCGGCGCCCGTGGTCCGCCTGGCCGACGCCAAGCCGCTCCACCTCGGGCACGTGGCGCGCGCCGACGGCGCCTGGCGCCTCTACCTCTTCGCCGACCGGCGCCACCCCGGCGAGATCGACACCCCGCTGCGGCGCCTCTGTGACCACCTGGCCTCGGCCGCGTCGCCCCTGCAGAGGTGCACCCGGCAGGGCGCCGAGCCGGACTCCGTGATCGACGTCCGGGCGGTGTTCCAGCAGCACCACCGCGACCTGGAGGTCACCGACCTGCCGGCGGTCCTGCTGCCCCGCAAGGGCCGGTTCGGGCTCGTGGACTACGAGAAGGCGTTCTGCCCCGACCCGGACGCCGAGGACGTCTTCGACCTGCGCGGCATCGACCGCGACTCGGGCTGCGTCGTCGTGGTGCGCCCGGATCAGTACGTGGCCCACGTGCTCGGGCTCGACGACCTCGACAGGCTCGACGCCTTCTTCGCCGGGGTGCTCACGGAGGCGCGCTGACGAGCGTCGCGACCGAGGACGACGCCGACGCAGCCGACCGGTCTGATCACGCCTCGGCCATCAAGGACCGGTCAGCTTGTCGCAGCAGGGTCGAGCCCGTCGGCGGCGGTATGCCGACAGCGGTCGGCAGTGCGAGGGAGCGGAACGATTCCGGGGAGTCAGGGCGCGCCCAGCCCCGCGCGTAGGCCTCCCCGGTGACCGGTGACCCGCACTTTCCTCGAGGTAGCGGTCGGACGCGCGGCATCGAGGGTCTGCGTGCCGCCGAGCCCGCCCACGCCGCCCGCCGCCCGGCGGACTCGGAAGCACCAGCGCCGGGCGTTCCGTCCACCACACTTGACGGAACTACCACTCCGTGCGAATACTCTTCATACAACGGTAAGTCATACCACTGTGTGGGAACTGCAAGGAGGCAGCGTGCGGGCTTCGGTACTGGGGCTGGGGGAGGCCGGGTCGCTGTACGCGGCCGGCCTGATCGCGCAGGGATGGACCGTCACGGGCTACGACCCGGCGGACAACGCCACCCCGCAGGGTGCGCTCCGGGCGGCGACGCCCGAGGACGCCGTGCGGGGCGCCGAGGTGGTGTTCAGCCTGGTCGGAGGCAAGGCAGCAGAGGCCGCGGCGGCGTCGGTGGCCGAGCACCTCGAGCCGGGGGCGCTGTTCGCGGACATGAACTCCGCGAGCCCGGCGGTCAAGGTCCGGATCGCGGCCACGATGGGCGAGTCCCGCTTCGTCGACGTGTCGGTGGTCGGCTCGGTGCCGGCGCACGGCTCGGCAACCGGCGTGGTCGTCAGCGGGGCGGCGTCCGCCGCGGCGGCGCGGATCTTCGCCGGACTCGGCGCCCCCGTGGAGGACATCGCCGGTGCACCTGGCGACGCCTCGGTGCGCAAGCTGCTGCGCAGTTCGTTCATGAAGGGCCTCGGTGCGCTCATCGTCGAGTCCGTCTCGGCGGGCCGGGCGGCCGGTGCCGAGGCGTGGGTACGCACCCAGATCGCCGACTACCTCGTCGGCGGTGAGGCGGCCCTGGACCGGCTGCACGACGGCACGCTCAAGCACGCCGCCCGCCGGGCCACCGAGACCGACGCGGCCGCCGAGCTGCTGGACTCGATCGGCGTCCGGCCGGTGATGACGCGGGCGGCCGCGGAGCTGCACCGCGACCGCGCCGACGCCGCGCTGGCCCCGTCGGAGGACCTGCTGGCCGCCTTCGAGGGCCTCGCCGTGGCGAACATCGGCGACGCGCGCGACCGTATGGGCATGCTCGACGGCGGTATCCACGCCCTGTGGAAGGGCGCACGAGTGGTCGGGCGCGCCCGCACGGTGTGGGTGCGCAGCGGCGACAACCAGGCCCTGCACCGCGCCATCGCGGCTTCCCGCCCGGGGGAGGTGCTCGTGGTCAACGGCCAGGGCGACACCACTCGCGCGCTGCTCGGCGAGCTGATGGCCGAGCGGGCCAAGCGCCGCGGGGTGCTGGGGATCGTCGTCGACGGCGCGCTGCGGGACGTGGGCGAGCTGGAGAAGATCGGCTTCGCCGCCTGGGGCCGCGCGGTCACCCCGGCCGGCCCGTACAAGAACGGTCCCGGCCAGGTCGACGTCCCGGTCGCGGTCGGCGGGGTGGTCGTCCGCCCGGGCGACCTGGTCGTGGGCGACGACGACGGCGTCATCGTCGTCCCGGCCGCCGAGGCGGCTGCGAGCCTGCTCGGAGGCCGTGCCGTGGAAGCCGACGAGGCGCAGCGCCGCGCCGCGATCCTCGCCGGGACCGCGTGATGACCGCCGTGTGGGCGCTGGTCGCGTTCGTCGGCGTGATCATCGTGTGGAACGCCGTGTTCAAGCGCAACATCGGCGAGGCGATGATCCTCGGGTTCGTCGCGGTCTGCGCCTTCGCGCTGATCGGCGGAACCGAGGACGGCGGATCGGCGTGGGCCGCGATCGGGCACGCCGTGCTGGACTCGATGCAGGAGGAGGTCACCTTCGCCGGCCTGGCGTTCGTGTTCATGTCCTACCTGCTGACCAGGACCCCCGTGTTGGACAAGCTGATCGACCTGCTCAACTCGGTGCTCGGGCGGCTGCGCGGCGGACCGGTGTACACCGCCACCGTCGCCGGGGGCATCTTCGGCGCCGTCGCGCACGTCGGAGCCGCGGTCACTGCGGCCGTCGGCTCCGTCACCGTGCCGTGGATGAAGCGCTCCGGGGTCAAGCCCGAGCTCGCCGCCACGGTCGTCGCCGGTGGCGCCGGCATGGGCGTGACCTTCCCCTTCTCCGCCACCATGTTCATTCTCGTCGGCGGCCTCGCCGCACAGGGCGTCATGCAGCCCGACGAGATCGTCAAGCCGCTCGCGCTGGCCGGACTGTGGTGCCTGGCCTACCGGGTCGTGCTGGTGTTCTTCCTGGTTCGCCGCAACGGGATCGAGGCGATCGCCGCGCAGGACCGGATCCCGTTCGCGCGCAGCCTGCGCTCCGGGTGGGCCTCGCTGCTGCTGTTCCTGCCGATCCTCGTGCCGCTGCTGCTCACGCGCGGGCCGATCGCCGAGGCCCTGGGCACCTACTCCGGGGTGGGCGAGGCGCTGAAGAAGCCGGTCGAGCTCGCCGACGGCACCACCCTGCCCGCGCAGCCCTACGCGATGCCCGACGTGATCAGCCTGATCACCTGGATCCCGGTGCTGATGATCGGGTTGGTGCTGTTCCTCGGGCGCAAGCACCTGCCGCGCACCGCGTCGGGCTGGTGGGCCACGATCGGCAAGGCCGCGCCGTCGTTCGGGGTCATCGGCATCACCATCGTGGCCGCCTTCTCCGCGTCGAACGTCCTCGCCGACCTCGGCCTGGCCGGCCAGCTCGAGGCCGTGCTGTCCGGGCTCGCCGCGCCCGCCTGGATCATGGCCATCGCGATCGGTGTGATCATCGTGGCGATCGCCATCCCGCTCACCGCGAGCGCCACCATGGCCGCCGTCGGCCCGGTCGCGGTGGTCGCCCTGATCGGCGCCGGTGTCCCGGCGCCCATCGCCGCCGCCGCCGTGCTGATCTTCGCCTCGACCGAGGGTGCGTCCCCGCCGTCGGGGGCCCCGATCTACGTCGCCTCCGGCATCGCACGGGTCGACCCTGTCAAGACCTTCCTGCCCCTGCTCAAGTACTACTGCCTGCCCATCCTCGCCGTGGGCGTGTTCATCGCCATCGGCGTCCTGCCCGTCTGACCCGCCCCAGCCCGAACGCGCCCGATCCCACGAGGGAGTCCGCACCATGAGTTCGACGATGAGCCCACCGGCCCCGGCCCCGGCCGCCCCGGCCTCGCGGGTCACCACCTTCCTGTTCGCGCTGTCCGTCGTGTTCTTCCTGGTCGCCGGCCTGGCGATCGTCGTCGGACAGATCGTCGCCCTCGCGGCCGGCGACGCCACCGCGGCCCGGCACTGGGCCTCCGCCGTGGCCCCCTACGCCTTCGGCGGCGCCTCGGTCTCGGGCCTGCTGTCCTTCGCCCTGTCCTACAAGAAGGGGGCCGACGGTCACACCCCGTCCGACGGGGACGACGAGGACGGCCGGGACGACGAGGTCGGGGAGGACAACGGCCGTGGCTGAGGCCGACCTCGGCACCCGGATGGACGTGCCCACCTACGCCGAGTTGCGTGGGCACGTCCCCCCGGGCTCCAGCTGGGGCGTCTTCCGCGAGCACCCCGAGCGCGGCACCGCGAACTTCGCCGGTGCCGCGCAGGTGCTCGACGGCGTCGCGAGCGTCTCCCGCGGTGCCGTGTTCACCCTCGACCACGCCCTCGACGCCTTCGACCCGCCGATGGCCCGGGCCCGGTCCGCACCCCGTCACGAACTGCTCGCCGCGCACGCGGAGGCCCGCGACGACGTCCTGCACGGCTTCTACCTGCAGGCCACCTCGCAGGTCGACGGCCTGCGACACCGCCGCGCCTCCGGGCACGGCTTCTACAACGGCGTCCCCGACGCGGACATCCGCGCCGGCCACCCGGCTCTGGGCGTGCAGCGGTGGGCCGAGAAGCCGATCGTCGGCCGCGGCGTGGTCATCGACGTCGAGGGCCTTCTCGCCGCCGAAGGCGACCCGCTCGACCACCGCGGCGGTCCCGCCCTGGACGTCGACGTGCTCGACCGGGCACTCGCCGCTCAGGGCGAGCGGGTCCGGCCCGGCGACCTCGTGCTCGTGCACACCGGCTGGGCCCGCTGGTTCCTCGACGCGGACACCGACCTGCGCGCCGAGGTCCGCGACGCCCGCCGCGCCACCGGCTTCCGGCAGACCCTCGACCTGCCCGAGTGGCTCTGGGACCACCAGGTCGCGCTCTTCGCCACCGACACCTTCGCCGTGGAGGTGCTGCCCGTCGCGGGCGACGCGTATCTCGACAGCGCCCCCGAGGACGCCGGGATGATGCACCAGGAGCTCATCGCCAAGCTCGGCGTCCCGCTCGGCGAGCTGTGGAACCTCACCGACCTCGTCGCCGACAGCCGGGCGCACGGCCGGTGGGACGCCCTCGTGGTCGTCAAACCGCTGCACCTCGTCGGGGGAGTCGGCTCGCCCCCCAACGCCACCGCGTTGCGCTGAATCCCGAGAGACTTCACCACTGTGTGGAAGGATGGCCCAGTCAGCGAATCACGAGGGGCGGAAGAGATGGCGGAGGCGGGTAAGGCGGCGGAGCCGGCGAAGGCCGCGACGAGCATGCGGTCGCTCGAGCGTGCCATCGACGTGCTCGAGGTCCTCGACGCCAGCCACCACGCGCTGCGGCTGACCGAGATCGCCCGCCGGGCCGGGCTGGCCGTGGCGACGACCCAACGCATTCTCGGGGTGCTCGAGGCCCGCGGCCGCGTCGAGCGCGACGCCAACGGCTACCGCCCCGGGGTCGGGCTGATCTTCGGCGCGCACGCCTACCTCACCAGCAGCCCACTACTCACCGCGGCCCGCCCCGTCCTGCAGGACCTCGCAAGCGCTACCGGGCTGACCGCCTCGCTGTTCAAGCGCCTCGGCTGGTCGCGGGTGGTGCTCGCGCGCGTCGCCGGAGACTCGCCGCTGCGCTACGAGCTGCCCATCGGTGAGCGCCTGCCCCTGCACCTCGGCGCCGGCAAGGCGCTCGCCGCTCACATGGATCCCGCCGAGCTCGACGAGTTCCTCGCTCAGCTCGACGACCACACCCTCGCCGACGGCACCACCCTCGACCGCGACGACTTCCTGGCCGAACTCAAGCTCATCCGCGAACGCGGCTACTCCCAGGCCCGCGGTGAACGCGAACCCGGCATGGCCTCCGTCGCCGCACCCGTCGTCGACGCCGACGGCACCGCCACTGCTGCGGTGCAGGTCACCGGAGCTCAAGCCGACATCCCCACCGAGCGCATTCCCGAACTCGGTCTGGAGCTGCAGCGAGCCGCCCTTGCGATCGCCCGCCGCGCCTACTGACTTCGGTTCCAGTCCGCACGGGCCTCGTCGACGGACGGGCGTCGCGCTCGTCCGCGGTGGCGGCGTGCTTGCCCCACGGCCGGTAGCCGCGCTCGGCGAAGAGCGCCGCCGCGCGGTCGAGCAGCCCTTCTCCATCAGGCGCCGCCGCGATGCACCACATCTTCTCCCCGACGCGGCGATTCCCGGCCAGGGGGATCGGCGCCGGCCCGCGGGCGGTCGCCTGAAGCGCGGCACGGCGGATACCGTCGTCGGCGGACGGGAGGTGGCATGGGGGAGCAGCTGCGGCGTCGCCCCACGCTCGCGGACGTCGCGCGGATGGCCGGTGTGGACACGAGCCTGGTGTCCCGGGTCCTGCGCAACGATCCGCGCGGCTTCGCCTCGGCCGAGACACGCGAGCGGATCCGAGCCGCTGCGCAGGAGGTCGGCTATCGGGCGAACGCTGCGGCGCGAGGCCTGCGAAGTGCGCGGACGATGACGTTGGGCCTGCTGCTCCCCGGGTTCTCCAGCCCCGTGTACGCATCGATCGCGCACGGAGTGGAGGAGCGTGCGGGCCAGCACGGCTACGGGTTGGTGCTCGGCACCCACGCGGCGGGCGACCCACACGAGACGATCACCGACATGCTCATGCACGGCCGGGTCGACGGCCTGCTGGTCGCCTCGGGACGGATCGAGGACCGGGCTCTGCGGCGGCTCGTCGGCCAGGTTCCGCAGTCGGTGGTGCTGGTGAACCGGCAGGTACGCGGCGTGGCGGCGAGTGTGGTGCTGCGGGACGCCGACGCGTCGGCGGTGGCGGTGGCGCACCTGGCCGAGCTCGGGCACCGCCGGATCTGCGGAATCTTCGGGCCAGGCGGCCTGGACACGATGGTGCGCCGTCGGCTCGGGTTCCTGGCCGAGTGCCGCGAGCAGGGCGTCGAGCCCGCGGTCGTGGAGATGGCGGAGCGGGACCAGCGCGCCGGGTTCGACGGCGTCGGACGGGCGCTGGCCCGAGACCCACGGCCGACGGCGGTGGTCGCCGGGACCTTCCCGATGGCGGTCGGTGCGCTCGCCGGCCTGCACGACGCCGGGATCGCGGTCCCTCGGCAGATGTCGGTCGTCGCCCTGCACAACGACGGCCTCGCCGACTACCTCGTCCCGCGGCTCACTGCGGTGGCCATGCCGACCGAGCGACTCGGGGCGGAGGCCGTCGAGCTGGCTCTGGCGCTGGTCAACGGCGGTGAACCCCGACGGGTGGTGGTGCCCGACCCGCCCAGGCTGGTGCGGCGGGAGTCGACGGCGCCTTTGATATCAAACGATTGACCCTCCTCGGCGGACACTCGTAGCTTTCCGGCGTCACCGAAGAGGAGAGTCACCGATGACCCGCATCGTCGACATCTCGATGACGCTCGAGAACGGGGTCCCGTCGGACCCGCCGGGCTACGAGTTCGAGATCGAGTACACCAGCCACCAGGACACCGTGCCGATGCTGCAGCGCCGCTACGAGGGGCTGCAGCCCGACGAGCTGCCGAACTCCGAGGCGTTCGCGCTGGAGACCGTGCACCTGTCCACCCACAACGGGACCCACGTCGACGCGCCGTGGCACTACTCGTCGCGCATGGAGGACGGCAGCCGCCCGCGCACCATCGACGAGATGCCGCTCGACTGGTTCCTGCGCCCCGCCGTCAAGCTCGACTTCCGCCACTTCGAGGACGGCTACGTGGTCACGGCCGCCGACCTCGAGGCCGAGCTCAAGCGCATCGACTACACGCTGCAGCCCCGGGACATCGTCCTGGTCAACACCTCCGCCGCCGCCCGTTTCGGCACGCAGGAGTACGCGCAGAGCGGATGCGGGGTCGGCCGCGAGGCCACGCTCTGGTTGTGCGACAGGGGGGTCCGGGTCGTCGGTACGGACGCCTGGAGCTGGGACGCCCCCTTCTCCTACGTCGCCGAGCGCTACGCCCGCGACAAGGACGCCTCGATCATCTGGGAGGGGCACAAGGCCGGGCGACACACCGAGTACTGCCAGATCGAGAAGCTGCGCCACCTCGACCAGCTGCCCGACCACGGCTTCACCGTGTCCTGCTTCCCGGTGAAGATCCACGCGGCGTCGGCGGGTTGGACCCGCGCCGTCGCCATCCTGGAGGACCGATGAGCACGGACCACGCCCACGCGATGTCGCACCTGGACCGGGAGCCGACGTCCTTCGACTCCTACAAGGACCGCTACAAGACGATCCGCTTGGAGCGGACCGACGGGATCCTCGAGGTCACGTTCCACACCGACGGCGGCCCGCTGCAGTGGAGCCTGCTGGCGCACAACGAGTTCGAGGACGCCTTCCTCGAGATCGGCCGGGACCGCGAGAACGACGTCGTGATCCTCACGGGCACGGGCGAGGCCTTCAGCGGCCCCGCCATCGCGCCCGGCAGGCACCCCAACCGCCGCACCATGACCCCCGAGATCTACGACCCGATCCAGTGGGAGGGCAAGCACCTGCTGCCGAACCTGCTGGCCATCGAGGCCCCGGTGATCGCGGCCGTCAACGGGCCTGCCGTGCGGCACGCCGAGATCCCCCTGGTCAGCGACATCGTGCTGGCGACCGACGACACCTACTTCCAGGACACCGCGCACTTCCCCGGCGGAATGGTGCCCGGGGACGGCATGCACGTCGTGATGCCGTTGCTGATGGGTCCGACGCGGGGCAAGTACTTCCTCTACACCGGACAGCAGGTGAGCGCCGCGGAGGCCAAGGAGATCGGCCTGGTCAACGAGGTGCTGCCGCGCGAGGACCTGCTCCCGCGGGCCCGCGAGCTCGCCCGGCTCCTCCTGCAGCAGCCCCGCCTGGTCCGCCGCTACACCCGAACCGTGCTCACCGAGGACCTGCGCCAGCGCCTGCACGGCCTGCTCGGCTACGGCCTCGCCCTCGAGGGCATGGCGCGGATGAAGAGCAGCTGACGATGCCCGCGGTGGACAGGTCCGTGACCGAGACGGCTCGGTGGCCGAAGCGGGACGCCTTCGACTTCGCGGGCGGCACGGCCTTGTTCGTCGACGACATCCGGCCGGCCGGCCTGCTGCACATGGCGGTCGTGCGAAGCACCAGGGCGCACGCCCGGCTCCGGCGGGTCGACACCGCCCCGGCCAAGGTGGTGCCGGGCGTCGCTCGGGTGCTGGAGGGCCGTGAGGCGTCGCTGCACCTGCACCCGCTGCCGTACCAGTTCGGCGATCCCGAGCTGATCGGCGGCCGGCGGGCGGTGCTGGAGGCCCTCCCGGTCGACGAGGTGCGCTACGTCGGGGAGCCGATCGCGGTCGTCGCGGCCGAGAGCCGACGGGCCGCCCGCGCGGCGGCCGCGGCGGTCGTCGTGGAGTACGAGGACCTTCCCACGCTGCTCGACGCGCGCGCCTTCCTCGCCGATCCGGACCCGCGGCACGTCATCGCCGAGAACGAGGTGGTCGCGGGGCACGCGGACGAGGTCCTGCGTACGGCCGAGCGCGTGGTCCGGGCCGAGTTCTTCCTGGGCCGCAGCAGCACCGCCCCGATCGAGCCGCGGGGCTACGTCGCGGACTGGGACGGCGCCCGGCTGACCGTGCACGCCGCCCACCAGCAGCCCTTCCAGCTCCGCGCGGAGTTGGCCGAGGTGCTCGACCTGCCGGTCGACTCGATCCGCGTGGTGGTGCCGAACGTCGGCGGCGCCTTCGGGCTCAAGATGACCGGGCCCGTCGAGGAGCCGCTCGTCTGCCTGCTCAGCATCCTGTGCGGCCGGCCGGTGAAGTGGATCGAGACCCGCGCCGAGTGCTTCCTCGGCGGGGGCCGCGAGCAGCTCCACGACGTCGAGGTCGCGCACACCGCCGACGGCCGGCTCCTCGCGCTGCGGAACCGGATCGTCATCCCGGTGGGTGCCGAGGCCGTCCAGCCCGGCTGGCGGCAGGCCTACGTCAGTGTGGCGGCGTTCCCCACCGCCTATGTCGTCCCCCATCTCGACGTCCGGTCCCGGGTCGTCGCGACCAACCTGCCGCCCTGGCACTCCTGCCGAGGATTCGGAAAGGAGGCTCCCGTGTTCGTCATGGAACGGATCATGGACATGGTGGCCCGCCGGACCGGGCTCGCTCCCGCGGAGGTGCGCCGGCGCAACCTGCTGCGGCCGGAGGACCTCCCGCACCGCATGGCGTCCGGCTACCGGCTGGACAGCGGGGACCTCCCGGCCGTACTGGACCAGGTGCTCGCTCTCGACGAGGGGATCGACGCCGACGGTGTCGGGATCGCCGTCGAGGTCACCCCCGAGGGCGGCGGGCACGCGGCCGGGCGACTGGACCCCGGCGTCACGCCGACCGTCGCGGCTCCCGAGGCCGCGGCCGTCCTCCTCCGGGCGGACGGGCTGGTCGAGGTGCGCACCGGCGTCACCAACCCGGGCGGCGGCAACGACACTGCGCTCGCCCGGCTGGCCGCCGACGAGCTGGGCATCACGTCGGCGCAGATCCGCGTGGTGCAGGGCGACACCGACCTGTGCCCGCCGGGGACCGGCAACGCCAGCAGCCGAGGGGTCGCGGTCGGCGGAGCGGCCGTGGTCCTGGCGGCCCGCGACCTGGCCGCCACGCTGCGCGATCTCGGCGCCGACCCGCTCACCGAGACGGCCGTCGCGGAGCTCGTCGCCCGGCACGGGTCGCTGGAGCACGTCCGCGAGTACCGCCCCGATCCGCCCTCGGATCCCGAGTACCGCTACAGCTACCCGTACTTCTCCTCCGGCGCCTACGTGGCGAGGGTCGACGTGGACCGGGCCACCGGCCGGGTCCGGGTGCGCTCGCTGACGGCCGTCCACGACTGCGGCCGAGTGATCGAGCCGGTGCTGGTCGAGGGGCAGCTGCAGGGCGCGATGGCGATGGGCGTCGGGCTGGCGCTGTCGGAGGAGAGCCGGTTCGACGAGCGGGGCGCACCGCAGGCCTCCTCGTTCAAGGAGTACCTCGCTCCCCGGGCGAACGACCTGCCGGACTTCGTGATCGGCCACCACGAGACACCGGCCCCGCACACCCTGCTCGGCGCCAAGGGCGCGGGGGAGGCCGGGGTCGGCGGCGCGCTGGCCGCGATCGCCAACGCCGTCGACGACGCGCTGGCGCGCTGGGGCGGCCGGGAGATCACCTCGGTTCCGCTGGACCCGCCGGCGGTGCTGGCCCTGCTACCGGAGGAGGCGTCGTGAACACCACCTTCGCCCGCAGCGTCGACGAGGCGGTCGCGGCCCTGGCCGCGAGCGTGGCGGCCGGCGCGAAGCCCCTCGTCGTGGGCGGTGGCACGCTCTGCGTCCCGGCGCTGGTACGGGGCGGGCCGGCCGCGACGGACATCGTCGATCTCGGCCGCGCGGGCCTGGACACGCTCGCCGGCGGGCCGGTGGTCGAGCTCGGCGCACTCGTCAGCTACCAGCAGCTGATCACCTCGCCCGAGGTGCGCGCCGGGCTGCCGATGCTGCACCGCATGGCCTCCGGCATCACGGGCGGGATCCAGATCCGGCACCAGGGCACCCTCGTGGGGGCCCTGTGCGCCGCCCGGCCGCAGTCCGACGCGCTCGCCGTCCTGGTCGCGCTCGACGCCGAGGTGGTGGTCCGGTCGGTCGCCGGGACGCGGATCGTGCGGGCCGGGCGGTTCCTCACCGGCCCTGCAGCACCCGACCTCGCTCCCGACGAGCTGGTCACCGGTCTCCGGATCTCACTGCGGCCCAGGGGCACTGCGTACATCAAGCACAAGTTCGCGGAGTCCTCCTGGCCCGTGGTGACGGCTGCCGCCGCCGCGGGCCGGGTGGTGCTCGGGGGAGTGGCCGGCACCCCACAGGTCGTGCCGGTTCCGGCGGGGGCCGCGGTCCGGGCCGCCGTCGCCGACCATCTCGCGGCGCTGCCCGCCGAGCAGCGCTGGGCGGACCTGCGGGCGCCGTGGGAGTACCGCAGGCGCGTCGCGCCGGAGATCGCGGCGCGCGCGGTAGAGCTCGCCGAGGAGGCGTCGTGAGACTTCAGGTGGACGGGGTGACCGTGCAGGTCGACCCCGACCCGGAGGACACCTTGGTCGACGTCCTGCGCGAGGACCTGGGCAGCACCGCGGTGCGCGCCGGGTGCCGCAACGGGGACTGCGGGACCTGCACCGCGATCGTCGACGGCCGGTGCGTCAAGACCTGCCTGGTGCTCGCCGGCCGGGCCGACGGCGCCCGCGTCGACACCCTGGCCGGGCTGGGGACCCAGGCGGACCCCCATCCCGTCCAGGAGGCGTTCATGGCCGAGTACGCCTTCCAGTGCGGTTTCTGCCTGCCCGGCATGATCCTGTCCGCCGTCACGCTGCTCGACCACAACCCGTCGCCCACGGATGCGGACATCCGTGACGCACTGAGCGGCAACCTCTGTCGCTGCACCGGATACGTCAACGCCGTCCGCGCGGTCCGGCGCGCGGCGGGGCTCTAGCCGAAGACGCATTCCACCACCACGGCACCCGTCGTGGTGGTCGGCCGACATGCCCAAAGGAGGGCCCATGTCCGCACCCAGCAAGGACACGACCGCCGTCACGGCACCCCGCAGCACCTTCCGCACGCTGCTCGGCGCCGGGGTCGGCAACACGCTCGAGTGGTACGACTGGAGCGTCTACGCGATCTTCGCGTCGTTCTTCGCCAAGCAGTTCTTCGTCGACGACGGGGCCACCGGCGCGCTGCTGTCCACCCTGGCCGTGTTCGCAGTCGGCTTCGTCATGCGCCCGATCGGCGGGTTCGTGTTCGGCTGGCTCGCCGACCGCCGCGGTCGCAGGTTCTCGATGACCAGCTCGATGATCCTCATGGCGGCCGGCAGCCTCGTCATCGGCGTCGCGCCGACGCACGCCCAGGTCGGAACGTGGGCGGCGGTCATCCTCGTGCTCGCCCGCCTCGCGCAGGGGCTGGCCCACGGGGGAGAGATCGCCGCGTCGTACACCTACATCGCCGAGATCGCGCCACGCGCCCGGCGCGGGCTGTGGTCGACCAGCCTCTACGTCTCGGTGACGGCGGGTATCGTCCTGGCCTCGCTGATCGGTGCGGGCGCGAGCAGTGCGCTCGGCACCGACGCCCTACGCGACTGGGCCTGGCGCATCCCGTTCCTGATCGGCGGTCTGCTCGGGCTGGTCGGGCTGTACCTGCGCCGCACCTTGCCGGAGACCGAGGCGTTCATCGAGCAGGACGGCGGGGAGACCACCGAGCACGCAGAACCAGCCCGCCGCACCACCCGCGACCTGCTTCGCGGCCTCGCCCAGAACAAGCGCAGCCTTGTGCGGATCCTCGGTTTCAGCCTGGCCAGCACGGTCGTGTACTACACCTGGGCCATCGGGCTCTCCGGCTTTGCGATCACCACCAAGGGTGTGCCCGCCTCGGGTGCGCTGTGGGCCACGGTCGCCGCCAACCTCGCGTTCATGGCCACGCTGCCTTTGTGGGGCAAGCTGTCCGACCGGTTCGGCCGCAAGCCGATCTTCCTCACCTACGGCGTGGCGTTCATCGTGCTGTCCTTCCCGCTGATGGCCGCCTTGAACGACTCCGCGTGGCGCATGTTCGGGGTCATGGTCGTCGCGCTGTTCTTCCTCGGCGCGTTCGTCGGGATCATGCCTGCCTACTTCGCCGAGCTGTTCCCGACCGCGGTGCGCGCCTCCGGGATCGGGGTGCCCTACTCGTTCGTCGTCGCGATCTTCGGCGGCACGGCACCGTACGTCCTGACCTGGTTGAGCAGCCACGACCTGGTGTGGGTCTTCTCCCTCTACTCGATCGTGCTCGTACTGGTCGGCGTGGTCACCACCATGCTCAGCCCGGAGACGAAGGCACGCGAGCTGGAGTGATCGACCAGGTGGGTGCGCCTCCACGCCGCCCTGTCCGCGGTTGCCCACGACGCCATGGGCGACGGGGACAGCGCAGCGGTGTGCCTGGAGCGGGCGGCGGGGGCCGCGAGCGCAGCACGCGAACCGAACCGGGTACCCCGACGCCGCCCTTCGCGCGCTCCTGGAGCTCAGCGAGACGTCGCCGCAGTAGTCGATCGGCTACCGAGAAGCCGGGGTTCTTTTCGGGCAGGTCAGGACTAGGATCAGAAGGTCGCGGGCGACCGCGTCACCGCCCTCGCTCCAGGCTCGGTCACGCTCGCACTCATGATCCGGGAGGACTCCCGAACCCTGCACGCAGCCGCTCCGGCTCTCCGGCTCGACAGGGGTACCGCAGGACAGCGCAGCTACCCGCACTCCGCCTCTGCGCCGTCGTACACCGCCTCAATGACGAGGAGTACCGATGACAGTGAGTACACGGCAGGCAACCGCAACGACGAATCCACTGGCGCCGCTCGCGCCTGAAGAGATCCGTCGAACCACGGAGATCCTGCGCGCTGAGCGACAGATCGACCAGGGGATCCGCTTCGTGACGGTCGCGCTCCACGAGCCGGCCAAGAGCGAGGTCCTCGCGCACGGCCGCGGCGAGGGTCCGGCTCCCGACCGGGAAGCCTTCGCCGTCCTGTACGACCGTGGTCACCAGCAGACCATCGAAGCAGTGGTCTCCCTCTCCGAAGGAGCGGTGGTCTCCTGGGAGGTGCTCGACGACGTCCAACCCAGCGTGATGCTCGAGGAGTTCTTCAGCGCAGAGGAGATCACGCGGTCCGATCCGCGATGGCAGGAGGCGATGCGCAAGCGAGGGGTGACCGACTTCTCGCTGGCGATGATCGACCCGTGGGCGGCCGGTTACGACATCGACGACCCCACGGGCCGCCGGCTGCTGCGCCCGTTGACGTTCGTCCGCTCGCGGGAGGACGACAACGGCTACGCCCGGCCGGTCGAGGGGCTGGTCGTGCTGCTCGACATGGACAAGATGGAGGTCATCGACGTCCGCGACCACGGTGTCGTGCCACTGCCGCCGAAGGCGGGCAACTACACGCCCGAGCTGATGTTCGACGACGACAACCGGCCGGGGTTCGAGCGGCTGCGCGACGACCTGAAGCCGCTGGAGATCACCCAGCCGGAAGGCCCGAGCTTCACCGTCGACGGGCACGCGGTGAGCTGGCAGAAGTGGCGGTTGCGGGTCGGCTACACCCCGCGCGAGGGCCTGGTGCTGCACCAGGTGGGCTACGAGGACCGGGGCAGGCTCCGGCCGGTGCTCTACCGGGCCTCGCTGTCCGAGATGTACATCCCCTACGGCGACCCCGCGCCGACGCACCGGATCAAGAACGTCTTCGACGAGGGCGAGTACGGGGTCGGGGTGCTGCTCAACCCGCTGACCCTCGGCTGCGACTGCCTCGGCGAGATCTTCTACTTCGATGTGACCACGAACGACCAGGAGGGCCGGCCGGTCACCATCCCGAACGCCGTCTGCATGCACGAGGAGGACTACGGGATCAGCTGGAAGCACACGGACTTCCGCACCGAGAAGGCGGAGGTCCGCCGTTCGCGCCGCCTGGTGATCTCCTGTATCGCGACGGTCGGCAACTACGAGTACGGCTTCTTCTGGTACCTCTACACCGACGGCACCATTCAGTTCGAGGTGAAGCTGACCGGCGTCCTCTCCACCGGTGCCCTGGTCGACGGCGAGGAGCCGCGCCACGGCGTCGTCGTCGCCCCCGGCCTGTACGGGCCGCACCACCAGCACTTCTTCAACGTCCGGCTGGACATGCAGGTCGACGGCGAGCGCAACTCGGTCTACGAGGTCGACGCCGCCGCGGTGCCGCCCGGGCCGGACAACCCGTACGGCAACGCCTGGGTGACGAAGAAGACGCCGCTGTCGCGGGAGAGCGAGGCGCGGCGGCTGATCGACCCGCTGGTCGCCCGGGTGTGGTACGTCGTCAACCCCAACGAGGTCAACGAGCTCGGCCAGCCGACCGGCTACAAGCTGATGCCCGGCGAGAACGTGCTGCCCCTGCAACAGGAGGGTTCGCAGGCGTTCGCCCGTGCACAGTTCGCCTACAAGCACCTCTGGGTCACCCGCTACGACCCGACGGAGCGGTACGCCGCGGGCGACTACCCGAACCAGCACGGTTCCCCGGGCGGACTGCTCGAGTACCAGAAGGCGGACCGCCCGCTGGAGAACGAGGACCTCGTCGTCTGGTACTCGTTCGGCGCCCACCACGTGGTCCGCCCGGAGGACTGGCCGGTCATGCCGGTGACCCACATCGGATTCTCGCTCAAGCCGGTCGGGTTCTTCGACGGCAACCCCGCGCTGGACCTGCCGCGCTCCCCGGCGTGCCACGCCGGCGACGGACAGGCCGCACACGGTGACGGGCACCCGGTTCCGACCCAGGAGGTGACCGAGTGAGCGCGCAGGGGACCGGGCCGCACCCGGTCCACTCCGACACCGGGCTGGCCCACGGGACGATGAGCCAGCTCGACGTGATGGCGCAGTCGGTGGCCGGGATCGCGCCCAGCGCCGCGATGGCCACGACCCCGGCGCTGATCGCCCTCTACGCCGGGCAGGGAGCGTGGTTGTCCTATGTGGCCGCGACCGTCGTCGTCATCCTCGTCGGGCTGGTCGCGACCCAGTTCGGGCGCCGGTTCGCCTCCTCCGGGTCGCTGTACAGCTACGTCGCGCGGGGCCTCGGCCCGGGTGGCGCGTTCGCGGCCGGCTGGGGACTGGTCATCGGCTACGCGTTCATCGCGATGATCGGAGTGATCGGCACCGGCATCTACTTCGGCAGCTTCCTCACCCTACTGGGGCTGCCGGTCGGCGGCACCCTCGCCGTCTGCATCATCCTGGCGGTCGCCGCGGTCGGAGCCGCCGCGTTCGCGATCATCGGCATCAAGATCTCCACGCGCGTGGGGCTGGTCCTCGAGATCGTCTCGGTCGCCGCCATCCTGCTCGTGCTGATCGCCGTCCTGGTCGGGAGCGGTGCCCGCGGGACCACCACCCCCTTCGACCTCTCCACCCTGTCGTTCGACGGCGTGGCCTTCGGGATCGTGCTCGGGGTGCTCGGCTTCGTCGGCTTCGAGAGCGCGGCCAGCCTCGGCGCCGAGGCGCGCAACCCGCACCGTGCCATCCCGCGCGCCGTGCTCGGCAGCGCCGTCCTGGTCGGCATCCTGTACGTCTTCGCGGCCTACACCCTGGTGCGGGGCTTCGGCGATCCGAACGCCCTGAGTTCGAGCACCGCGCCGATCAGCGACCTGGCCGGGCAGTACGGTCTCGGCGGGGTCTCCTGGATCGTCGACCTGGGCATCACGGCGTCGTTCTTCGCGGTCACCATCGCCTGCATCAACGCCTCGTCCCGCATCCTGTACACGATGGGCGAGGAGGACATCCTGCCGAGGGCGCTGGGCCGGGCCCACTCGACGTACAAGACCCCGCACGTGGCGATCGGCCTCATCGCGCCGGTCGTGCTCGTGGTGCCGATCATCCTGGTCGTCAGCGGGATGACGCCGCTCAACGTGATCACCTACACCGGCACGATCGGCACCTTCGGCTACATGCTGGCCTACGTGCTGATGGCCGTCGCGCTGCCGTTCTTCCTGCGGAAGCGCGACGAGTTCAACCCCCTGTCGGCGGTGCTCGCGGTCGTGGTCGTCGCGGCGCTGCTCTACGTCTTCTACAAGAACGTGATCCCGGTGCCCGAGTACCCGCTCAACCTGATGCCGTGGATCTTCCTCGGGCTCGTCGTCCTCGGCCTGGCCTGGTACGCGGTGGCCCGGGCTCGCCGGCCTCAGCTCGTCGAGGAGGTCGGCTCGTTCGAGGAGGAGCCGGTTCCGCCGCACGCGCGGCACCGTCACCGGTCTCCGAGCAGCGGCGGTCCCGCCGCCTCCGCAGAGCCGACGTCGTCACCTCCACCTGAACGGACCCGGTCCGATCGTCCACAGGAGAACCCGCACGAGAAGCAGTAGCCCGATCGAACACCACCGTGCCGCCGGACCGTGCCATTCTGCGGTGCGAGGCCGAGGTGTTCCCTCCCACGCAGACGTGCTGGGCTCGGTGGTCGTGCTCCGAGCTGCCGAGGGCGGCTGGTGAGGAATGGGGAGGCCGCCTTGGGCAGCGAGGACCGTTCGGTACTGACGCGGCCCGCGCCGGAGCCGGACGAGGTCCGGGCGTACGGCGAGGGGCGCGACCAGCTGATCGAGATCTACCACGGGGGTGTGGACGCTGCCGGGTTGCCGGTGCTCTGTCTGATCCACGGCGGCTTCTGGCGGCCTGCCTACGACCGCACGCACCTCCGGCCGCTGGCGTCGGCGCTGCGCGCCGAGGGCCGGACCGTCGTGTCCGTGGAGTACCGCAGGGTGCCGGGCGACCCCGACGCCTCGACCGCCGACGTCCGCGCGGCGCTGGTCCTCGCCGCCGGTATCGGCCCCGCCGTCGTCGCAGGGCACTCCGCCGGCGGGCACCTCGCCCTGTGGGCCGCGACGTCGGCGCCGCCACCCGGGCTCGTCGCCACCGTCGCGCTCGCGCCGGTGACCGATCTCGGCGGAGCACACCGCGCCGGGCTGGGGGACGGCGCGGTGCGGGACTTCCTGGGCGCCGACCCGGGCTCCCGCCCGGACCTGGATCCGATCGAGCTGGCATCGCCGAGCGTGCCAGTCACCATCGTCCACGGCGAGCGGGACGCGATCGTGCCGCCGGTACAGGCGCGCGGCTACGCCGACGTCCACCGGCGGACCGAGGTCGTGATCGTGCCCGAGGCGGGGCACTTCGCGCTGATCGACCCGTTGTCGCCGGCGTGGCCTGCGGTCCGCTCGCGGCTGCTCGCGGCGTCGTGACCCGACGGCGCCGGACCGCGCCCTCGTCCGGACGAGCGCTTCGCCCGGCCTTCAGTACTGTCCTGCTGGGTACTGAAGGCCGCGTCGAACCGGCCAGCGGGAAGCGGCCAGAGCAGGGAGCGCATGTAGCGCGGCCTCGGAGGCGCCGTGCAGCCGGTCCATGCCGGCGTCCTCCCACTCGACGGAGATGGGGCCGCGGTAGCGGATCCTGCCAGCGCGGAACGCGTCGAGGCGTGGTCAAGTCTGCCCGGACCGGGACACGGGTGACGATCGCTGACCTGCTCCAGTGACTCAGGCGTGCAGGGTCGGCCGGTAGATGAGCTCCTGGATGTGGCCGTCGAGCGTTCGGCTCTCGATCAGCTCGAGGTCGAAGTCGGCCGCACCCCGGAAGATCGGGTCCAGCCCGGTCTGGCCGGTGATCACGGGGAAGAGCGTCACCTGGACGCGGTCGACCAGGCCGGCGGCCATCAGCGCCCGGTTCAGCGAGAGGCTGCCGTGCGAGCGCAACGGCACCTCGGACTCCTCCTTGAGCCGGGCGACGACGTCGACGGCGTCGCCGCGTGCGAGGGACGCGTCCGGCCAGTCGAGGGGTCCTTCGAGGGTCGTCGACACCACCGTCGCCGGCAGGTTTCTCATCCGGGTGACCCAGGGGTCCCGCACCTCGGAGTCCTCGGTGCTCGACGCCACCATCTGCGCGAACAGGCGATACGTGGTGGCCCCGAAGACCATCCGCTGCTCGTCGTCGTACAGGGCGAGACGGTGGTCGAGCAGCTCGGGGCCCTGTTTGCCCCAGTAGCCGGTCCAGTCGCCGCCGGCGGCGCCGAACCCGTCGAGGCTGCTGAAGACGTCGAAGGTGTAGGTGGCGGTCATGGTGCTCTCCTCGCGTGCCGGTTGATCGGTACGGGGAGACAGACCGCCGACCATGGCGGGACTCATCGCCGGTGAACCGCTGGACCCGGCCGCCGCGGCTGCGGCCTCAGGGCCTGACCACGGCCAGGACGGGGCGAGGGTGCCGGGCACGGATCACCCGCTCGACTCCACGGCCACCTCCCCGTAGGCGACGACCGACAGGAAGCGAATCGGGAGGAAGACCAGCTCACGGGGGCCGTGCGCCCCCTCGCCGTCGAGCTGCAACGCGTCCCCGGATCGCATCCGGTAGCTGGACTCGCCGTGCCCGTAGACCATCTCGCCCTCGAGCACGTAGAGCAGCTCGGTGCCGGGGTGCTGGAAGAGCGGGAACTCCTCGCTGCGCTCGGTGAGCGTGACGAGGTGGGCCTCCATCCGCTTGTGCGGCCCGCGCAGCGCGCCCAGCAGCGTGTAGTCGTGGCCGACCCGCGTACCGCGGGCGACGATGCGCGCTCCGGCGCCCGCCGGGGTGAACACGGCCTCGCGCTCGGCGTCCGCGCCGCGGAAGAACGACGTCACCGGAACGTCGAGCGCGTCGGCCAGCCGGGCGAGCGTGGTCAGGCTGCACGAGGTCTGCGCGTTCTCGATCTTCGACAGCATCGGCTTCGAGATGCCGGTCTTCGCGGCCATCTCGGCCAGCGTGGCGCCGGAGCTGCTGCGGATCCGGCGCACCTGGGCCCCGATGGCGCGTTCGAGCCGGTTCTCGCGGTTCGCGGGCTCGACGACCTCGCGGAGGGCAGGCCCGTGCGCGATCGCGTCGGCTGCGACCTTCACGTCGTCGTCGCGCCCGGTGAGCTGCACACACATCGGGGGACCTCGTCAGAGGGCCACGACGGGGCGGAGCACGTCCCCGTGGTGCCTCTGCTCGAGAGCGGTCCCGGGCGCGACGACTCCGCGGATCTTCTGCGGCATCACTGTGCGTTCCTCGCTCTCGGGTCAGCGCATCTCGCCGGCGCCGACGTAGGGGTGCGGGCTGCGCAGCAGCGCCCCCTCGGCGAAGCGGGACAGGCGGAAGTCGGACTCGGGGATGTCGGAGTGGCTGCTCTTCCCGTCGACGACGAGGTCGGCCACGAGTCGGCCGACCGAGGGGGAGATCTTGAAGCCGTGGCCGGAGAACCCGGCGGCGACGACCAACCCGGCGATCGGGGTCTCGGAGATGGCCGGGTTGAAGTCGGGGGTGACGTCGTAGCAGCCGGCGTAGGTGGAGGCGATCGAGGCGTTCTCCAGGCCCGGGAAGCGGGTGCCGACCTTGTCCACGGCCAGATCGAGGAAGGCCTCGGTCGCCCGGTTCGAGTAGTGGTCGGGGTCGGCGGGCTCGAGCTCGGCGAGGTCGGAGTTGCCGAACAGGATCTCCCCACCGCTCTCGGGGCGGACGTACTGCAGCGAGACCAGGTCGGAGAAGACCGGGACGCGGCCGAGGTCCTGGCCGGGGTCGATGAGCACGATCTGCTCGCGGTGCACGGTGATCGGCAGGTCGATGCCGTGGTCGGCGAGCAGCGGCACCGACCACGGACCGGCCGCCAGCACGACGGTGCCCGCGCTGATCCCGGTGCCGTCGGCGAGCCGGACCCCGGTGGCCTTGTCGCCCTCAGCGAGGATGTCGGTCACGGTGGCGCCCTGCTTGAGCCGCACCCCGGCGCGTCGCGCGGCGGCCGCGAACGCCTGCGCGGTCCGGTAGGCGTCGCCGTAGCCGCCGCGCTCCTCCCAGGCGAAGGCGGCGAAGGGATCGAGGTCGGCGACGGGCCAGAGCTTCTGCACCTCGGTCCTGTCGATGTCCTCGGTGCGGACGCCGACGGCGCGCTGGTCGGCCATCGAGGCGTGCAGGGCCTCGACGTTCTCCGGGCCGACCCCGACGACGTAGCCGGTCTGGTGGAACCCGACGTCCTCGCCGAGGAGCTCGGCGGCGTTCTCGAACACCTCGAGCGCCTGGGTGGCCATCGCCGCGAGGGACGAGACGCCGTAGTGGCAGCGCACGACGCCGGAGGACTTGCCGGTGCCGCCGGAGCCGACGGTGTCCCGTTCGACGACCACGACGTCGGTGACCCCGCGCTGCGCGAGCGCCCAGGCGGCGGCGCACCCCTCCAGCCCGCCGCCGACGATCACGACCTCCGCGGTGTTCCCGCTCATCGCTCGCTCCCCGGGATCCAGGTGGTGCCGGCCAGCGGCACGCGGGCCATGGCGGCGGCCTCGATGGTCAGGGCGACGAGGTCCTCCGGTTCGAGGTGCTGCAGGTGGGCCTTGCCGCAGGCGCGGGCGATGGTCTGGGCCTCCAGCGTCAGCACGCGCAGGTAGTTGGCCAGCCGCTTGCCGCCCTCGATCGGGTCGAGGCGGGCGGCGAGCTCCGGGTCCTGGGTGGAGATGCCGGCGGGGTCGCGGCCGTCCTGGAAGTCGTCGTAGAACCCGGCGGCGGAGCCGATCTTCTCGTACTCGGCCTGGTACCGCGGGTCGTTGTCGCCCAGTGCGATCAGCGCGGCGGTGCCGATCGCGACCGCGTCGGCGCCCAGGGCCATCGCCTTCGCGACGTCCGCGCCGGTGCGGATCCCACCGGAGACGATCAGCTGGACCGTGCGGTGCAGCCCCAGCTCCTGCAGCGCCTGCACGGCCTGCGGGATCGCGGCGAGGGTGGGGATGCCGACGTTCTCGATGAACACCTCCTGGGTCGCGGCGGTGCCGCCCTGCATCCCGTCGACGACGACCACGTCCGCGCCCGCGGCGACGGCGAGCTTGACGTCGTAGTAGGTGCGCGACGCGCCCACCTTCACGTAGACCGGCTTCTCCCAGTCGGTGATCTCCCGCAGCTCGAGGATCTTGATGGCGAGGTCGTCCGGGCCGGTCCAGTCGGGGTGGCGGCAGGCGGAGCGCTGGTCGATGCCCGCGGGCAGGGTCCGCATCGCGGCGACCCGGTCGGAGATCTTCTGGCCGAGCAGCATGCCGCCGCCGCCGGGCTTGGCGCCCTGGCCGAGGACGATCTCGATGGCGTCGGCCTTGCGCAGGTCGGTCGGGTTCATCCCGTAGCGCGAGGGCAGGTACTGGTAGACGAGGTGCTTGGACTGGCCGCGCTCCTCGGGGGTCATGCCGCCGTCGCCGGTGGTGGTCGAGGTGCCCGCCTCGGACGCGCCGCGGCCCAGGGCCTCCTTGGCCTGTGCCGACAGGGCGCCGAAGCTCATGCCGGCGATGGTGACCGGGATGTCGAGGTGCAGCGGGTACCTGGCGTTGCGGTCGCCGAGGACGACGTCGGTGTCACAGCGCTCCCGATAGCCCTCCAGCGGGTACCGGGACATCGACGCGCCGAGGAAGAGCAGGTCGTCGAAGTGCGGCAGGGGCCGCTTGGCGCCCCAGCCGCGGATGTCGTAGACGCCGGTCGCGGCGGCGCGCTGGATGCCGGCGATCGTGGCGCGGTCGAAGGTGGCCGACTCGCGCAGCGCAGGATTCGTCTGGGCAGGATCGATCATCAGTACGTGTTCCCCGAGGTGAAGTGGTAGAGCCGGCGGGCGGATCCGTAGCGGCGGAACTCGGCCGGATCGTGCGGGAGGCCGGCGGCGGCGAGCAGCTCGCCGAGCTCGGCGCGGTGCTCGTCGCGCATCTCCTTCTCGATGCAGTCGGCGCCGAGGGAGGCGACGGAGCCGCGGACGTAGAGCCGTGCCTCGTAGATCGAGTCGCCGAGGTCGGCGCCCGCGTCGCCGCAGACCACGAGCCGTCCGGCCTGGGCCATGAAGGCGCTCATCGGGCCGATGTCGCCGCCGACGACGATGTCCACGCCCTTCATCGAGATCCCGCAGCGCATCGACGCCGAGCCCTCGATGACCAGCAGCCCGCCGTGGGCGGTCGCGCCCGCGGACTGCGAGGCGTCCCCGGTGACCCGCACCAGGCCGGACATCATGTTCTCCGCGACGCCGGTCCCGGCGTTGCCGTGCACGGTGATCGTGCCGCCGTCGTTCATCCCGGCGGCGTAGTAGCCGGCGTGCCCGTGGACGTCGACGGTGATCGGGGTGGCCACGCCGGCGGCGATGGCGTGCGCTCCCTGCGGGTGGTGCACGGCGTAGTGGGTGGCCTTCGGCGCGTGCAGCTCGGCGTTCAGCTCGCGGACCGACGTCGTGGCGAGATCGACGACGGCAGGGGCCTGGGTGGACTCGACGGTCGCGGTCACGCGCTCGCTCCTTCGCTGCGGATGGTGGTGCGCCGCCACGCGTAGACACGCTCGGGCTCGGGCTCGTAGATGCGGGCGTCGGAGATCCCGGGCAGGTCGGCCAGCGCGCGGAACTCCGAGGCCATGGCGACCCAGCGGTCGGTCTCGGCGATGATCGCGGGTTTGCAGGCGATGGCGTCGCGGACCACGGCGAACCCGTCCGCGCTGGTGACGAGCAGGGTGTAGAAGCCGTCGAAGCGCTCGCAGACCAGCCGCAGCGCCTTGTCCAGGTCCTCGCCCTGCGCCAGCCGGTCGGCGACGAACCGGGCGCCGACCTCGGAGTCGTTCTCGGAGTCGAACACGTGCCCGGCCGCGATCAGCTCGCGGCGGATCGTGGCGTGGTTGGCGAACGAGCCGTTGTGCACCAGGCACTGATCGGGGCCGACCGAGAACGGGTGGCAGCCCTCCGGGGTGACCGCGGACTCCGTGGCCATCCGGGTGTGCGCCAGGCCCTGCCAGCCCTGCGCGTTCGCCAGGTCGTAGACGCCGGCCAGCTCGCGGGGGTGCCCGACGCCCTTGTAGACGGTCAGGTCGGTACCCGAGCCGACGACGGTGGCCTGCGGGAGTGCGGCGCGCACGGCGGCGACCAGGGCGTCGGGGGACACCGGAGCGGCGAGGACCGTGGTGTCCCCGGCCTCGGTCACCAGCAGCTCCGGCAGACCCAGCACGCCGAAGTCGGTGCCGGCGGGAACCAGGACCGACACCGCGGCGTGGCCCTCGGGGCAGCGGCGGCGGTCACCGTAGACGGCGACCCCGGCGGAGTCGGGGCCGCGCTCGACGACCTGGCACAGCATGGTCTCCAGCAGGCGGCCGAGCTGCGGGTACAGCTCGGGGTCGCGCAGGTGGAGTCCGACGATCCCGCACACGGGCCGTCTCCTCTCTCGTGGGGTGAAGGGGTCAGAAGGCGGTGAGGTACCGGTCGTGCTCCCAGGAGCCGACGGTGCCGTGCCAGTCGAAGAACTCCTCGCGCTTGAGCGCGGCGAAGTACTCCGCGACACCGGGCCCGGCGGCGTCGAGCCCGCCGATGACGACCGGGTCGGCGCTCAGGGCCTCGACCGCGTGCAGCAGCGTGGGCGGCAGCTCGGGCCGCACGATCGCGTCCGGGCCGGTGCCGGGCGCACCCGGGTCGACGTCGCGGGCGATGCCGTCGAGCCCGGCGGCGAGGGCGGCGGCGAGCGCCAGGTAGGGGTTGGCCGAGCCGTCCCCGCCGCGCAGCTCGATGCGGTGGTGGTCGGGGATCCGCACGAAGTGGGTGCGGTCGTTGCCGCCGTAGGTGGCCCGGCGCGGGGACCAGGTCGCGCCGGACCGGGTCGAGGTGGCCCCGGTGCGCTTGTAGGAGTTCACGGTGGGCGCCAACACGGCCTGCATGCCCGGGGCGTGCTCGAGGATGCCGCCGAGGAACCGGTAGGCGAGCGGGGAGAGCCCGAGGCCCCGGGGGTCCTCGGCGTCCGGGAACTGCGACTCGCCGTCGCGCCACAGCGACAGGTGCAGGTGCATGCCGGAGCCGGTGCGGTCGGCGAACGGCTTGGGCATGAAGGTCGCGGTCATCCCGCGCTGCTCGGCGAGCATCGAGATCAGGTAGCGGGCGGTGATGACCCGGTCCGCGGTGGTCAGCGCGTCGGAGTAGGCGAAGTTCTGCTCGAACTGGCCGTTGGCGTCCTCGTGGTCGTTGGCGTAGTTGCCCCACCCGAGCGCGTTCATCGCCGCCGAGATGCCGGTCAGGTGGTCGTACATGCGGGTCAGGCCGCGGGCGTCGTAGCAGGGCCGGGCCTCGACGTCCTTGCCGTCGGCCGGTACCAACACCCCGTCCTCGTTGCGGTTGACGAGGAAGTACTCGACCTCGGCGCCGGCGAACAGCTCCAGCTGCCGGGCCTTCGCCTCGGCGAGGAGCTTCTTGAGGATGACCCGCGGGGCGAAGTGCCAGGCGCGGCCCTCGACGTGCGGGTCGCAGTGCACCAGCGCCAGCCCCTCGCGCACCCAGGGCAGCGGGGTGTAGCTGTCCAGGTCCGGGATCGCGATCAGGTCCGGGTCGCACGGCTGCTGCCCGATCGCGCCGACGGCGTAGCCGGCGAACCCGACGCCCTCGTGCTGCAGCTCGTCCGCGGCCTCGACCGGCACGAGCTTGGCGCACGGCTTCCCGGTCAGGTCGACGAACAGCGCGAGCAGGAAGCGGACCCCGTCGGCCCGGGCCCGCTCGGCCAGCGACGGCGCCGCGGCCGGCACGGGGGATACCGGTTCGGTGCGGGGGAGGGTGGAGGTGTCGGTGGCCATCGGCGTGGTCCCTTCATCGTGTCGCATTGAGAAACATAGTCTCTGTGCGGGAAACATGGAAGACGTGCGAAGGCGCCGCCCTGTGGCGTGCGCGACCTCGGGATCAGGTGTCGAGCAGCCAGCGGGCGGCGGCGTCGCGGTGACGGACGAGACCCTTGTAGTCGGCCATGTCCTCGGGCGGTTCGGCGAGCACGCGGCCGAACCGCTCCCGCCACGCGGGCCCGCGTGCGAGCTCGTCGAGGGAGACGAGGTAGGTGCGGATCAGGAACATGATCGCGCCGGAGGCGCCGAGCCGCCGTAGAACAGGGCCAGCCCGGGGACCATGAGGCTCACGCCCATGGTGGCGGCCAGGATCCAAGCCGTACTTGCTGCGTCCATCGCGGCTCCTCGCGCGGGGGCACGAGACCTGAGGTCTCGCGTCATGAACCTTCGTCGCGCATGAGGAAACATCGCGTGTGTAACAGCCGGCCTCCCGGCCCGTGTCGATCCTGTTTCGGCGGTGGAGTGGGTATCGCAGCAGGCACGAGGAACCTGTGCCTCGCCCCTCGAGACCGAGGACGCGATACACGTCGACGCGGGCGTCCGTGCAGGCGTCCGCGCGAGCGTGACCTCAGTGGAGGGTCAGACCCCGGGCGCGGCCGGGGTCGTGCGGCCCCCACAACGTGGTGGACACCTCGCGGCGGACCAGCGGCACGACCTCCTCGGCGAAGCGGGTCAGCACCTCCTGCTGCTGCGGGTAGGGCAGCACCGGGTTGACCGAGACCGACTGGACGTCGTGCCGGTAGGACTTGTGGTAGTCGAGGATCTTCGCGGCGACTCGCTCCGGGGTCCCGACCAGCGCGGGGCCGTGGGCGACGGCCTCCTCGATCGTCGTGAAGGACATGGTCTTGCCCCTGCGCGGGTCGCCCGCGTGCGCCGCGGCGAGCGTGGCCGCCTGGGCCTCGTAGATCGGCCGGTACTCCGCGATCGCCTGCTCGTCGGAGTCGGCGAGGAACAGTCCGCCGGATCCGGACCCGACGTACCCGACGGCGGGGTCGTGCCCGTGCGCCTCGAGCTGCTCGCGGTAGCGGTCGATCAGGACCAGGTAGTTCTCCCGCGGCTGCAGGGCGTTGGCGGTGAAGATCGGGTCGCCCCACTTCGCGGCGAGGTCGACGGCGGCGGTGGAGGTGGCCGACCCGTGCCAGATGCGGAAGGGCCCGTCGAAGGGCCGCGGGTGGGTCGTCACGCCGTGGAGGTCGTGGTGGTGCACGCCGGTCCACGACACGTCCTCCTCGCGCAGCAGCCGGCGCAGGAGCTCGTGGTTCTCGGTGAGGTACTCGTACTGCTTCGCCAGTTCGAGGCCGAACAGCGGGAAGTGCCTGTCCTCGTTGCCCTTCCCGATCACGATCTCCAGCCGCCCGCCGGAGAGCTGGTCGACGGTCGCGTAGTCCTCGGCCACGCGGACGGGGTCGAGCAGGGACAGCACGGTGACCCCGGTGCTGAGCAGGATCCGGTCGGTGGCCTGGGCCAGGGCGCCGAGCAGCACGGTCGGGGCGGAGGAGACGAACTCGCCGGCGTGCCGCTCGCCGACGGCGTAGGAGTCGAAGCCGAGCCGTTCCGCGAGGACGGCGTTCTCCACGACCCGCTCGAGCCGCTCGTGCACGGAGATGATCTCGCCGGTGACCGGGTGCGGGGCGTGCGGGACGATGTCGAGGACCTGGAAGCGCATGGGGCAGCTCCTGAGGGGACGGCCGGAGAGGGATCGGACCGGATCGGTGGACGACGCCGTTGCCGGTCGTCGCGAGAGGGCACGGGGAACCGGTGCCGGCGGTGAGTCACCGTAACCGCGGTCGGGTGATCAGAGGAGCCCGACGTGGCGCCGCCGTGTCGTTGTCCGGTCCTTTGTGGTTCCCGGGGCCGACTGTGTTTCGCCTGGCGAGAGCACCGGATCCGGTGTCCGGACACGTCGGTCGGGTTTCGGCGTCGCTGATCACAGATGTCACCCGGAGTATTGACGGACGGGCCGTGCTGATCCCTACAGTGGCTCCGGCCCACGGGGCCACACCATCCAGAGCGGCCGAGAGACCCGGCTCGACGACGCCGCAGCAACCCCCCGTCCGACGGGTGCGGGTGCTACAGCCGGGAGCGATGGAGGAGCGATGTTTCTCGGGGTGCGGCGGCGCCACGTGGATCTCCTGCGCACGGCCAGCGCGGGCTGTCGGGCCTGACGAGGACCCGATCCCCGTCCCTTCTCCCGCAGGAGAGGTCTGCCCGCATGGCCCCCATCCATCTGGCCGTCGCGCTCGACGGCGCCGGCTGGCACCCCGCCGCCTGGCGCGAGCCCGGCGCCCGCCCCGATCTGCTCTTCACCGCCCGCTACTGGGCGGCCCTGGCCCGCGCCGCCGAGCGCGGCCTGCTCGACCTGGTCACGATCGAGGACGCCCTGGGCCTGCAGTCCGGCGACCACCTCGGGGCCGCCGACCGCCGCACCGACCAGGTCCGGGGGCGGCTCGACGCCGAGCTGGTCGCCGCGTTCGTCGCGCCGCTGACCCGCCACGTCGGGCTCGTCCCGACCGTCACGACCACGCACACCGAGCCCTTCCACATCGCCTCGGCGATCTCCACGCTCGACCACGACAGCCACGGCCGGGCCGGCTGGCGCGTGCAGACCTCGGCGCGCGCCGACGAGGCGCGGCACTTCGGGCGCCGCACGCTGCCCGAGATCCGGCGGGAGACGCTCGGCACACCGGGGACCGCGGCCGCGGTCCAGGACCTGTTCGACGAGGCGGCCGACGCCGTCGAGGTCGTCCGGCGGTTGTGGGACAGCTGGGAGGACGACGCGGAGATTCGCGACGCCGCCACGAACCGCTTCCTCGACCGCGACAAGGTGCACACGATCGACTTCGAGGGGCGCTTCTTCGCGGTGCGCGGGCCCGGCATCGTGCCGCGGCCGCCGCAGGGCCAGCCGCTCGTCGTGGCGCTCGCCCACGCCCGGGCGGCGTACGAGCTGGCCGCCCGCGCCGCGGACGTCGTGTTCACCACGCCGCAGGGAGCCGCCGACATCCCGGCGATCCTCGGGGAGATCCGCGCCGCCCAGCACACGGTCGGGCGCACGCTGCCGCCGCTGAGGGTGCTCGCCGATCTCGTCGTGGTCCTCGACGCCGACGCCGACGCGGCCCACGCCCGGCTGCGGCGGCTCGAGGAGCGGAGCCCGCTGTGCTCCGAAGCCGCGGTGCTGGCCGGCACCCCGACCGCGCTCGCCGACCTCCTGGAGTCCTGGCGGGACGAAGGGATCGACGGGTTCCGGCTGCGGCCGGCCGTGCTGCCCACCGATCTCGACGCGATCGTCGACGGGCTGGTCCCGGAGCTGCAGCGGCGGGGCCTGTTCCGCACCGCCTACGAACCCGGGACGCTGCGCGAACGCGTCGGGCTGGAACGGCCGGCGAACCGGTACGCCGGGGTGGCGGCGTGAGCGAGCACGTGAGCGAACCATCGGCACAGCGCACCCGGAAGCGGCAGGTGATCCTCGGGGCCTACTTCCCGGGCGTCAACCACGACACCGTGTGGAGCGACCCGGCGTCGGGCAGCCACATCGACTTCGCCTCGTACGAGCACTGGGCGCGCACCGCCGAGCGCGGCACCTTCGACCTGCTGTTCCTCGCCGAGGGGCTGCGGCTGCGGACCCGCGGCGGGCAGGTCTTCGACCAGGACGTCGTCGGGCGGCCGGACACGTTCACGGTCCTGGCCTCGCTGGCCGCCGTGACCGAGCACATCGGGCTCGCCGGCACGATCAACGCCACCTTCAACGAGCCCTTCGAGCTGGCCCGGAAGTTCGCGACGCTGGACATCCTGTCCGGCGGGCGGGCCGCGTGGAACGTCGTGACCAGCTCGGACGCGGACACCGGCGAGAACTTCCGCAGGGGCGGGTTCCTGCAGCACTCGCAGCGGTACGAGCGGGCGGGGGAGACCCTCGACGCCGTTCGCGCGCTGTGGGACTCCTGGGGGTCCGACGCCGTCGTGGCCGACCCGGCGAGCGGACGGTTCCTGCGCGACGGGCAGGTGGGCGATTTCGCCTTCCGTGGCCGGCAGTTCGACATCGCCGGTCGCTTCAGCACACCGCGCAGCCCGCAGGGGCATCCGGTGGTGCTGCAGGCGGGGGAGTCGCCCGCCGGACGTGACTTCGCCGCCTCCCGGTCCGACGCGATCTTCTCCCGCTACCAGAAGTTCGACGAGGCCAGGGCCTTCTACGCCGACGTCAAGGCCCGCGTCGCGAGGTTCGGGCGCGACCCCGACCAGGTCAAGATCCTACCGTCGGCGTCGGTGATCCTGGGCGACACCGAGGCCGAGGCCCGCGACCGGCACCGGGACGTCCGCAGCCGGCAGGTCGACCCGTTCACCGCGATCGTGCTGGCCGAGATGGTGTGGAACCGCGACCTCTCCCAGGTCGACCCGGACGGGCCGGTGCCCGACCTCGAGCCCACCCCCCACGCACCGAAGTGGATCCGCGGGCGCGCGCCGCTCACGCAGGACGCGCACGCCACGGCCGAGGCCTGGCGCGCGCTCGGCCGCAAGCACGGCTGGTCGCTGCGCGAGGTCGTCACGCACGCGTTCGACCGGGCCGTGTTCGTCGGCACGCCCGCGCAGGTGGCCGCCGAGATCGACCGGTACGTCCAGGAGGACGCGGTCGACGGCTTCATCCTCGGCTCGTACGTGAGTCCTGCCGGTCTCGACGAGGTCGTCGGGAAGGTGGTCCCGCTGCTGCGCGACCGCGGTGTCCTCCGGGATCGCTACACCGGTTCCACGCTGCGGGAGAACCTCGGCCTGCGCCCGCCCGCGGGTCTCGGCGAACCGCACGCCGCCGTCCGCGGCGCCGTCCGTCCCGCCTCCTGACCCGCTCGACCCTCCTCGAGCCCTCCGCTCCCACCTGCACCGGAGGACCGGCACGCCCGCCGGTCCTCCGGTGCCCCTCCCACGAAGGACCCCGATGACCGTCAGACCACGCCGGCTGCTCCTCCCGGCCCTGCTCTTCGCCGCCGCCGTCGTGCTGGCCGCCTGCGGCGGCTCCGGAGGCAGCACCGCCGACGCCGGCCCGCCCCAGCCCGGCGGCACCCTGCGCTTCGCCGTCTCCAGCGACCAGGGGTGCGTCGATCCGCAGCAGGTCGCCAGCAACGACACCGTCTACTCGCTGCGCCAGGTCGTCGACTCGCTCACCGACCAGGACCCGCAGACCGGGGAGCTCAGGCCCTGGCTCGCGACCTCCTGGCAGACCTCGCCCGACGCGAAGAGCTACACGTTCACCCTGCGGGACGGCGTGACCTTCTCCGACGGCACCCCGCTCGACGCCAACGCGGTCAAGGCCAACTTCGACCGGATCCCGCAGCTCGGCGCCCGCAGCACACTGCCCAAGGGCTACCTGGCGGGCTACCAGGGCACCACGGTCCAGAGCCCCACGCAGTTCACCGTGACCTTCAGCCGACCCACCGTGCAGTTCCTGCAGGGCACCTCGACCCACAGCCTGGGCATCCTGTCCCCGGCGACCGTCGCGAAGTCCGACGACGAGCGCTGCGCCTCGGTGATCGGCTCCGGTCCGTTCACCGTCCAGAACTACGTGAAGAACGCCTCGCTCACGCTGGCGAAGCGGCCCGGCTACAACTGGGGCTCGGCGCTGTTCGCCCACCAGGGCGAGGCCTACCTCGACACCGTCGAGTTCCGGATCGTGCCCGAGTCCGGTGTGCGGACCGGCAGCCTGCAGTCCGGCGAGGTCGACGCGATCGGCAGCATCGGCCAGCAGGACGAGGCCCCGCTGACCGGCGCCGGCGCGCAGCTGCTCGCCCGCTCCAACCCCGGCATCACCTTCGGCATCGGCTTCAACTTCACGAAGCCGATCGTCTCCGACCCGGCGGTGCGGCAGGCCCTGTCACTGGCGATCAACCGGCAGGAGGTCGTCGGGGCGGTCTACACCTCGCAGACCAAGCCGGCGACGAGTGTGCTCGCCTCCACCACGCCGTCGTACGCGGACGACTCGGCCGACCTCGGGTTCGACCTGGAGAAGGCCAGGTCCACGCTCGACGCTGCGGGCTGGGCCCCGGGTCCTGACGGCATCCGGGTCAAGGACGGGCAGCGGCTGAGCTTCCCGCTGTCCTTCGCGAACAACGCGGGCACCAACAAGCCGAGCCTCGAGCTGATCCAGCAGCAGGCCAAGGCCGCCGGAATCGACCTCCAGGTCCAGGAGTTCCCGATCGCCCAGTTCCCGACGATCCAGTCCTCGGGCGACTTCGTCGCGATCTGGGGCAACCTGACCCGCGCGGACCCGGACATCCTGCGCAGCTCCTTCTCCACGGCCGGCGCGAACTACTACCGCGTGCCGCAGAGCCCGTTGGAGCCGCTGCTGCAGCAGCAGGCCGCCGAGCCGGACCCGGCGAAGCGCACGCAGATCGTCGCGCAGGCCCAGCAGGAGCTCGTCGCGCAGGGCTTCTACGTGCCGGTCGCGGAGCTCACCACGGTGCTCGCGGTGGCCTCGAACGTGCACGGCGTGACGTTCGACGCCTCCTCCCGCATCCAGCTCCACGACGCCTGGAAGTCGAACTAGATGACCGGGACCCTGCCCCGCTACCTGCTCCGGCGCCTCGGGACCGCGGTCGCGGTCCTGTGGGCGGCGTACACGGTGAGCTTCGTCGTGCTCTACCTGCTACCCGGTGACCCGGTCACCACCATGGCCAGCGGCGGGCTCGACGGCGAACCGCTGACCCCGGAGCAGATCGAGGCGCTGAAGGCCCGGTACGGCTTCGACAAGCCGCTGATCGTGCAGTACGGCACGCGGCTGTGGGCGGCGCTGCACGGCGACCTCGGTGCGTCGATCCAGAACGGGCAGGAGGTCCGGTCGGCCATCCTGGAGGCGCTGCCGCCGACCGTGCAGATCGCGCTCGGCGGGCTGCTCGTCGCGGTGGTGCTCGGCGGCGGCCTCGCGATCGCCGCGACGTACACCTCGCAGCGCTGGCTGCGGCAGCTGCTGATGGCGCTGCCCTCGCTCGCGGTGTCGCTGCCGGTGTTCTGGGTCGGCCTGATGCTGGTGCAGATCTTCGCGTTCGGCCTGCGCTGGCTCCCGTCGGTCGGGGCGTCGGGCTTCCCGGCGCTCGTGCTGCCGTCGATCACCCTCGGGCTGCCGATGGGGGCGCTGCTCGCGCAGGTGCTCGCCAAGAGCCTGACCACGGTGCTCGACGAGCCGTACGTCCAGACCGCGCGGGCCAAGGGCGCCGGGCGGGCGGCGATCCACCTGCGCCACGCCCTGCAGAACGCCGCCATCCCGGCCCTGACGGTGCTCGGCTACGTCGCCGGGAACCTCCTGGCCGGCACCGTGGTCGTCGAGACGGTGTTCACCCGGCCCGGACTCGGCCGGCTCACCGTGCAGGCGGTCGGCGTGCAGGACATCCCGCTGGTCCAGGGCATCGTGCTGTTCGCGTCCCTGGTGTTCGTCGGCGTGAACCTGCTGGTCGACCTGATCTACCCGGTCCTCGACCCGAGGATCGCCGAGGGGGTGCCCGCGACATCGTGACCGAGCTGCTGATCCGGGAGGGCCCTCCCGACTCGTCCGGCACCGCGCCCGGGTCGTCCGTCGCGCTGCCCACGCCGCCGACCCGGCGGGAGCGCCTGCACCGCGTGCTGCGCTTCCTCGGGCACCGGCCCGGCCTCGTCGTCGCCTCCCTCGTGGTGCTCCTCGTGCTGGTGGCGGCGTTCGCGCCGGGTGTGCTGGCGCCGGGGGACCCGAACATCGGCGTCGTCGCCGAGAAGCTGCGCCCGCCGAGCGCCGCGCACCTCTTCGGTACGGACTACCTGGGCCGGGACGTCTACACCCGAGTGGTGCACGGGGCGTCGTTGTCCCTGCAGGCCACCGTGATCGCGGTGGCGGTGGCGCTGCTCGTCGGCGGGCTGCTGGGGTTGCTCGCCGGGTTCGTCGGCCGCTGGGTCGACGAGGCGCTGATGCGGGTGGTCGACGTGCTGCTGTCGATTCCCGCGATCCTGCTGTCCCTGGCGCTGATCACCGCGCTGGGCTACGGCACGGTCAAGGTGGCGATCGCCGTGGGCGTGGCGAGTGTCGCGAGCTTCGCCCGGGTCATGCGGGCGGAGACGATGCGCATCCGCCGGTCGACCTACGTCGAGGCAGCCCGGTCCGTCGGCACCCGCTGGTACGTCACGCTGTGGCGGCACGTGCTGCCCAACGCCGCCGGCCCGGTCCTCGTGCTCGCGGTGCTCGAGTTCGGGCTCGCGATCCTGGCCGTGTCCTCGCTGTCCTTCCTCGGCTACGGCGCCCCGCCGCCGGCCCCCGAATGGGGCTCTCTGATCGCCGAGGGGCGCAACTACCTGGCGACCTCGTGGTGGCTCTGCGCCATGCCGGGCCTGACGATCGCCGCGACCGTGCTGTCGGTGAACCGGATCTCCCGGGCGCTCGACGGGGAATGGAGCGGGGCCCGATGAGTGGTGCGAGCGGCCCGGTCCTGGAGGTCACCGACCTCGACGTGGGGTATCGGATCTCGGGCGGGCACATCCATGCCGTGCGCGGGGCCTCGCTCACGGTGGGGGAGGGCGAGGTCGTCGCGGTCGTCGGCGAGTCCGGGTCCGGCAAGTCGACCCTGGCCCAGGCGGTCATCGGGCTGCTGCCGGCCAACGGCACGATCGACGGGGGGAGCATCCGGCTGCGCGGCTCCACGGACGTCACCGAGCTGGCGGGCCTGTCCGAGAAGGCCTTCCGCGAGGTCCGCGGCCGCCGCATCGGGTTGGTGCCGCAGGACCCGACGGTCTCGCTCAATCCCGTGCAGCGCATCGGCGTGCAGGTCGGCGAGGTGCTGCGGGTGCACGGCCTCGCCGACAAGCGCACCGCACGGCTGCGGGCGGTGGAGCTGCTGGCCAGGGCCGGGCTGCCCGACCCCGAGGTGCGGGCGGGGCAGTACCCGCACGAGCTCTCCGGCGGCATGCGGCAGCGGGTGCTGATCGCCATCGCTATCGCCGCCCGGCCCGGGTTGATCATCGCGGACGAGCCGACGAGCGCCCTGGACGCCACGGTGCAGCAGCGGATCCTCGACCACCTCGACACGCTGCGCGCCGAGACCGGCACCGCGATGCTGCTGATCACGCACGACCTCGGGGTGGCGGCGGACCGGGCCGACCGGGTCGTCGTCATGGCCGGCGGACGGATCGTGGAGGAGGGTCCGGTCGACCGGATCCTCGCCGACCCGGCCGACCCGTACACGCGCACGCTCGTCGCGGCCGCGCCCGGCCTGTCCCCACTGTCCGCGCCCCGGATCCCGCCGCAGCCGAGCGGCCGGCCGATCGTGCAGGTCAGCGGCCTGACCAAGGACTTCCCGCTGCCCCGGGTGCAGGGGAGGCGCGGCGTGCTGCGCGCGGTCGACGACGTCTCCTTCGACATCGCCCGCGGCGAGACGCTCGCGCTGGTGGGGGAGTCCGGTTCGGGCAAGTCGACGACCGCCAGGCTCGTGCTGCGGCTGGCCGACCCGACCGCCGGCGAGATCCGGTTCGACGGCGCCGACATCACGCGGGTGAAGGGGCGTGCGTGGCGGGAGCTGCGCCGGCGCGCGCAGCTCGTCTACCAGAACCCCTACGCCTCCCTCGACCCGCGCTTCTCGGTCGAGGAGGTCGTCACCGAGCCGTTGCGTGCCTTCGCCGTGGGCAGCCCCGCGCAGCGACGCACCCGCGCGGCCGAGCTCGTCGGGCGGGTCGCCCTGCCGGCGTCCGTGCTCGCCCGCAAGCCCGCCGAGCTCTCCGGGGGACAACGGCAGCGCATCGCCATCGCGCGGGCGCTGGCCCTGTCCCCGGACCTGGTGGTGTGCGACGAGCCGGTGTCCGCCCTGGACGTCTCGGTGCAGGCGCAGGTCCTGGCCCTGCTGGAGGAGCTGCGAGCCGACCAGGGACTGACCTACCTGTTCATCTCGCACGATCTCGCGGTGGTCCGGCGGATCGCCCACCGCGTGGGCGTGATGCGGGAGGGCCGGTTGCTGGAGCTGCGGCCGACCGAGGAGCTCTTCACCGATCCGCGCGAGGACTACACCCGCGACCTGCTCGGGGCCATCGCCGGACGCCGGCACGCCACCGACGCCGCCTGACCCACCGTTCCCGAGGAAAGGACATCTCTGATGACCAGCACGCAGACCACGCGCGACGAGGCCCTCGTCGCGGTCGTCGACGCCACCGCGGCCGCGGTCGCCGACGACGTCGACAAGGCGGCCGCCCTGTTCCGCGCCACCGGATCGGGCGCCGACGGGGTCCGTACGGACATCCGCATCGGGCGGCACGAGGTCGTCGTCGACGAGCCGCCGGCCCTCGGGGGCGGGGACGCGGCGCCCAACCCCGTCGAGTTCGCCCTCGCCGCGCTGCTGTCCTGCCAGGTCGTGACCTACCGGTTCTGGGCCGCGAAGCTGGGCGTCCCGCTGGACGACGTCACGGTGGAGGTCAAGGGAGATCTCGACGTGCGCGGCTTCTTCGGCCTCGACGACGCCGTCCGGGCCGGGTTCGGGGAGGTGCGCCTGGTCGTCGACCTGCAGGGTCCGGCCTCGGCGGAGGACTACCGCCGGCTGAAGGACGCCGTGGACGCGCACTGCCCGGTCCTCGACCTCTTCCGCAACCCGACGCCGGTGACCACCCGCTCGGCCCGGTAGCGCCGGAGCGCAGCCCCACGGGCGCACTGATCTCGGAGGTCGGCAACCGACCAGACACACTGCGGTGTGCGTTCCACTCGGCGAGCGCGCCGCGCGGCCGCGGGCGCTGCGGGAGCCGGCGTTGGCGAACACGGCGGACCGCCTGCGCTGAGCGGGACCCGGCCCAGGTCGACCGACGGCTCAGCGGCAGGCGAGCTCGATCGCGCCCAGTCGGTCGATCGAGGCGGTGATGACGTCGCCGGGGCCGACCGGGACCGCGGCGGTGAGCCCGCCGGAGAGGACGATCTGCCCGGCGGCGAGGCCTTCGCCGTCGGCGGCGAGTTGTCGGGTGAGCCAGGCGACGGCGGCGGCGGGGTGGCCGAGGGAGGCCGCGCCGGAGGCGGTGGCGACCACCTGCCCGTTCTTCTCCAGCACGACTCCGACCAGGCGCAGGTCGATCCCCGTGGGTGTGACGGGGGTGCCGACGACGAACCGGCTCGCGGAGGTGTTGTCGGCGACGACGTCGGCCATGGTGAAGCCGTAGTCGACGAACCGGGAGTCGAGGACCTCGATCCCGACCGCCACGCCCGAGGAGGCGGCGACGACGTCGGCTGCGGTGACGTGTGCGCCCTGCAGGTCCCGGCCGAGGGTGAACACGATCTCCGGCTCGCACCGCGGCTGGATCAGCGCCGAGGTGTCGAGTGGTTCGCCGA